>DATMLK010000161.1:0-9617 GCA_035570215.1 Acidobacteriaceae bacterium
GATCGCGATTCTTGATGCCCTGGAGAAACTCGGCTTGAAGGGCATCTTTGCGGGGCGGGAAAATCCGAATCAGCAGACCTTTTGTACGGAGTTCAAACAAAAGATCTTGCGATCGAAGAGCGAATTTACCGGCGGCCTGACGCCGGAAGAAGTAGTTGATCTGATGCGCCGCTCCAAGGTACATGTTTCCGCAAGCTGGTTTGAGGCATCGTCTCTGGTGGATATTGAGGCGTACTTTGCCGGATGTGCAGTTGTATCTTCCATCGGTGGCGCTACCCGGGAGATTCTGGGCGAGTCGGCACAGTATGTGGATCCGGGCGAATCAGCAAGCATCCAGCGAGGCATCACTGCCGCGCTGGCCAGCCGATCCTTGCAAGGAGATAATTTGTCCCGGATCGATAAGAGCGTCACTGAGAGTTGGGAACAGATCGGATCCCAATTAGCGCAGATATATCGCGGCCTGCTCCATAAGGATTAGGGCAAAAGGTAAGCCGTTACAGCAAGTGCTGCATGTGATCGCCGAATAGCCGCTCTTCGCTCAGGAATGCCCCTGCGCAGCGCATCTTCACTACTTCGCGAAATCAGCCCCGGCCTTGCAGGTTACTGTCTATCCTCGTCGCGACCGTGCTTCTTTTGGCCGACGCGTTGCGCATGGTAGATGCCTGCATGCCCGGAGCAGAGATAGCTCACTACGCAGGCGATGCCGGCGTAGACCCCGGCCTCGGCGCCGAAGAGTTCGATGGCCATCAGCGTGGAGGCGATCGGCGTGTTGGCCGCGCCGGCGAAGACGGCCGCGAATCCCATGCCGGCCAGCAGCGAGGGCGCGAGCGGCAGGATGCGCGAGAGGGCGTTGCCCAACGTGGCGCCGATGAAGAAGAGCGGCGTCACCTCGCCACCTTTGAAGCCAGTGCCCAGCGTGACCGTGGTGAAGAGGAATTTGGCGGCGAAGTCATGCACGGGCAGCTTTGTCTGGAAGGATTGAACGATGGTCGGTATGCCCAGGCCGATGTACTTCGTCGTCCCCAGCCCAAAGACCGCGGCCGTGACCAGCAGACCGCCCAGGAATGGCCGCAGCGGAGAGTAGCGGACGCGCTTCCGCATAAAGCCGGCGATGGCATGGGTCGATCGCGCAAAGGCCATGCCGGTTAGGCCGAAGATGGCGCCCGCGATCGCAGAGTAGAGGACGCCGCTCAGCCGGATCGCTGGCACGGCCGCCATCGGATAAATAGTGTGGTGGACTTGCAGGGGCCAGGGCAGGGAGCGGGCGGTGAGGTCAGCGACAAAGGCGGCGAGAAAGCAGGGGGCGATGGCCTCATAGCTGACGCTGCCGATGGCGAGTACTTCAATGCCAAAGACGGCTCCGGCGAGCGGCGTGCCGAAGACGGAGGCGAAGCCGCCGCTGATGCCGGCCATCAGCAGGATGCGGCGGTCGTGCGGTGCGAGCCGAAAGGGGCGGGCGAGCTGGTCGGCGAGCGAGGCGCCGGTCTGGATGGCCGTGCCTTCGCGCCCGGCCGAGCCGCCGAAGAGATGCGTCAGAATGGTGCCTGCGAGGATGAGAGGCGTCATACGCAGGGGGATGGTCGTGCTCGGGGTCTTCACCTCTTTGTGGATCTCTTCGAGGATGAGGTTGTTGCCGGCCTCCACCGAGCTGCCCACATGCTTGTAGAGCATTCCCACGGCAAGACCCACGGGCGCGAGCAGCAGGATGAGCCAGTGATGGGCCTCGCGCACGTTGGTGGCCCAGTCCAGCGAGACCAGCAGGAACGCCGAGGCAACGCCTGCCAGCATGCCGGCGATCGCGGTGACGGGTATCCAGCGAACGAGATCAAGCAAAAATTGGAAGTGTTCGGTGAGGGAAGTTCTGATTTTGGACACGCGGCCTCCTACGGTCTAGTAGGAGTCATCAGCGCCAAGAGCGCGGTTCGGGCGGAACCCCATCGCCTGAAGTTGTGAACCCAACGTAGCAGTTTGCCGGAGGTGGAGTCAATCACTTCGCTCTGAGTCACTGCGCCGTGACCACCAGGGTGAGGGGCAGTGTCTTGGAGTCTCCCGCCGAATCCACCGCCGTGAATGTGAAGTTGTAGGTTCCCGGTTGCGTGGCATCCGGATCGGGCGTGGGCTGCTTGCCGCTGCAGCCGCCTGTTGGCCACAGCATGATCAGCAGCAAGGCAAGCAGTCCCGCGGCCCGTATCAGGTGCTGTTTGCGCCCCGCGAATGTCAGTAGGAGCAGGCTGCACGCTGTGATCAGCCAGGGTGTGCGGCCGCCTCCGGCATTGGGAACCAGGCCGTTTGCGATGACGCCGTACAGGTTCTTCGGCGTGGTGGTGACACTGAAGTTCGCCGTCGCCGCCGGGCCCAGGAATACGGTGCTATTGCCCGCGCAACTGGTTCCGGCAGCGGCAAGGCCGGAGCAGCCCATGGTGATGGTGTTCGTATAGCCGCTGATGGGCGTGAAGGTGATGCGGTAGGTTGCGGTGCTGCCTTGCACTACGGTCACAGACGGCGTGGCGGTGGATGCGGTGTAATCGGTGCCGTTGCCGCTCAGGGTCAGCGTCTGCGTGCCGTTGGTAGCGCTGGACCGCACCGTAAGCGAGCCGATGCGCGTTCCCGTCGCCGAGGGCGTAAAGGTGATGTTCGCGCTGCAGCTGGCGCCGGCGGCAAGCGTCTGCCTGCAGTTATTGGTTTGGGCGAAGTCACCCGTGACGGGAAAGGCAACGCCGCCCGCGCCCACCGTCGCGGAGAAGGTGATCGTGGTGGGGTCATTGTTCGTCAGGATAACGGCCACCGCCGGCGACGAACCGGCGTTCAACTCATAGCTGCCCATGGAGAGCGCAGGATAGGGAGAGAGCGTCAGGCCGCTCAAGGGCGATATCCCCATTCCAGTGAGCGAGGAGGTCAGTGTGCCGCTGGAGCTGGTGGAACTGACGGTGAGCGTGCCGTTGAGGGTGCCTCCGCTCGTCGGGTGAAAGACGACATTGATATCGCAGCTGGCCTGTGGAGCGAGCGTGGAGGTGCAGAGGTTCGTGACGGAGTAGTTGGTGCTCGTGCCGACGCTGATGTTGCCGATGGTGGTGTTGCCGGTGTTAGTCAGTACGAACTGCTCGGGAGAAGAGTAGGCACCGACGGCGGCGGAGGGAAAGGTCCAGGAGGCGGGCGTGAGCGTCGCTGTGGTGGTGGCGGCCACGCCGGTACCGGTTAGGGATGCTGTCAGTACCGGATCCACGGCATCGGTTGAGTCGACAGTGAGAGTGCTGCTCTGCAGGCCGGTTGCATTGGGCGAAAACACCAAGGTGATACTGCATGTAGCGTGGGCCGGGACAGGGTTGGGACTGCATAAGCCGGGCGGAGGCTGCTGGAACTCAGACGGATTGCTGACAACCACGCTGTTTATGATGTCCTGCGTGGACGAGTTATTGGTGAAGGTGAAGACAAACTGGGCTGAGCTCTGCGCCTCCACGACACTGCCGAAGTCCTGCGGATTCGGCGTCAGCGTCGCCTGCCCATAGGCTGTGCCGGTGCATATAAGAGCGGCAACAAGTGCGGCAGCTCCAGCGAAAAAGCGAAGCATACGGCGCGGCGCGGAGCATGAAGCGGGACTGGGCATTACCCCATGAATACCACGCTGCATTTTGCCGCGCTATCGAAAATACGGGAAAAGCGGTTTCGCGCAGAACCTGTGTTTATACGCCTAAAGGAGATTTTCCCAGGATGCGAAACTACCAGTTCGATGCCGGGACGGGAAGTGTGCATCCGGCTTTGCTGCTCTCGCGCGCCAGCTCCAGGATGCGGACGGTGTGCAGACCGTCCTGCGCGCTCACGGACTGGTTCGGCTTGCCGAGCAGGGCGTCGCGCACGGCGGCATAGAAGTTGCGATAGTCGCCGGGCAGCGTGGGCACAACGCGCGAGCTGAGCTGGATGGGCTCGTGGTTGTCGGCGGTGGTGGTCAGCATACCCCACTCGGTTTCAGGATTAGCCAGCCAGAAAGGGGGGTTCACGGCATCGGGCAGGGGTGGACGCGCGCCGCCGAGCAGCGCGGCCTCCTGTGCGTCCAGGCCGTACTTGCGGAAGCTGCCGTGGGTTCCATGCAGCAGGAAGCGCGGCGAGGCATCGGCGGCGATGAACGTGCCTGAGAGCCGGGCGTGCAGCCCGCGGTACGGGCCTTCGTTATAGTGCAGGGTGATGAAGAAGGCGTCGTCGACGACGGAGTTATCTCGATTGGCGACGACCTCACCGGTCACGGCCGAGGGGCGGCCGAAGAGTGCGAGCGTCTGATCGACCAGGTGCGGCCCGAGATCGAGAAGCATGCCCGTGCCCTCATCGGAGACCTCCTTCCACGTGTTCTCACGCGGCACCGGGCGATAGCGGTCCCAGCGAGCCTCATAGGTGACAAGGCGGCCGAGTTCACCGGAGGCCAGCACCTGCTTGACGGTGAGATAGTCTCCGTCCCAGCGGCGATTGTGAAAGGGGAAGAGCTGCAGCTTGCGCGCGGCGGCCAGCTCGACCAGCTCCTGCGCCTGCGCCGCGGTTGCGGTCATCGGCTTGTCCACGACGACGTCTTTTCCGGCGAGCAGGCACTGCTTCGCGACCTCAAAGTGCGAGGCATTTGGTGTGCAGACGATGACGAGCCGCAGCCCCGGATCGGCCAGTAGCTCTTCCACGCTGCGCAGCACGCGCACGCCGGTCGCGGGCGGGTACTCGGCTGCCGCGGTGTCGCCGCGCCGCTGCACGATGGCTGTGAGCCGCAGGCCGGGGGTGGCGCGCGCGAAGGGCGCGTGAAAGATGCGTCCGCCGAAGCCGAAGCCGATCAGACCGGTTTGTATCGCAGATGTCTGTATCGCAGATGCCATGGATCGTCTCCGGGCGGGCCCGTCCTAGAATAGTCGATTTACAGACAACAACAAATCGGAGGGTCTTTGCGTCTAAGATGAGGTGGCCGGCTGCGCTTTTAGCGTAAGGTTGCACAGGAATACGCAGTCGATGAAGGGAGCGAATCATGCAACGTGCTTATAGAGATCTTTTGGGATTTTCCGGCGGATTGGCATTGATCTTTACGCTGTCCGGTCCGGTCTCCGCGGCTGTCGCGCAGAATATGGAGAGCGGTGGGCTGCCGGCGCACACCTATGTGACGGTGACCTCCAAGACGGAGCCTGCGCCTGCACTGACGCCGGCCGATGTGCAACTGAAGGAGGCAGGCAAGCCGGCGCTGGTGACTGGACTGATACCCGTGGAGGGCAGCAGCAAGAACATTGAGCTGGCTTTTCTGATCGACGACGGACTGCGCGCGGAGGCGGGCGGACAGTTGAACGACGTCAAGACATTCTTTCGCGCATTGCCTCCGAGTGTGAATGTTTTTGTGGGCTATATGCAGAATGGGCATGTGGTGGCGGGAACGCCGGGCTTTACCGCCGACCACGAGGCTGCCGTGAAGGCGCTGCGCATTCCCATGGGCATGCCGGGTGTGAACGCCAGCCCGTACTTCAGTCTCTCGGATTTTGTGCGCAAGTGGCCTTCGGCGAGCAACGGCAAGACCCGCATGGTCTTTATGGTGACCAACGGCGTGGACAACTACACGGGGACGAGTCCTCTGAACCAGGACAGCCCGTATGTGAATGATGCGATCCGCGATGCGCAGAAGGCCGGTGTGCTGGTCTACTCGCTCTATTACCCCGATGCGGGAATGGGCAACCGGGGGAGCTTCAGCGGGCAGGGCTATCTGAGCCAGATGGCGGAGGAGACTGGCGGCATCACCTACTACGAGGGCTCGTTTACTCCGGTGAGCTTCGATCCGTTTCTCAAGCAGTTTTACTCGGATATGCAGCGGCTCTACGAAGTAAAGTTTCTCGCGCCGAGGAGCGGCCTGCAGTCGATCAAGCTGAGTACGGATGTGAAGGGCATAAAGCTGATCGCGCCGGAGCAGGTCTATGTGGGCGAACCGGAATAGCCCGCAGCCACCCGGTATTGTTAGGATGTCGCATGAGTGAAGCACAGGCAACACCCGCGGCGGCAGCGCCCAACGGATTGGCGCGGTCGCGCGTCTTTCGTTTTGCGGAGACTCCGGCGAGTACGATGCCGAACGGCGCGGAGCGTCGCGAGATGACCAGGGGCAGGCTGGCGACGGGCGAGGCATTCTCGCTGCATGAGTCAGTGCAGCCGCCGGGGCTGACGCCGAATCCGGCGCATGTGGTGCAGCACTCGGAGTTCATCGCCGTGATAGCGGGAACGCTCGAATACAGGCATGACGGTAAGAAGGAGTTGGCCGGCGCGGGCGACGTGATCTACGTTGCAGTGGGAACGGACCACACGGTGCGCAATGCAGGCGATGTGCCGGTGAAGTATGTCGTGCTGCAGATCAGCGGCGACACTACGGCATAGAAGTTACTGCTTTCTGGCAGTGGGCGTGATCCGCTTGAGCAGAAACTCCTGCACCAGGGAACCGAATGCGCCGCTGGCGATCTGGATGAGCCCATTGTCGATCGTCAGCGAAACGCCGCGCTGCGCCGCGGGATAGTAGGCGTTCGAGATGGCGCCCGCGGTGAAGGTGCCGAGTACAGCCGAGTAGTTCGGCTGCCAGCGGCCGTTATCTCCCTTGCAGATGACCGCGGTCGATATAGCGTACAGGATGCGCGAGCGGATAGTGCCGGTGCCCTTGTAGTAATAGCGCGGGTCCTGGTGCAGCAGTATGGGGTAGATGGCCCCGGTAAACATGTTGTTGGTGAAGTTGTCCGCATAGGCAGCGCCGTAGCGCTGGCCGTAGCCGGGCCAGTCCTGGCCCCAGGCGGGGAAGGTGTCCAGCCCCTGCTCGATGCCGGCAACAGCTGCCACGGCGACGAATGTGGTGGGATCGAAGAAGGTCTTCAATGCGAGCGAGAACTTCTGCTTCGGCGAGATCGGCGCCGCATTCCAGACATAGACTGCATAGTAGTTCGGAATGACGCCGAGAACGCGCTGCGTCTCCTCCACGTGGACCTGTTGCGTGGCGATCTGCTGCTGCGTGTATGCGATGACGTTCACGGAGGTCGTCGTGCCCGAGACCTGCAGCGAGACATCCGGCAGATCGAGGTTCTGGGCCGGCTTCAGGACGATGGCGACGGAGGTCCAGTCGTAAAATCCCTTGGCGCTGACGCTGACGCGATAGGTTCCGGGAGCAAGGTTGTTGAGTTCGAAGAAGCCGTTGGCGTCGGCCGTGGTGGTGCTGTGATCGCTGGGGCCGGGGCCGTCGAGGATGACGATAGTGTGGGGAACGGGGTCGTCGTTGACGTCGGTCACGGTGCCGTTGATGCTGCCGGTTTGGGGTTCCGGTGCCGCGGGCAGTCCGGAGGATACAGGCTGCTGGGCGCACACCACGGCGGTTGCGAGGAGGCAGACGATCAACGTGCAGAGGCGGTGCTTGTTGCTCATAGGGATTCAGATGCCGGTAAAGAGGGCGTCACAGAGCAAGCTTACGATAATTTGTGCAAGCTAATCGTTCTTGTGCTTCTTTCCGGTGGTGGTGAGCTTGCGGAGCAGGAACTCCTGCGCCAGCGCGTTTACGGCACGGCCGCCGGCGCCGATGGCCGCCGTAGAGACCACCAGGCCGACGCCGCGGTTGGTCTCCGGGTAGTAGAGGTTTGAGATCGCGCCGGAGATCAGGTCGCCGCCGACGCTGGAGTAGTTCGGCTCCCACTTGCCGTTGTCGCCTTTGCAGAGGAACGGCGCGGCGAGCGCATAGAGTACGCGATGCTTCTTGGTGCCCTTGTCCGGGCCCATGTAGAAGTAGCGCGGGTCCTGATGCAGGATCGTGGGCAGGATAGCACCACCGAAGAGGATGTCAGTGAAGCCGTCGGCATAGGCCGAGCCGAGACGCTGGCCGTAGCCCTTCGCGCCTTCCACGTAATCCGGCCTTTCGGCGGCCTGCTCCATGCCGGCGTACATGTTGGCGGCGACGAAGGTGGCGGGATCGAAGGTGCTCTTGATGGCCAGCTCGAACTTCAGCTTCGGCGTGAGCGGCACGCCGCTCGAGTCATAGACGACGTAGAAGTTAGGGATCACGCCGAGAACACGCTGCTCCTCTTCGACGTGGACCTCCTGCGTGGCGATCTGCACCGGGTTGTAGACCGCGGTGATGCTGTAGGAGGAGCTGACCGCCAGCTTGATGCCGGCAACATCCAGATCCTGGCCCGGATTGAGGACGAGATCCGGCGATTTCCACTGGGTGAAGTCCTTCATGGAGACGGTGAGGTGGTATGTGCCGGGAGCGAGATCGTCGAGCTGAAAGAAGCCGTCGTCGCTCGCCTTTGCGGTGATCTGGCGGGAGGATGTGACGCCGGTGAGGTCGACGGTGGCACCGGGAATGGCGTCGCCGTTGACATCGGTCACGGTGCCGCTGATGCTGCCGGTCTGTGGCACGGGCGCGCTGGGCTCCTGCGCGGGGGCTGCGGCAGGCGTTAGCGCGGAGGCGGGCGCTGCTGCCAGACCCGGCGTAGTGGTCTGCTGGGCGTGGGCTGCAGTGACTACAGACACACAAAGGACAAGAGTACTGAGGAGTTGCTTTAAGCTCATAGAAGGGAAAAAGTCTTACTGTGTTCAGACTCGTAACCGGGCCCGAAGTTGCACTTTTTTAAGAATACCAAGACTGGGGCTGTTCTGTGTGAACAGTTGACCAAGTGGTAACGGTTGCAAGGGGATAGGTGGTATGAACAAAAGGCCCCGGATCTCTCCGGGGCCTTTTGTAGCCGTATGGTTCGAGCTTCGCTCGAATAACCCATCCTGAGCGATAAAGCTGTAAAGGATGGGCCACCCGGCTCTTCGCGGCGTTAGTACATGCCGCCGCCCATGCCGCCGTGGTCGTGACCGCCGCCGGCTGCTTCTTTCTTCTCGGGGATCTCGGAGATCATGGCTTCGGTGGTGAGCATCAGGCCCGAGATGGAGGCCGCGTTCTGCAGGGCAGTGCGCGTCACCTTCGTGGGGTCGATGACGCCGGCCTTGACCAGGTCCTCGTACTTGTTGGTGCCGGCGTTGTAGCCGAAGTTGGATTCCTTCGACTCGTGGATCTTGCCGATGACGACTGCGCCCTCTTCGCCCGCGTTGTGGACGATCATGCGCAGAGGCTCTTCGATGGCGCGGCGGATGATGTTGGCGCCGATCTTCTCGTCGCCTTCGAGCGTCTTGATGAGCTCATCGACTGCCGCGGTGCAACGGATGAGAGCGACGCCGCCGCCGGGGACGATGCCTTCCTCGACTGCCGCGCGGGTGGCGTGCATGGCATCTTCGACGCGTGCCTTCTTCTCCTTCATCTCGGTCTCGGTAGCAGCACCGACTTTGATGACGGCGACGCCGCCGACGAGCTTGGCGAGACGCTCCTGCAGCTTCTCGCGATCATAGTCGGAGGTGGTATTTGCAACCTGTTCGCGAATTTCTACGACGCGGGCTTCCACTTCGCCGTCCTTGCCGCCGCCGTCGACGATGGTGGTGTTGTCCTTGTCGATGGTGACGCGCTTGGCGGTGCCGAGGTCTTCGACCTTGACGCCTTCAAGCTTGATGCCGAGGTCTTCGGTGATGGCCTTGCCGCCGGTGAGGATGGCGATGTCCTGCAGCATGGCCTTGCGGCGGTCTCCGAAGCCGGGCGCCTTGACGGCGGC
>DATMLK010000162.1:0-9082 GCA_035570215.1 Acidobacteriaceae bacterium
CCAGCCCCAACTCGCCCACGAACAGATAGTCGCTCAGGTCGCTGCATTGCAGCGCGCCGTATGCCCCCAGGATGGCCACCGCCATCGGCAGGTCGAAGCCCGAGCCCTCCTTCTTGATGTCCGCCGGTGCCAGGTTGATGGTGATCCGCGTCGACGGCAGATCAAAGCCCGAGTTGCGGATCGCCGAGCGAACGCGGTCGCGGCTCTCGCGCACCGCCGCATCCGGCAGCCCGACCGTATTGAAGATCTCCTTCTCCGATTTGAAGCCGGAGTAGTCGACCTCCACATCAATTATGTGTGCGTCGATGCCGTAGACAGCCGCACTGCGCGCTTTGAAGAGCATTCATTAGCCTGATTGCTGGATTGGAGGCAGTGATTGGCAGCAGTTTAGCATCTCACTCTCTATAGCTGTACGGAGTGTGCATCATGAAGCTTCTTGAAATCTCCTCCCGCGCGCGGCTCTCGTCAGCCGCGCTTTTGTTTGCTCTGCTATGCGCGCATCCGGCACTGGCCCAAAACGGCACTCAACCTGCCGCTCCTGCTGCCGCCCCGGCAGCACAGCCCGCGTCTGCTCCCCCTGCCGATGTCACCCCGCCAGCTCCCGTTATCGATCGCAGCCACCGTACCGTCGCGCAGAACACTACTGAGGCGTGGAACATGCTCAACATCGCTGCCGCCGAACCTCACCACGCTGATACACGCGCGCAGGCCGTCGCCGCCATCGGTACCATCCAGGGCTCGCGCCTCACGCACAAGCCACTCGCCGCTGCTCTGGACGACTCCGACCTCGACGTGCGTACCGCCGCTATCCTCGCCGCCGGTGCCACGAAGGATAAGGGCCTCTACGGCAAGCTGCGCCAGATGCTCGACGACAAGGAGCCGCAGATCGTCTTCACTGCTGCCATCACTCTCTGGAAGCTGAAGGATAAATCCGGCGAGGATGTCCTGATGGCCGTCATCGACGGTGACCGCAAGACCAATGCCGGCCTGCTCAAGGGTAGTGAGCGCACCGCCGACAAGGAACTGCACAGCCCCACCAAGATGGCCGAGTTCGGCGCGCGCCAGGGCATCAGCATCTTCGGCGGCCCCGCCGGCTACGGCCTTACCGCGTGGGACTACACGCATCCCCATCCCGGGGGTACGGATCCGCGTATCACCGCGCTCAACCTGCTCGCGCAGGAGAAGACCGCGAACGTGCACGACAGCCTGCTGGCCGCCCTGAAGGACAAGGACCCGGATATACGCTCCGCGGCAGCGTGCGCTCTCGGCGAGTATCGCGACAAGGCCACCGCCATCAACCTGCTCACCACCTTCGGCGACGGCAAGACTAACGTGCGCCTGATCGGCGCGGCAGCCTACATTCGCGCTACCGGCAGCGGCCCGTTGCTCCATCACGGCGCTGCCAAAATATAGAGCGGCACATCGTACATCCACAAAAATCCAGAGCGCGTTCTGAGATTTTTCATTTGTCATTCTGACACTGGGCTTTGCGAAGCGGAAGAATCTCATCGTGCTCACACTCGTCATCAATCTCTCGCTCGCAATAATTCTCACGTGCGTTTTTCTCTTAAAACCTCCTCTGCGCCGTGTTGCAAAAACCACACATACCCTCATTTTTTTCTTGACATCGATTTCGCATGAAACTATACATTCGATAGCTGCAATACATCGTGTTGCGGCGAGATGTAAATCAAAGGGAGAATAGACACAATGGCAGCTAAGAAAAAGGCAAAGAAGGCACCCGCGAAGAAGGCCGTAAAGAAGGCAGCAAAGAAGGCAACCAAGAAGGCCAAGAAGAAGAAGTAAGCGGGTCGCACATCAAGTAAGGCAACACATACGGGGGGCGCGCAAGCGTTCCCCGAAGTGTTTAAAACCCAGTATCCATGCGGATTTTCACGCACTCCGCGAAAACCTCGCAACTGCATCGCATCGCATAAAACTTCCGCGCGCAGTATCCTTACACACGATGACACGACGCCGCTGGATCGCCGACACGCACAACGCAACGCACGCTTCGCTCACCGGAATGCAGGCGCAACATCTCGCGCGCGTGCTCCGCGCCGAGCCCGGCCAGGTCTTCGACGTTGTCGCCGGCGGACATCTTCACCGCTCCGAAATCGTCTCCGTGAGCGATTCTGAAGTTATTTTTTTGTTGCACGAAGAGATGCTGGCTGACCCCGCTCTTCCCCTCCATCTGCTGCTCGCCGTCTTCAAGTTTGATCGGTACGAGTGGGCCATCGAGAAGGCGACCGAGCTTGGCGTCGAGCGCATCACACCCGTTCTCGCGCGCCGCACCGAGAAGCATCTCGCTCAGTCCTCCGCAAAACGTGTTGAACGTTGGCGCCGCATCGCGCACGAGGCCGCGCAGCAGTCACGCCGCTCCGATGTGCCCGTCATCGACGAGCCCATCGCGCTCAAACCCGCCCTCGAAGCCGTTACCGCATCGCAAAAGATCCTTCTCGCCGAAACCGAAGAAGACACAACCCTCGCCAGCATCCTCACCGCTCACAAAGGCGCCGAGACCGCGCTCGCCATCGGCCCCGAAGGCGGCTGGACGCAGGAAGAGATGGCCCTTTTCACCGCGCAGAATTGGCATTTTGTGACTCTCGGCCCCAGGATCCTCCGCGCCGAGACCGCCGCCATCGCCGCCCTGGCCATCGCCTCAGCGTTGCTCTAACCGTCTGCCAAAACTCTCCATTGTTTGTCATTCCGGAGAAAGCCGGAATCTGCTTTTGCTTCTGCGCGCGCGAAGACCCGCTCTTGCCTTGGTTAAGCCGCCGGCTTTAGCTGGGGGAGAGCGGCCTTTAGGCGGCTCGGAAAATCCGCGCTCGCTAGAGCGCGCGCCTTGCTGCCGCAGGCCAGAGCGAAGCTGCAGGCGAAGCGAAAGAATTAGATACCATGTTCGGGGTCATTCGCCCAACACTCAATGAATCGTCTTCATCCGTCGCGACATAAAGTCCATCAGCAGATAGTTCCCCAGGTTCTCCGGCGTGGTGAAGTACGCCTTCCCCCGGCACATCGCACTCACCTTCTGCACAAACTGCACCAGCGAGAAGTCACTCGCCAGCATGAACGTATTGATCATAATGTTGGACCGCTTGCACCGCGCGACCTCTTCCAGCGTCTCGGCAATGACCAGCGGGTCCAGCCCGAAGGCATTTTTGTAGATGCGGCCGTCCGGCAGGGTCAGCGCGCTGGGCTTGCCGTCGGTGATCATCACGATCTGTTTCATGTCCTTGTTCGACCGGGCCAGGATGCGCTGGGCCACGCGCAGCCCCTCGCGCGTGTTGGTGTAGTGCGGGCCCACCTTCACCCGCGGCAGCTGTGAGACCGGGATCTCCTCCGCCGAGTCATGAAAGAGCACCAGCGAGAGCGTGTCCCCCGGAAACTGCGTCCGGATCAGGTGCGACAAGGCCATCGCCACCCGCTTCGCGGGCGTAAACCGGTCCTCGCCATACAGGATCATCGAGTGCGAGCAGTCCAACATTACGACTGTGGCACAGCTCGATTGGTACTCCGACGGATGCACGTGCAGGTCGCTGTACTCGAGGTTCAGTGGCAGCTTCAAGCCCTCGCGTTCGATCGCCGACTTCAGCGTCGTCGTCACATCCAGGTTCAGCACATCGCCGAACTCATACGGCCGCGACGCACCCGTCGACTCAATTCCCGACGCCTCATGCACCGTCTCATGCCGCCCGAACGAAGCCTTCCCCAGCGACCCCAGCAGATTCCGCAAAGCCCGGAAGCCGAGAAAGTCCATCGACTTGTCCGTCACCTCAAAGCGTGCGTCCTTGGCGTCTCCCGCCTCGCCGGCCTGTGCGGCGTCCGCGTCGAACTCCGCATCTCCCGATTCCAAGCCACCCGCCTCAGCGTTGATATAGTTCTCCTCGACCATCCGCTCCACCAGCTGGTCCAGGAACTCCTCCTGCTGCTGCGCATCCATGCTCTCGAGCTTCTCTTTCTGCTCCTCGGTCAGCAGATCGCCCGCCTCCAGTGCCTGCCGGATCGCCTCACGCAGGTTCTCCATGGAGTGGTCGCCATTCAGCTCCTGGAACTTCGCCAGCGGATCGTGAAAGCCCGAATCCAGCAGAAAATCCGACAGCGCTCCCATCAGATCATCGAGAGAGATCTCGCCGGCCAGATCACCCGTGAATTTTGTGTACCGAATGCGCTTCATAGCTTGATCCCGTCATCTTCTCGCGCATCGCGCGAGCCACGCGAAGCAATAAAGCGCCCACGGCGCCTAGTTGAAGCCCCGCTTCGTTCTATCCCGCGGATTCAGCTCTTCCATCTCCTGCTCGCGGCGCTGCTGGTTGTACTGGGCGGCAGATACCGCCTCACGCTTCAGCTTTTCGGCAGCCGTAAACCCGCGCTCTTCGCTGCGGCTGAGCCGCTTGTGCGCGTACATACCCTCCAGCAGGAATTCCGCAGCCGAGACCAGCTGCTCCGCGCCCGCGCGCTTCTCATTGCCTTTCTTTTCCAAGCCCAGCGGCTTGAGCTTGTCGAAGAGTCCCTGGATCTGCTGCAGTTCCTTCAGCGACTCGTCCGCCGGCTGGTCGTCACCCAGCTTCACCGTGCCGCCCAGGTTGAACCACTGCTCGATCTGCTGCGTATTCGTCTCCGCAAAGTACTGGTCGAAGACGCGTTGCACCGCCGTGCGAATGATCTCGCGGACGACCGTGTCCGCCCCGCGCATCTCGCCCTCATACTCCAGCTCAATCTTGCCCGTGATCCCCGGCAGCGCGGCGTAGATATCGCCCACGCGCGGCACAGCCGTCTTTTCCCCGTGCAGGATCGCCCGCCGTTCGGCATTCGACAGTACCAGTTCCAGCGTCGAGATCGGCAGCCGCTGCGAGACGCCGCTGCGCTTGTCCACCTTCTTGTCCTCGCGTGCCGAGAACGCGATCTGCTCCACAATCTCGCGGATATATTGCGGCACCTCAATCGTGTGCGTGGCCCCGCGCTCCGACCAGCTCTCCTGCGCCGTGATCGCAATGCCCTCGTCCACGCTTTCTGGATAATGAGTCCGGATCTCCGAGCCGATCCTGTCCTTCAGAGGCGTCACAATCTTGCCGCGCGCCGTATAGTCCTCCGGATTCGCCGAGAAGACCAGCATCACATCCAGCTCCAGCCGTACCGGATACCCTTTGATCTGCACATCACCCTCTTGCATGATGTTGAAGAGCGCCACCTGGATCTTGCCCGCAAGGTCCGGCACCTCATTGATCGCGAAGATGCCGCGATTCGCCCGCGGCAGCAACCCATAGTGCATCGTCAGCTCACTTGCCAGATCATTGCCCGCCCGCGCCGCCTTGATCGGATCCAGGTCGCCCACCAGGTCAGCCACCGTCACATCCGGCGTCGCCAGCTTTTCGACATATCGGTCATCGCGGCTGAGCCATGCGATCGGAGTCTCATCGCCATTCTCCGCGATCAGATCGCGCGCATACTTCGAGACCGGCTTGTAGGGATTGTCGCGGATCTCCGACCCCGCCACATACGGCGTCACCTCATCCAGCAGAGTCGTCAGCGCCCGCAGGATGCGGCTCTTCGCCTGCCCGCGCAGCCCCAGCAGGATGAAGTTGTGCTTCGAGAGCACCGCATTCACGATCTGCGGAACCACCGTGTCCTCATACCCCACGATGCCCGGGAAGATGGGCTCCTTGGTCTTCAGCCGCGCGATCAGGTTCTCGCGCATCTCGTCCTTCACAGTGCGGTGGGTTAAACGGTCTTCCGAAAAAGCGCTCTTGCGTAGAGCGCCGAGTGTTTGCGGCAGAGGCATGGGGGAGACTCCTAGCTTCAAGTATATGACGCATGAAAGCAGCGAACGATGCAGCCCTGCCTCTTGAAATGAAAGGCCTTCCACGGATTTGAGGAAAAACACGGATCAAATACTTCAATTTTTCAATATTTATCCGTGCAGATCCGCGTTCTTTTGTCTTAAATCCGTGGTGAGTTCTGTCTTTATGTTCCGCTGATCTCTTCCAACAGGGCCGTCATCTCGCCCAACGCATGCTGATTCTCCACCCGCAGCGCGCAGTCGATCCCGCGATTCAGCTGGATGATCGCATCTTCCGTGCGTCCCGCCTTCACCAGCGTCTGCGCATACATCTGGTACCCCGGCACATAATCCGGATTCGCCTCTAAAAGCAATTCAAACTGCGCAAAGGCGTCGTGGAAGTCGTCCCGTCCCGCATACTCCATCGCCAGCCCATAGCGTGCAAAGGCGTCCTTCGGGTTCATCGCCAGAATCTCGGTGAGCATCGCAACCTTGTCCATGTCTTTATGCTAACCCCTAACCCCTGGCCCCTAACCCCCTGCGCGCTCCGCGCGTTTACACTGGTAGGTAGACCTTTATGGCCACTTTGCCAAATCCCGAAGCCACGCGTCCCGTCCGCACCGTTGCCGAGTCGCAGTCCGAGCGCAGCGAGATCATCTTCCCCGCCGACTCGAACTCCATCGGCAACCTCTTCGGCGGCCGGCTGATGCAGTTCATTGACCTTGTCGGAGCCATGGCGGCCGCGCGCCACGCCCGCGCCACCACCGTCACCGCCTCCATGGATCACCTCGACTTTGTCGCTCCCGTCTGCGTCGGCGACCTGCTCATCCTCAAGGCCAGCGTCAACCGCGCCTTCCGCAGCAGCATGGAGGTCGGCGTCAAGGCCATGGTCGAAGACGTCAAGAAGAACTCGCTGCGCCACGTCGCCTCGGCCTATCTCACTTATGTCGCCCTCGACGTCAACGGCAAGGGTATTGAAGTCCCGCAGATCCGCCCCGAGACCGAGCACCAGAAGCGCCGGTATGAAGACGCCGGCCGCCGCCGCGTCAGCCGCCGGCAGGAGACCGAGCACTGGCGCGAGCTGAAGAAGAACCTTGAAACCGGCTGGCATGTCTAATTTTTCTCATTCCGTAGCTTTATTTTTGTCATTCCGGCGAAAGCCGGAATCTGCTTTTAGTTTTTAGGCTTTATCCCACGGCTTCAGCCATGGGATAAAGCCACAACATAGAGAGGGGCTTTATCCCCGGGCAGTTAAGCATTAGGAGTAAGCACATGGCACACGGACACGCAGCAGCATCACAAGGCCCGCAACCACTACCGGGGATAGCCCACATCGTCGCCATCGGCTCCGGCAAAGGCGGCGTCGGCAAAACCACCACCGCCGTCAACCTCGCCGTCGCGCTCGCCAGGCTCGGCTACAAGACCGGCCTGCTCGACGCCGATATCTACGGCCCCAACGTCCCCATGATGCTCGGGGCTACAAGACAACCCAATATTATTGGCGAAAATAGGATCGAGCCGCTCACCGCCCACGGCGTCAAGTTCATCTCCGTCGGCCTCATCTCGCCCGGCGACAAGCCCATGGTCATGCGCGGACCCATGCTCCACCAGATCATCCGCCAGTTCCTGCAGCAGGTGGAGTGGGGCGAGCTCGACTTCCTGCTCGTCGACCTGCCCCCCGGCACCGGCGACGTCGTCATCTCCCTCGTCCAGACCGTTCCGCTCACCGGCGCCGTCGTCGTCTCGACACCTAGCGATGTCTCTCTGCAGGACGCCCGCAAGGCCCTCGAAATGTTCCATCAGGTCAACGTCCCCGTCCTCGGCATCGTCGAGAACATGAGCCACTTCAGCTGCCCCCACTGCCACGAGATGATCGACATCTTCTCCTCCGGCGGTGCCGAGCGCACGGCGAAGCAGTTCGGCCTCGCCTTCTTAGGCTCGCTCGAACTCGACGGTGAGATCCGGGCCGGCGGCGATACGGGCATGCCCATCGCCCTCGCTGGTGCCGAGTCTCCACGTGCCAAGCAGTTCTACAACATCGCCCGCGAGGTCATCGAACGCGCACAGGAACAATCCGCCAAGAGCGAAGACGTTCTGGAGATTACGTAGCGGCACAGATATGGGTGCCCCATATCTGCGCAGTTTTATCGCGCATATGTGGGACATCGTCGCGTAGCGGCGACGCGCGAAGCGCAATGGAGCGTCAAATGATTGAGAGGAGGCTACCGATGGACCAGAAACTAACCCCCCGCCACCGCGCCATCCTCGTCGCCGTGGTTGAAAACTACATCGCCACCGGCGAACCCGTCGGCTCGGCCACCATCGCCACTGCGCTTGGGCCCATCTCCTCTGCCACCATCCGCAACGCCATGGTTGAGCTCGCCGCCATGGGCCTGCTCAACCAGCCGCACACCTCCGCCGGCCGCGTCCCCACGCCCAGCGCCTTCCGCTTCTACGTCGAGCAGTTGAGCGGCAACGCCGCGCCGCCAGCACCGCGTCCCGACATCGACGACAGCTTCACCGGCATCGACACCACGCAGAGCTTCCTCGAACGCACCTCGCACGTCCTCGCCCTGCTCTCCAGCGGAGTCGGCGTCGCCATTACATCGCCCGGCACCATGGGAACGGACACACTCGAACACGTCCACTTCTCCCGCCTCGCGCCAGCCCGCGTACTCGCCGTCGTCGTCATGACCAGCGGCCTCGTCCGCGACCGCGCGCTGACGCTGGACTCTGACCTCGACATCGCCGCCCTCGAATCCGCCGCTGCCTTCCTCAACCAGAACTTCCGCGGCTTCACCATCCAGGCCATCCGCGACGAGCTCGCCCGCCGCCTCGAAGAGGCCCGCAGCGACTACCAGCGCACCCTCGCCTCCGTAAACCAGCTCTGGCAGAAGAGCATGCCCGCCGAGGCGCCCACTCCCCGCCAGACCGTCTACATCGAAGGCGTCGCCAACCTCCTCGGCTCCGAGGCCGACCGCCAGCGCCTCCACGGCATGATGGCCGCGCTCGAAGAAAAGCAGCGCATCGTCGACCTGCTCACCGCCTATGTCGACACCCGCCAGGAGTCCGTCCGCGTCGTCTTCGACCTCGAAGAGCACGCGCCCGAGATGCGCGACCTCGTCCTCATCGCCGCCCCGGCCCGCCTCGCCGGCGAAAACCACGGTGCCGTCGGCGTCATCGGCCCGAAACGCATGCAATACGAACGCGCCATGTCCGCCGTCAGCTATATCTCCCAGCTCTTTGACCGCATGTTGCAGCCGCCGCAGTAGGTCGAGCATCCAATCTGGGTGCCCCATATAT
>DATMLK010000163.1:0-3116 GCA_035570215.1 Acidobacteriaceae bacterium
CTGATGCCCGCACGCGAAGGAACTTACGGCCTGCTGGCCGAATTCGACACCCCGAGCGACCTAGTGCGCGCCGCGCAACAGGCCTACAAAGACGGCTGGCGCCGCCTGGATTGCTATACGCCTTATCCGGTGGAAGAAGCTGCAGAAGCCATCGGCTTCCATCGCAACAAGGTGCCGCTGCTCACGCTAATCGGCGGCCTGATGGGTCTGGCGGCGATGTTCTCGCTCGAGACGTGGATCTCGACGCTGGCGTTTCCGCTGAATATCGGTGGTCGTCCACCGTACTCTTGGCCGGCGTTTGTCGTGCCCGCCTATGAATGGACCATCCTCTGGGCCGGCCTTTCGGCGGCCTTCGGCATGATCGCGCTGAACGGTCTACCGGCGCTCTATCATCCGCTGTTCAATGCGCCGAACTTCCGCAACGGCGCAACCACGGACAAGTTCTTCCTGTGCCTGGAAGCATTGGATCCCAAGTTCGACCTGATTGCGACCCGCATGTATCTGGCTGACCTCAGTCCCACGTCGGTCGTGGAGGTGGAGTACTGATGGCTCACCTCAGGGATCAGCGATCAGCGATCAGTGATCAGTGGTCAGTGGTCAGTGGTCAAGCTGGAAAACCACGGACCTTTGCAAGCCGAGCTTTCGTTTTGACGGGTGTCTCGGCTCTGCTCCTCCTCGCCGGCTGCCGTCAAGACATGCAGGACCAGCCCAAAGTTATCCCGCAGCGCGGCTCGGAGATGTTCGCCGATCATCGCGGCGCGCGGCCTCAGGTGCTCGACACCGTGGCTCGCGGGCAGTTGCATGAAGACGGCTACTTCTATACCGGTGTGGTTCAGGGCGCCAACGGCTATCGCGAAGAGCAGAACCTGATGCCTTTCCCGGTGACGATGGAAGTGCTCAAGCGCGGGCAGGAGCGTTTCAATATCTACTGCACGCCGTGCCACTCGCGCGTCGGCAATGGATTGGGAGAAATTGTTCAGCGCGGCTACAAGCCGGCGGCAAACCTGCACGACCAGGTGCGCACCGCGCAGCCGCTCTCGCACTACTTCTTCGTGATGACCCATGGTTATGGCGCCATGCCGGACTATGCGGCGCAGTTGACGCCGGTGGACCGCTGGGCGGTTGCAGCCTACATCCGCGCGCTGCAGTTGAGCCAGGCGGCTACACAGGCCGATGTTCCATCGGGCGTGCAGATCAAGAGCCTGGGCGAGATTGCGACAGAGCAGAACCTGCCCGCCGGCTATGCGCAGCCCTGGACTCTGCCCTCGACCGCGATTCAGGCCTATCCGCCCGTAACCAAGGAAGGAACGCCGGCTATGGCGCCGGCTAATCCCGGCGATCCGGCGATCAATATTCCACACACCAACCCGCCGGCCGCGGCGGCGAAGTAAGGACAACGGAATGGCTCACGATACACACGCGGCAACACACGCTCACGAGCTCCCCGCCGATCTCCGCGCGCCGGCCTTTGTGGATGGCTGGAAGACGCGCGCCTTCATTGTGGGCGCAGTCTTCTCGGCGGTCGCCATCGTCCTAGCCCTGCTGGGGCAGGGGCAGGATGGCCTTGGCTGGGATCATTTTCTGCGCGCCTGGGTGCTGGGAACGCTGCTGACCTTCGGCTGGTCGGTGGGCGGACTTGCGCTGCTGATGGTGCAGTACTGCTCGGGAGGCAAGTGGGGATTGCTGTTGCGCCGGCCGCTGGAGGCGATGAGCCGCTCGCTTCCTGTCGTCTTCATCTACTGGGCGGTTTCGGCCATCTCCATGAAGCATCTCTATCTGTGGGCTGTCTATACCAATGCGGAGTCCACGGCGACCGCTCTCAAGAACGGTTGGATCAGCGAAATACAAGCGCATTGCCTCGATTTCAAGCGTCCCATGCTGAATCCGTCGACCTACATCACGGTCAGCATGATCTGCTTCGCGATCTGGTTCTTCTACATGTACCGGCTGACCTCGCTCGGCCTCAAGCGCGACACCCAGTCGCCGGACACGACGCCGTACTGGATCAAGAAGCTTGAGAACGTCAGCGGCCCCGGCATCGTGGTCTACTCGCTGACCATGACCGCCGCGGTCATCTATTGGGTGATGTCGATGGACGTGACCTGGTTCTCCTCGGTCTACGGCCTGCTGTTTCTCGTCGGCCAGGGCTACTCGGTGCTGGCCCTCGGCATCATCGTGTCGATTGCGCTCTCCAAGGCCGAGCCCTTCAAGACCATTCTTCGCCAGACCGAGCAGCACGACCTGGGCAAACTGACCTTCGCCTTCGTCATGCTGAACATCTATCTCGGCTTCGCGCAGTTCCTGATCATCTGGTCGGGCAATCTGCCGGAAGAGATTCCGTGGTATCTCGATCGCATTCGCGGCCACTGGGGCGTCATCATCACCCTGGACTTCATCTTCCACTGGGTGATCCCGTTCTCGCTGCTGCTGTCGCGCGACATCAAGCGCAACAAGAAGCGCCTCACCCGCGTCTGCCAATGGATGATCTTCGCCAAGGCCTTCGATCTGTTCTGGCTGATCGAGCCGAACTTCAAGGACGCCGCCCGCAACCTGCACTTCAGCTGGGGAATTCTCGAGTACATCGCAGTGCCGGTCGCCATGGCGTCGTTCTGGATAGCTTTTTTCTGCACGCGGCTGAAGAGCCGTCCGCTGGTGCAGACCAACGATCCGCACGTTGCGGAGATTCTGGAGCCTGAACATGCCCACGCATGAAGAAGACCCGCACGGCTCGCACGGCCCCAAGCCGGAGGAGATCGACGCATCGGTTGGCTACGAGCAGACCGACGTAGGCGTCTCGGGCATCGTCGTGTTTCTTACCTCGCTGTTCATCTTTGTCGCGGTGTGCGGCGTCATCACCTGGGGCATGGGCAAGATGATCAACGCGTGGATGAACCGCGAAGACGGCCCCAATACCAAGTGGACCAAGTCGGTGGATGTGCGGGAGCTGGGCAATCTTCCCAACGGTCCCGACCTGCAAAAGAAGGTGGCGGAGCTTACGCAGACTTTTCCCGCGCCGCGCTTGCAGACCGACGACGGCAATGAGGATGTGGCCGATTTGCATTTGCGCGAGAATCTGCTGCTCGACAACTACAGCTGGGTCGACCCGTCGCAAGGTG
>DATMLK010000164.1:0-11919 GCA_035570215.1 Acidobacteriaceae bacterium
CCCGCCGGTGGACTCCATATTCTTCAGCATTCGCGCCGGATAGACGAAGAGTTTCTCGATCAGCCCTGCCGTTTTGTGCAGCAGGTAGTCGGCGAGGATGGTCGAGTCCGGCAGAATGATGCGCTCCGGCGACGAGTGCGAGATGTCGCGTTCGTGCCACAGCGCGACATTCTCCAGTGTGGCCTGCGAGTTCGATCGCACTACGCGTGCCAGCCCCGAGATCTGCTCACAGGTAATCGGATTGCGCTTATGCGGCATCGCGCTCGACCCCTTCTGCTTCTCCGAGAAGAACTCCTCGGCTTCCCGTACTTCAGTGCGCTGCAGGTGGCGAATCTCCGTTGCGATCTTGTCGAGTGTGGAGGCCAGCACGGCCAGCGTGCCCAGGTAGGCTGCATGGCGGTCGCGCTGAACGACTTGCGTCGCTACGAGCGCGGGCTTCAACCCAAGTTCCGCGCAGATGTTCTCCTCGTACTCCGGTTTGAGGTGGCCGAAGGTGCCCACCGCGCCGGAGAGCTTGCCGACACGCATATCCTCTGCCGCGGCGTCAAAGCGCGCCAGGTTGCGCTGCATCTCGGAGTACCAGACCAGCAGCTTCAGCCCGAAGGTCGTCGGCTCCGCGTGCACGCCATGGGTGCGGCCGATCATCGGCGTGTGCTTGAACTCCAGTGCGCGTGTGCGCAACACGTCGGTCAGCCGCATGATGCCGTCGCGGATGATCTTCGAGGCTTCGAGCACCTGCAGCGCCTGTGCCGTATCCACTACATCAGTAGAGGTCAGCCCGTAGTGCAGCCAGCGCGATTCCGGACCGATGTGCTCGGCGACGGCGGTGGTGAAGGCGATAACGTCGTGCCGTACTTCCGCTTCGATCTCATTGATGCGGGCGACGGTGAAGTTGCCCTTCTCGCGAATGGCCTTCGCCGCTTCCTTCGGCACAATGCCGGCTGCGGCCAGCGTGTCCGACGCGGCCTGCTCCACCCTGAGCCAGCAGCGGTACTTGTTCTCGTCGGACCAGATGGCCCCCATCTCCGGGCGGGTGTAGCGAGCTATCACGCGGGGCTCCTATAAATCCTTTGCAACAGAAAAGTCCTTAAAATCCTTCACCTAAAACTCCAAACAACTGGCTCATCTCTTCATGCAGAAAACCGCGGCCGGGCCGGTATGGCTGCACCCACTTGCCGTCGAGAACAAACTGCGGGATGGCCCGCTTGCCGACATTCTCGATCACGGCCTCTGCCGCGCCGGGGGTGGCTTCAATATCGATCTCGGTGAAGGGAATATTGTGCTGGTTCAGAAAGCGCTTCGCCTCGCGGCAGTCGCGGCACCAGGAGGCGGAGTAGACGAGCAGGCCCATACGTCTATTTTACAGCTTTATTGTTCGTGGTAGTTGCGCATCAGGCCGCCATCGACCACATAGGTCGAACCGGTGATATACCCAGCCTCATCCGAGGCCAGGAAGGCAGCCAGAGCAGCCACATCATCCGTCGTCCCCATCCGGCCCAGCGGGATATTGGCCAGCAGGGCATTGAGCTTCGGCTTGTCGTTCAGCAGCGCCGTATTGATCGGCGTGGCGATGGCGCCGGGTGCGATATTGTTCACTGTGATGCCCAGCGGGCCGAGCTCCACAGCCAGGTCGCGCATCAGCATGCGCATGCCGCCCTTGGACGCACAGTAGCTGGCGAAGTTAGGGAAGACCATATCCTCATGCACACTGGAGATGTTGATCACGCGGCCGGGCTTCTTCGCGTCTCGCAGCCTGCGCACAAAGGCCTGCGTGAGGAAAAACGCGCCCTTCAGGTTCACATCCAGCACAAAGTCGAAGTCGACCTCGGTCACATCCCAGAAGGCGGCCTCTTTCTCCACGCCGGCGTTGTTGACCAGGATGTCGCACGCGCCCAGTTGCTGCCACGCCTGGTCGACGAGGTTCTGCGTGTCAGCCGGCTTGGTAATGTCGCCCGCGACAATGATGGCGTTGCCGCCCGTGGCCTGGATCTGCTCCAGCGTCGCCTGCGCGCCCGCGATCTGGCCGGTGTAGTCAACGACCACGCTCGCACCCTCAGCCGCCAGCCGCACGGCGATAGCCTGTCCGATGCCGGACGATGCTCCGGTGACGATGGCGACCTTTCCTGCGATTCGATTGGGCATAGCTGCCTCCAGTTATTTGTCATTCCGCAAAAAATTTACTTGTCATTCCGCAGCGTAGCGGAGGAACCTGCTTCTGCATCTTTGATGCAGTAATTACCTTCGCGCGCGAAAAAAACTCTGCAGCAGAGCGCCGCACTCCTCCGCCAGCACACCGTTGACGATCTCCAGCCGGTGATTGAGCCGCGGATGGTTCAGCACGCCGAGCACGGAGCCGCAGGCGCCGGCCTTGGGGTCGTCCGCCGCATAGATCAGGCGGCGGATGCGCGCGTGGATGATCGCGCCCGCGCACATCGCACACGGTTCCAGCGTGGTGTAGAGGTCGCAGTCGTCCAGCCGGTAATTTCCTAGCACTTTGCCCGCCTGCCGCAGCGCGACGATCTCGGCATGTGCCGAAGGATCATGGTCGCGCAGCACGCGATTATTGCCGGTGGAGAGCACTACGCCGTCTCGCACGATCACCGCGCCGATGGGAACCTCGCCCTCGTTCTCGGCCGCGCGTGCCTGGGCGATGGCAGCGTGCATGAAGTCGATGTCGACTTGTTTGATGGCTCCGGTGGCTTCAGTCATTATGCGCTCCGAAGAAGTGCACGATCTGCGCGGTGAGTTCGTCTATTCTGCTCAGCCGCTCGGAGAGATCGGCGTCGTCCAGCGAAAAACTCTTCCGCCATATCTCCACGATCACCGGCAGCACATTCGCCTTCGTGAACTGTGACGACGGCCACGACGCCAGAGCGGCGAAGAGATACCGTTCCTCCGGATCGTACTCGTCGGCCGGGTCGCCGTCCGCGATGAAGCCTTCGATATCCGCCGCGCGGACCAGATCCTGCACGGACTCCAGGTCGAGTTTTGGCATGGTTTTCCTCGCTGCAGCAGTGCCGCTATCGATAGCTGAGCTTCTTCGCTTCGCTCAGAATTATAACGATGAGCCAGTTCAGGCCGGCTCCTGCTGCGTCATACAGTGGATGGCACCCAGTCCCCATATGAAGTCGCCGCAGTGAATGCCGACGATCTTACGGGTGGGGAATTGCTCGGCAAGGATGTTGAGCGCGTGGCGGTCGTTGGCGTCGTTGAAGGTCGGCATGAGCACCAGGCCGTTCGCGATGTAGAAGTTCGCGTAGCTCGCCGGCAGCCGCTGGCCTTCAAAGACGACGGGCGCAGGCATCGGAAGCTGCACGATCTTGAACGGCTTGCCGTGCCGGTTGCGCGCGGCGTGCAGGCGCTCCAGGTTTTCGGCGAGCGGCAGATGGTTCTCGTCGTGGATGTTCTCCTCGAAGCAGGCGGCGATGGTGTTCTCGCCGACGAAGCGCGCGATATCGTCCACGTGGCCGTGGGTGTCGTCTCCCGCGCAGCCTCGGTTGAGCCAGATGACGCGGTCGATGCCGAGATACTCGCTGAACGCCATCTCCATCTGGGCTTTCGATATTCCAGGGTTGCGCTGCTGCACCTCGCTGAGCAAACATTCTTCTGTCGTCAGCAGGTCGCCCACTCCGTTCACGTCGATGCTGCCGCCTTCCAGCACCAGCCGGTGCGGGCAGCCCTCATGGTGGACGTGCGGCTGGAAGGCATGCATCTCATAGTGATTGGCCACGTGTACGGGAATGCGGTCGTCGCGCAGCCAGTTCTTATACTTCGCCCAGGCATTGAACTTCCAGTCGGTCAGCGCGATCTTACCTTCTGCGTTCTTGACGAATATCGGACCGGAGTCGCGCAGCCACACGCGGTCCGTCTCCCACGCGTGAAAGTGCAGCCGCGCCAGATTGGCTCCGGCGCGCTTCAATATGTTTGTAGCCCGTTTCTCTTCGGCGTCCCCGCTGATGAGGATGTGCACATCCTCCACTCCAGACAGATGGCGCACGATCTCCGCGTAGACCCATGGGATGGGTTGGAACTTACCCGGCCAGTCCTCGGCGTTGTGCGGCCACGCTATCCACGTGGAGGCGTGCGCCCCCCACTCTGCGGGCATGCGGTAGCCGAGTTGGCGCGGTGTGTCAGTCATTCAGAATTTCCTTAGTCTTAATCAATGAAGCGCTTGGTGATCCCGCCGTAGGCGTCGATCCGCCGGTCGCGCAGGAACGGCCAGTGCTGCCGCGTCTCTTCGAGCAGCTTCAGGTCGATCTCGGCTGTGAGTATTTCTTCCTTGTCGTGCGAGGCCTGCGCGATCACGCGGCCAAAGGGGTCTGCGATGAAGCTACCGCCCCAGAACTCCAGCCCAGCACCTTCTGGCCCCTTGAGCTTATTCACGTCCCCGTGTTCGTGGCCCACGCGGTTCACCGCGCCGACATAGACTCCGTTGGCGATGGCGTGCGCCCGCTGCATGGTCTGCCAGGCGGAGTACTGCGCTTCGCCGAACTCAGCCTTCTCGCTCGGATGCCAGCCGATCGCCGTCGGATAAAAAAGCACATTGGCTCCTTGCAGAGCCGTCAGCCTGGCGCCCTCCGGGTACCACTGGTCCCAGCAGATGAGCGTGCCGATCTTTCCGAAGCTGGTCTGCATCGCCTTGAAGCCGAGATCTCCGGGCGTGAAGTAGAACTTCTCGTAGTAGAGCGGATCGTCCGGGATGTGCATTTTGCGGTAGAGGCCGGAGAGCGAGCCATCGGTTTCGAGAATCGCCGCGCTGTTGTGGTACAGCCCCGCCGCACGCCGCTCGAAGATGGAAGCGATCACCACGATCTTCTCTTCCTTCGCCACGGCAGCGAGCCGCGCCGTCGACGGGCCGGGGATCGGCTCAGCGATGTCAAAGAGCGCATGGTCCTCGCGCTGGCAGAAGTACTGCGCGCCAAAGAGCTCCGGGAGGCAGACGATCTGCGCGCCGGCGCGCGCCGCCTCGCCCACGCGGTCTGCCGCCTTGTCGAGATTGGCAGCGGTGTCCGCACTGCAGGACATCTGGATAAGCCCGATGATGGTGTTCGCCGTTTCCGTCATAGCCACTCAATTTTCTCAGATTGCGTATTGCAATTGCTTATAAATAACGGACATTGAAAAGCGCCGGCCGAAGCCGACGCCCTCAGCTAATGGCGCGCAAGCGCCCCAATAGAATTACTCGAAGATGAGAATGGCTGCGGCGATGGTCGTCGTCCACAGGCCCTTCTTGTCGCCCACGGCGGACTGCGTCACGTTGGCCGTGCGCACGATCTTGTCCGACATGCGGTAGATCTCCTTCTTTTCGTCCCAGCTCTTGTCGGGGTCGAAGTCCATGTCGAGGGTGGTGGCCAGCATCTCGGCGGCAAGCTCTTCGGCGTAGTCGCCGGCCTGGCTCTCGGTCTCGCCGAAGCTGTGGTGCTCGGAGAGGTAGCCGTACGTGTCGCGGTCGGTGGGGATGGCCACGCCGATCGACGACACGCAGAGGCGGTGCGCCTCGCGGGTGGAGTTCTCCGCGATCACGGCGAAGACCACTTCGCCCGGGTGCAGATACTTCAGACCCTCTTTGCGGGTGATCATCTTGCAGTTGGGCGGGAAGATGGACGAGACCCGGACAAGGTTCTGTGCGGCGATGCCGGCGTCGCGCAGCGCCAGCTCAAATGAGGTGAGACGTTCTTTGTGCTTTCCAACGCCCTTGGTAAAGAAAAGGCGCTTGGGAACCATGCTTTTGCCCAATTCGAAGATCCTCCGGATACTCTCAAAAATGCCGGGGCCGGGCGAGGGAACGCGCAGGCACCAATTTCAAATACTACACGCAATCTTCCGCGGTGTTCAGCCGAGTATTAAAATCCTGCGAATGTGTGGCTTATCGGGTGGGTGGAGCAGTAGCCTGGCGCTCTTGGCGGCATGGGCAGCCGCCACCAGCCTGCACTTTGGTTCTGCGGGAGATAAGTTTTTATTATCCCTATGTTTCCGTATACCGGAAGCGGTTATGCTTCTCCTGAAACCCAAAACTTCTGCTCATGCCATGGTTGCTAGAACGTTTGCAATTATCGGCATTAAATTTTTGTAAGCCGTAGTAGTTTCCTTCAACCATTCCAACCCACAGGACGCAAAAATCATGGCAAAGTACAAACTCGAGTACATCTGGCTTGACGGCAGAAAACCGGTTCCTGAGCTGCGCGGCAAAACCCAGCTCAAGGAATTTGAGAAACCACCCACTCTTGCTGATTTGCCCCTTTGGGGTTTTGACGGCAGCTCCACCATGCAGGCCGAAGGCAAAAGCTCGGACTGCATTCTGAAGCCTGTCGCGCTGTATCCGGATGCGGCCCGCAAGAACGGCTATATCGTTCTGAGCGAGGTCATGCATCCTGATGGCACGCCGCACTCCACCAACATGCGCGCCACGATTGAGAACGATCCCGACCTGTGGGTCGGTCTGGAGCAGGAGTACTTCCTCTACAAAGACGGCCGCCCGCTCGGCTTCCCAAAGGACGGTTTCCCCGGCCCCCAGGGCCCGTACTATTGCGGCGTCGGCTACAAGTACATGGGTGACATCGCCCGCACCATCGTGGAAGAGCACCTGGAACTCTGTCTTGCTGCCGGCATCAACCATGAAGGCATCAACGCTGAGGTTGCCAAGGGTCAGTGGGAGTTCCAGATCTTCGCCAAGGGCTCGACCAAGGCAGCGGACGACGTCTGGACCGCACGCTACCTGATGATGCGTCTCTGCGAGAAGTACCAAGTGGATGTCGTGCTGCATTGCAAGCCGATCAAGGGTGACTGGAACGGCTCCGGCATGCACACCAACTTCTCCACCAAGTATCTTCGCGAGACCGGTGGACAGAAGTATCTCGAGGCGCTCATGAAGGCATTCTCCGACAATGTTCCTGCGCACATCGCGGTCTACGGTCCGGATAACCATCTGCGCCTGACCGGCCACCACGAGACCCAGTCCATTGATAAGTTCAGCTATGGACTTTCGGATCGCGGTGCCTCCATCCGCCTGCCTGTGAACTTCATCAAGAATGGCTACAAGGGCTACCTGGAAGATCGCCGTCCGAACTCGGAAGGCGACCCCTACCAGATCGTCTCCGTCATTCTGCACACCATCAACAGCGTACCGAAGCCCTGATCCGGTACAACCCCCAACACCACAGCCGGCCTCTCCCCCGCGAGACGCCGGCTGTGGTGTTTAAGCCCATATTCCGCCGGATGGCATAAGCATTCTCCTCATAAATGTGAAAATCCGGCAACCGGACTACCCCCTGAGCGTAAACCCGCGGAAGGCGTTATTCTGGTTGAGAAGTGCTGTAGATTCTGTTGGGTCATGGTCATGGCGCGGCGGAACAGGCTTCCCGGCGCGCGGCTCAACCGGCGCGTTGCTGCAACACAATTATTTTGCGGGGCCATGGCCCCTGGTTATAAGGAGCTTCACTGCATGAGCGAACTGCGTCATTTTCTTGAACTGTCGTATGAGGAGCTTGAAGAGCTTAACCTGAAGGCGAAAAAGCAGCGCAAGGATCGCGTGCCGCTGCACAAGATCCAGGAAGAGCGCGTCAAGTATCTGACCGATCAGAAGGGCATCAAGGCTGTCACCGTGATCTTCAGTGATCTGGAAGGCCGCCTGCACATGCTCGACTACGACAAGAAGTTCCTGGTGAAGAGCTATGACAATCTCACCTTTGACGGCTCGTCCATCCGCGGCTTTACCGCGCAGCGTGAGAGCGATCTCCGTCTCGGCATCGACTGGAGCGCCTTCTACTGGGCGCCTGCGGACGTCTTTGGACCCGGCAAGATCCTCGTCTTCGGCGAGGTCATCGACAAGAACGGCAGCACCTACAGCGCGGACATGCGCGGCGTGCTGAAGGACTTCTCCGCGAGCCAGTTCAAGAAGAACGGCTATACGCTGAACGCCGCGAACGAGATCGAGGGCTTCCTCTTTGACGGTGTAGACGCCGAGCGCCACTTCCACGAGACCGGAAGCTTCGATTACGTGAACACCGGCGGCTACTACCACTCGCTCCCTGGCGACCCGCTGCGCATGTTCATAGACACGACTGCCGAGATCCAGCGCGCAATGGGCTTCGAGAATGAGAAGGATCATCCCGAGGTCGCACCTTCGCAGTTTGAGATCAACTACGGCTACGGCGAAGTGGTGGCCGCGGCGGACCAGATCGTGCTCTACAAGCTGATCTGCCGCCAGGTGGCCACGCAGATGGGCATGACGGCAAGCTTTCTGCCGAAGCCCGTCGTCGGCGTGAACGGCAGCGGCATGCACACCAACGTCTCCATCTCCAAGAACAACAAGAATCTCTTCTGGGACCCGAAGGGCCAGGAGAAGATCTCCAAGTTCGCGTGGGAGTTCGTGGACCGCATTCTGACGCACGGCAATGACATCTGCCTGCTGCTCAATCCCAGCGTGAACAGCTATCGCCGTCTGGACCCGCACTTCGAGGCGCCGAACCAGATCAAGGCCTCGGCCACCGATCGCGGCTCGATGATCCGCATCCCCATCGGCAACGAGAAGTCTTCGCGCATCGAGGTCCGCTCCGTGGCTCCGGATGCGAACCCCTACATGGTGCTGTACTCGGTCTTCAAGTCCGGTCTGGACGGCGAGATCGCGAAGATCAAGAACCTGCGCCAGGCGGAGCGCTACCTGCCGGACAACATCTACACGGCGATGGATAACTTCAACGCCGCACCCTGGACCACCAAGCTGCTGGGCGATGATGTGAAGGGCCGCTACGCCGACCTGAAGCAGGCCGCCGCTGACCGCTGCCCACGCCTGCTGGGCACTATCGTCAAGGCGCCTGAGGTGACCTTCCACCACGACGTCTACAACCAGCTGCTCTGGGGCAAGTTCTAAGCCCGCTATAACGACCCAAAAGCCCTCGCTCCGGCGGGGGCTTTTGTTATTTTGGTAATAAGCCGGATCACGAGCAACGCGAGTGTCACGCGAAGCAATTAAAGCGCCCACGGCGCGTGGTAACCTTAAGGTCTCGACTATAAAAAAGAGGAAAATCATCCATGCAATCCAGCTACAACGGCATCGCCCTGCCAGAGGGTGGCGAAGCCATCCAGTACGCCGACGGCAAGTACACAGTCCCCAATCACCCCATCATCCCCTTCATTGAAGGCGACGGCACCGGCCGCGACATCTGGAAGGCATCGCAGCGCGTATTCGACGCTGCCGTGGAAAAGGCCTACGGCGGCAAGCGCAGCGTGAAGTGGTACGAGGTCCTCGCCGGCGAAAAAGCATATCGCCAGACCAAGAACTGGCTGCCCGATGACACCGTGAAGGCGACCGTCGACTTCCGCGTCTCCATCAAAGGCCCGCTGACGACTCCCGTAGGCGGCGGCATCCGTTCGCTCAACGTGGCGCTGCGCCAGCTCATGGACCTGTACCAGTGCATTCGCCCGGTCAAGTACTACGACGGCGTCCCCAGCCCCGTGAAGCATCCCGAGAAGCTCGACGTTGTCATCTTCCGCGAGAACACCGAAGACATCTACGCCGGCATCGAGTTCCGCGAAGGCACGCCCGAAGCCGCCAAGTTCATCAGCTTCGTCAACGACGAGATGCTGAAGGGCACCAAGAAGAAGGTTCGCCTGGACTCCGGCGTCGGCGTAAAGCCCATCTCCATCACCGGCTCCAAGCGCCTCGTCCGCGCCGCCATCCAGTACGCCATCACCAGCGGACGCAAGACGGTCACCATCGTGCACAAGGGCAACATCCAGAAGTTCACCGAAGGCGCATTCCGCGAGTGGGGATACGAGGTCGCCGTGGCCGAGTTCCGCTCGCAAGTCGTCACCGAGCGCGAGAGCTGGATCCTCGGCAACGTGGAGAAAGACCCGAACCTCACTCCTGAAGCCAACGCCGCATTGATCGAGCCTGGCATCGAGTTCGCCTCGCCCGAGTTCGGGCAGGGGATCGTCGCCGAGATCAAGCAGGTGCTCGAGAGCATCGGCAAATCGCACGGCAACGGCGAGTGGAAGAAGAAGATCCTCATCAACGACCGCATCGCCGACTCGATCTTCCAGCAGATCATCCTGCGTCCGGAGGACTACAGCGTGCTCGCCACCACCAATCTCAATGGCGATTACATCTCCGACGCCGCAGCCGCGCAGGTCGGCGGCCTCGGCATTGCGCCCGGCGGCAACATCGGCGACGGCTTCGCCGTCTTCGAAGCCACCCACGGGACTGCTCCCAAATATGCTGACAAAGACGTCATCAACCCCGGCAGCGTCATGCTCTCCGGCGTGATGTTGTTCGACTTCCTTGGCTGGAGCGAGGCCGCGCGGCTGATTGAATCCTCCATGGAGAAGACCATCCAGCAGAAGTACGTCACCTACGACTTCGAACGCCAGATGCAGGGCGCCACGAAGGCCAAGACCAGCGAGTTCGCCACCAGAATGATCGAGAACATGTAACTCTCTTTTTTGTTTGTCATTCCGAAGCGAAGCGCGCGGAATCTGCTTTTGTTCTTAAAATTCAGGAGAAAAAGAAATGCGGAAGAAAGTCACCATCGTCGGCGCGGGCAACGTAGGCGCCACGGCTGCCCACTGGATCGCCTCAAAGGAACTCGCCGATGTCGTCCTCATCGAGATCATGGAGGGCATCCCGCAGGGCAAGGCGCTCGACCTGCTGCAGGCCATGCCCATCGAGAAGCGCGACTGCAACATCACCGGCACCAACGACTACGCCGACACCGCGGGCTCAGATATCGTCGTCATCACCGCCGGCATCCCGCGTAAACCCGGCATGAGCCGCGACGACCTGCTCAACACCAACCACGGCATCATGACCAAGGTCGTCGCCGAAGTTAAAAAGACATCGCCCAACTGCATCCTCATCATCGTCTCCAATCCGCTCGACGCGATGGCGCAGACCGCCTTCAAGGCCGCCGGCTTCCCGCGCGAGCGCGTCATCGGCATGGCCGGTGTGCTGGACTCCGCCCGCTTCCGCACCTTCATTGCGGAGGAGCTGAACGTCTCGGTCGAGAACGTCACCGCCTTCGTCCTCGGCGGCCACGGCGACACCATGGTCCCGCTCTCGCGCTACTCCACCGTCGCCGGCATCCCCATCACCGAGTTGATCGAGCCCGCGCGCCTGAAGGAACTGGAGACGCGCACCGCCAACGGCGGCGCCGAGATCGTCAAGCATCTCAAGACCGGCTCAGCCTACTACGCGCCCTCGGCCGCAACCGTGGAGATGGTGGAAGCCATCCTGAAGGACAAGAAGAAGATCCTTCCCTGCGCCGCGTACCTGCAGGGCGAGTACGGCATCACCGGGCTATATGTCGGAGTACCCTGCAAGCTCGGCGCAAAAGGCCTGGAGCAGATCATCCAGATCAAGCTCACCGCCGATGAGCAGGCCGCTCTCAACAAGAGCGCTGAAGCCGTCAAGGAGCTCTGCACGGTTATCGGCGTACAGTAATTTTTGCGAAAGCAACTAAAAGGCCCGCTCCATGAGCGGGCCTTTTAGTTTCCGTTAGCCATTAAACTCTTTCGATCGTCACCGATTCCAGCACCACCGGCGTCTTCGGCCGGTCCATGCCGTCGCGTGCGACCTTGGAGATCTTCTCCACGATCGGATAGCCCTCCACGACCTCACCGAAGATGGTGTGCTTGCCCGTCAGCCAGCTCGTGTCCGTCACCGTGATGAAGAACTGTGAGCCGTTGGTGTTCGGGCCAGCATTCGCCATGGCGAGCTTGCCCGGCTGCTGGAAGCCGTGCGGCGAGCCGACGGTCTCGTCGGCGAACTTATAACCGGGCCCGCCCATGCCGGTGCCTTCGGGGTCGCCGCCCTGGATCATGAAGTTTTCGATGACGCGGTGGAATTTGGTGCCGTCGTAGAAGCCATCTTTGGCGAGGACGACGAAATTATTGACGGTGTTGGGGGCTTCTTTGGGGAAGAGC
>DATMLK010000165.1:0-11630 GCA_035570215.1 Acidobacteriaceae bacterium
CGAGCGTAAAGCTCAGCTGCTTACCGTGAAGAGCGGCGAAGGCGATGCTGGTCAGAACAGCGCCCACGGCCAGCCCCGCCGGTGAGAGGGTGTTGGTCCTGTTCCACTGCTCGCGAGCCTCCGGCGTGCGTGGCAGGGCAAACCAGTCCCACGCAATCGCAGTGGCGGGCAACAGGAAGCCGCGAAAGCAGATCTCCTCAAAGACGGGTGCCAGGAACGTGCCAAGGATGGACACCAGCCACAGGTCCGTCTGGCTGGCAAAGAACTTGTCTACCGGCAGGCTCTTCGGGATGGAGAGCAAGGACTCGCACCCGGCGCTGGCCAGTGCCAGCGCCACGCCTACAGGGATCAGCCATCTCCACCTGCGGTGTACGGCGTCTGCGTTCCACGAGATGCCTTCGGCGAAGCTGCGATGCCAGACGGCGGGGAAGAAGAGAACAGACAGCGCCAGCACCAGCGTGTAGGCAACCATGCTGGAAAAGATGGTGACCCTGGGATGACGGGCGAGTTCGTTCAGCGGAAGCGCATGGTACACAGGCATCATGTGTGCGATGCCGATGGCGGCAAGTTGAGTAGCGGAGATCGTTCCGAGTGCAAAGGCGAAAAAGAAGATGGCGTGGCCGATGTGCGGTGTGCGTGGCGGCGCGTACTCAATGGAGGGGTGTGGTTCGCCCAGCAACTCGTTCTCGGAATCGTTCGTATCGTTGTTTATAGCGTCGTTCATTATGATGTGCGCTTGGCTTTCTTGGCAGATTTCTTCGCAGACTTTTTTGCAGGTTTTGGCGCTGCCGTAGGCACGCCGGTCTTCTTTTCTATCTTTGGACGCTTGGCCGCGCCTTTGGCGTTCTTCGCGCGGGTTGTATCGGGAGCGGTGGTGTCTGCAAAATCCGGCGCTTCATAGGCCGCGCCCGCATGTTCGCCATAGTACCGCGCCAGGAACGATCCGGTGTGCGAGGCCTTCACGCGCGCGATCTGCTCGGGAGGCCCTTCGGCGACGATCATGCCGCCGCCCTCGCCGCCTTCGGGGCCGAGATCGACGATCCAGTCGGCATTACGGATCACGTCAAGATTGTGCTCAATGATCATCACCGTATTGCCAAGGTCGGTCAGCCGGTGCAGCACCTCCAGCAGCTTGCGCACATCGTCAAAGTGCAGCCCGGTCGTCGGTTCATCCAGCAGATAGAGCGTACGCCCCGTCTGACGCTTGGAGAGCTCACGCGCCAGCTTCATGCGCTGGGCTTCGCCGCCGGAGAGCGTCGTCGCCGACTGGCCGAGATGGATGTAACCGAGGCCGACGTCCACCAGCGTCTCCAGCTTCTGGCGGACGGTCGGAATGTCCTGCAGGATCGGCAGCGCGTCAGCAATGGGCAGATCGAGCAGGTCGGCGATGGAGTAGCCGTTGAACTTCACCGCCAGCGTCTCCTGGTTGTAGCGGCGCCCATTGCAGACCTCGCACAGCACATAGACGTCAGGCAGGAAGTTCATCTCGATGCGGCGCTGGCCCTCGCCCTGGCAGGCCTCGCAGCGTCCGCCCTGCACGTTGAAGCTGAAGCGTCCGGGCTTGTAGCCGCGCTCGCGCGACTCGGGGAGCATCGCGAAGAGGTCGCGCATCGCCGTGAAGACGCCGGTGTACGTCGCCGGATTCGAACGCGGCGTGCGGCCGATCGGCGACTGATCGATCTGGATCACTTTGTCCAGCGCATCGATGCCGGTGATGCGTCCGTGCGTGCCCGGCTCTTCACGCGAGCCGTAGATATGCTTCGCCAGCGCGCGGTAAAGGATGTCGTTCACCAGCGTCGATTTTCCCGACCCGCTGACGCCCGTGATCACCGTCATCACGCCGACAGGGAAGCGTGCGGTGACCTGCTGCAGATTGTGGCTGCTTGCACCCTCCACCGTCAGCCACTTGCCGGTCAGCTTGCGTGGCGCATGGCGCGCAAGGATCTCCACCTTGCCGGAGAGATACTGCCCGGTCAGCGATGCCGGCGTATCCATGACCTGCTGCGGCGTGCCTTCGGCGACGAGATGGCCGCCGTTCTTGCCTGCGCCGGGGCCGAGATCGAGCACGTAGTCGGCCTTGCGGATGGTGTCTTCGTCATGCTCCACCACGAGCACGGTGTTGCCGAGATCGCGCAGACGCTCCAGCGCGGCGATCAGCCGCTGGTTATCGCGCTGGTGCAGGCCGATACTTGGCTCATCCAGCACGTAGAGCACGCCGCGCAGCCGCGAGCCGATCTGCGTGGCGAGGCGAATGCGCTGGCCTTCACCGCCGGAGAGCGTCGCGGCAGAGCGGTCGAGCGAGAGATAGCCGAGGCCGACGGCGTTCAAGAACTCCAGCCGCTCGATCACCTCGCGCTGCAGCCGGTCGGCGATCAGCTTCTCGCGGCCGGTGAAGTTCAGTTCGCGCGCAGCGGGTAGAGCGCGTTCGAGCGGCAGCTCTGTGAACTCGGCGATGGATCGTCCTGCGACCTTGACCGCGAGAGACTCCGGCCGCAGCCGCTTCCCATGGCACGTCGGGCATGTCGTGGCGGACATGAAGTTCATCAGGTACTCGCGGTAGCCCTCGGACTTGGACTCCTCGAGCGAGTCGCGCAGGTAGCTGAATATCCCGTGGAAGCCGGTGCGGGTGGTCTCACCCTTCGGCGGCCCGTAGAGCAGCAGCTTCTGGTGCGTCTCGGGCACATCTCCAAACGGCGCCTTCAGGTTGATCTTGTAACGCTCGGCGGCGAGCTTGATAAGCTTCAGCAGATACTGCGAGGCCGAGCCCGGCCCCATCGCGCCGTCCAGCAGAGGCTTCGACCAGTCGGTGATGGTCTTCGCCGGGTCGAAGTCGTAGATGCTGCCCAGGCCGTGGCACTCCGGGCAGGCGCCGTAGGTAGAGTTGAAGCTGAAGCTGCGCGGCTCCAGCTTGGGCACGTTGATGCCGCAGTCCGGGCAGGCCATGGATGACGAGTACAGCGTCTCCGCCTCCGACGCAGGCGCGCCCGCGATGGCGATCAGTACCAGCCCGTTCGCCATCTTCAGTGCCTTCTGAACGGCCTCGTTGAGGCGGGCGATGTAACGAGGGTCGATCTTCTTCGCTCCGCTCTCGCTCGCATCCGCCTTGAGTACGATGCGGTCCACTACGGCTTCCACGGTGTGGTTCTTGCGCTTCTCCAGCTTCATGCCTTCCGCAATGTCCTGCATCACACCGTCGATGCGCGCGCGGTAGCCCTGCTTGTCCAGCGACTCCAGCTCCTCGCGGAACTCGCCCTTACGTCCGCGCACGATCGGCGCAAGCACGGTCACGCGTTCGCCGGGAGCGAAAGCAAGGATGCGCTCCACGATCTGGTCCGCGGATTGGCGCGAGATAGGCAGGCCGCAGTTGGGGCAGTGCGGCTGGCCCACCGAGGCATAGAGCAGCCGCAGATAGTCGTATATCTCCGTAATGGTGCCCACAGTGGAGCGCGGCGAGCGGCTGGTCGTCTTCTGCTCGATGGAGATCGCCGGGGACAGCCCCTCGATCGAGTCAACATCCGGCCGTTCCATCTGGTCCAGGAACTGCCGTGCGTAGGCGGAGAGCGTCTCCACATAGCGGCGCTGGCCTTCGGCGTAGATGGTGTCAAAGGCCAGCGAGGACTTGCCTGAGCCCGAGAGGCCTGTGACCACGGTGAGCGTATTCCGGGGAATGCTGACGTTGACGTTGCGCAGGTTGTGCTGGCGCGCTCCGCGGACGGTAATGGAGGTAATGCTCATAGAGGGATAAAGGCGAAGTTGCCGCAAAGATATAGACTACGTGACTCGCGCGCGAAGGGCGAATCCTGCATCCTAGGTTCAGAGTTGGTTGCCGCAGGGGTATCCGTACAGGTACCCAGAGCGGCAATAGTGGAGGGGTCCAGTATGTGGATTTTCAGTATGCAGCAGAGGGATTCTTTGCAAGAATAGATACTGAAGGCGGCGGAGATACTGCAAGCGATACTTGAATATCTGCCGTAATGCATTCGCAACAATGGATTAAGGAGACGTGAGATGGCGAACTGGATTGTGCTTATCTGTGCAGTACTTGCATCACTCGCGTCGGGCGTTGTCCTGGCCTATGGTATCTGCATCAGCATGTTCACGGCCTTCCGCATCCACTCGCAGAACGTAGCCTCATCTGCGGCCCGGCGCACCGCCGTTGCTGGCAACTGAAGCTTCCAGACCTGAAAATTTCAATTGAAATCTCTCCAGTAGGCGTGAGCTCCATGCCGCACACTCTATGCTCTAGTGTGGAACTGAGGCTGCAGCAGGGGCCGCTGCTGCCTTTTGCTGCTGGGCCATATGGAGTTGCAGTATCTGCTGGTAGATCTGATCCACAGTAGGCGGCGTCGCGGGAGAAGCTCCGGTGGATGCAGGCTGGGTTGGTGCAGTCTGCGAACCAGGATTGGGCTGCATGGCCAGTTGCGGAGTTGGCGATGCGGAATCATCCCCCGGCCCATCCGGCAGAAGGTCGTCCCCTGCAGTCGCGCTGGGAGGCGGAGGAGTGGCGCCGGTGCGCGAGGTCAGGGTGAGTTGCGCCGGGTGGTCGGCAGTAGCGGATAGGTAGAGCGTGTCAGAACCGGTTCCGACGAGCAGGCTAGTAAGCACCGTCAGCAGCGAATCCGGGCCGTAAACGCCGTAGACCCGCTCATCCACCACGCCGCCGTTGATCTGGAGTCCCGTCTCCCGCACGATGGCGCGCAGAATCTGGTTCAGGCTGGAGTTATAGGCCCTTACGGTTAGTTGGCCGTTCTCATAGAGTACGGTGGCGCGGTGCGCGGGCCCCTGTGCGGGCGTGGCCGGTACCGGTGGCGCTGCTGGGGGTTGCGTGACTGGCGTCGGCGGCAGTTGGGATACCGGGACGTCCGCGGAGGGCTTGGCTGCGGCAGGGGCCGGGGGAGCAGGAGATCTATTGGCGCCGGCATGGCTTGACCAGCCGCCGAACGCTCCCGGAAAGACCGCAGGCTGGTTCTGCGCGCCGAGTGCGATGGGCAGCACGACCGCAACGGCTGCGCACAGGCACAGCCTTCGTCCGGTCTCACTCCAACTCGCCCTGGTATGCATCCAACTCCTCATGTACTCGTGGAGACGCTCAGCGCTCCCGGTATAGCGGGCGCACTCATTGGACTCGCATCACGGCATGAAGGCGAGCAATCTCTCGTCGCATCCTGTGCATGGTCCGTGTACTAGACTAGCAGTGATTGCAGACGTCCCAAAGAACTTCGCAGCGAATGGAGAGCATGACTGGATTGTCCCGAAAACGCCTGTCTCTGAAACGCCGCATGTTGCAGACCGGCACCTGGCTCTTTGCCGCGGCGCTGGCGCTGCCGGCTGCGCTACCGGCTGAGACCTGCATCACGCAGTCGCAGATGGCCACTGCCGATCGCGACGCGCTCACCACGGCGGTCCTGAGCTTTGCAGGCTGGGTGAAGACCAATGACGCGGCGGACGTGAAGACCGCCACCATCCCGGAGTTCGCGGGGAACTTTGACGGCATCGCCACCGCCATCAGCGCCACTGCTCCGAAGATCGCCGGAGACGCTCTGAGCGTGACCTCGCTTTACATTCTTGATGCGAGCGGCAACTCCGGCATAAAGGACACGCAGTTCTTCTGCATTCTGAACAACTCCACGTCGGAGGCGATCTTCAGCCTGCCCGCGCTCCCCCCAGCCCGTTATGCTCTGGCCATCGTGCACGCGCAGGGAGATAGAGCATGGACGCTCAGCTTTGTCCTGCGCCAGGCCTCGAGCCAGAGTGGCAGCGCGTGGCTGCTCGCCGGATTCATTCCCAAGCTTGCCACGGCGGCCGGGCACGACGGTATCTGGTACTGGACGCAGGCGCGTGCCTATGCGAAACAGAACCAGCACTGGAACGCCTGGCTCTACTACGCCGAGGCGGACGCTCTGCTGTCTCCGGTCGACTTTGTGAGCAGCACCAATCGCGACAGACTCCACGCCGAGCAGGAGAGTGCGCAGCCGGCACAACTGGCCGCTAACGGCATCAGCGCCGATCATCCACTCAGTGCCGCCAGCTTTGCATTCACCGCCATTGGAACGGAGGAGTCGCTGGACGGCAAGTCGCTGGAGCTTGGTGTGCATCTGGTAGCAACGGACGTTAGTGATCCCGCAGCCGTGCGCGAGCGCAGTATGGCCGCGCTCAGCGCATTGCTGGCCGCCTATCCCGAGCTGCGCGGCGCATTCACCGGAGCGTGGGTCTATGCGGATGCTCCGGGGCAGAGCAGCTTCGGTATCGAGTTCAACCCGCTGCCCCCAGCCACGCCATAAAGGCCGCTGCGTGGTATGGTCAAACTCGCGGCATTTATTCTCCCAGCGCAGATGCTCCGCGCACCCAGGAAGCCGGGCTTATGAGCAATAAAAAACCCAAGACACTCGCACAGGCTATTCGCGAACGCCGTGCCACCCCCAGCTTTGACGGTGCCCACATACCGGACGTCGACCTGAAGCAGATCCTGCAGGCGGGTCTGGACGCGCCCAGCGGCTACAACATGCAGCCGTGGCGCTTCATCGTGGTGCAGTCGCCGGAGCAGAAGAAGCGTCTGCGGGGCGCAAGCTATAACCAGCCCAAGGTGCAGGAGGCCTCAGCTGTCATCGTTGCTTGCGGCGATGCCGACGGCTGGCGCAAGGACCTGGATGAGATGTTGCGGCTCGGCCGCCAGGGTGGCATGCCCGAAGGTTACGCGCACCAGGCGCAGGCCGCGGTGCCGAACTATCTCTCCAACTTCACCAGCGAGCAGATGAAGGGCTGGCTGAACAAGATGGTGATGATCGCCGTCACCCATATGATGCTGATGGCCGAGGTGATGGGCTACGATACCGCGCCCATGGAGGGCTTCGAGCAGGAGAAGGTGCATGAGGTGCTACGCCTGCCGATGAGCTATCACGTGGTCGCTCTGCTGGCCATTGGTCACTTGCAGGGACCGGACAAGTTCTACGGCGGCCGTTTCGAGATGGCGCATACCGTATTCAGCGAAGAGTTTGGCAAGCCGCTTAAGTAAAAATCTTTAAGATGGAATGCGGGCTTTAGCCCTGAGGTACGCTTTTGTTTCTGCGAGCAACGCGAGCTGCGCGAAGCGCCCAATAAAAATATGTCCCGTGAATATCCAACACAACCGATAGTCGGCGCCGGAGCCGTGGTTCTCGAGGGCGAGACCGTGCTTCTGGTGCGCCGCGGCGGCGAGCCGCTCGCAGGCCAATGGTCGTTGCCTGGCGGCAGGCTTGAACTCGGCGAGACCGTGGAGCAGGCGATCGTGCGCGAGGTGCGGGAAGAGACCTCGCTTGACGTGGAACCGCTGCAGTTCCTTGGCGTCTACGATCTGATAGACCGCGATGTGACCGGCGCGATCCGTTACCACTATGTGCTTGTGGACTGGATCTGCACCGTCAGCGGCGGTGAACTGCGTGCGGGTGACGATGCCACCGAGGTCTGCTGGGTGCAACGTGGCGACCTGCCACGGTATGCACTTGCCGGATTCACGCTCGACGCGATTGAGAAGGCATTCCGCATGATCGAGGCGGTGCAGGCATGAGATATCTGGTTCGCCGCCGCATCGGCACGATCATCTTCGCTCTGCTGGCTCTCGGTGCGCTGGCCTCGCTGGCCGTTCTGGTATATCCGGTCTGGGTCGGCGAGGAGACGGCGCGCCTCGCGCTCTGGCGGAAGGGCATCAAGAGCGAGTCGGTCGTGATCGACGGCAACCGCATCCACTACTTTGAGGCGATCCCCCGCAGTTCTGGGGAAAAGACCCAGACGGAAGCTGTGCCGGTTCTGCTCATCCACGGCCTCGGCGGCCGCGCCGAGGACTGGACCGCCTTTCTGCCCGCGCTCGCCGCGCAGGGTTACCACGTCTATGCGCCGGACCTGCTGGGCTATGGCATCTCCGCGCAGCCGAAGGACGCGGCCTACTCCGTCTCTGAAGAGGAGGCGGTCATCGCAAAGTTCATGGCGAGCCGCGGCATTACGCAGGCAGACGTCGTCGGCTGGTCGATGGGCGGCTGGATCACGATGAGGCTCGCGTTGGACCACCCGCGGAGCGTGCGCCGCGTGGTGCTGATCGACTCCGCCGGCATTTACTTCCATCCCGGCATGCCGCTCTCGCTCTTCGCTCCAGAGACCGAAGATGAGCTGGATGAACTCTTCCACTACCTTGAGCCCGGCAACCGTACGTTGCCGTATTTTGTGCGACGCGACGCGTTGAGCCATCTGAAGGCGCGCGCGTGGGTGGTGAACCGCAGCATCAACTCCATGATGAGCGGTACGGATCTGCTCGACTTCCGCCTCGGAGGCCTGCAGCAGCCCGTGCTTATCGAGTGGGGTGCGAGCGACCGCCTGATCACCACCGATGTGGGACGCAGGCTGCACACGCTCATTCCGCAATCACAGTATGTGGAGTTTCCGGGCTGCGGACATCTTGTGCCGGTGGAGTGCAGCGCGGAAGCGCTGCCGCCGGTAGAAGATTTTTTCGCTGCAAAGTAGCGGGTGCCCCATTCATCGCAGTATTATCGCGATGAGTGGGTTATCGTCGCGTAGCGACGACCGCCTTTGTTTTGTTGTTATCGACCCGCAGAGAGAGTTGCAAAACGGGTTCGCGCTCCGCGCGAATGTCCCACTCATCGCACAGAACGCGATGAATGGGGCACCCAATCCTGTGCTGCTTTAGAATGGGCGGCAGTGGGGGATGTGTGGGCCACCCACCCCACGTTTCTTATTTACGCTTTAGAGCTATGCGCATCTTGAGCGTGGCCTTGGCTTACTCGCCCTTCCACACATACGCATCCGCCTGCGGCAGGCCGATATGCGCCAGCACGCGGCAGACGAACTGCTCCGCCATCTCGGTCTCGCTCGCGGGATGGTTGTAGTGCGTGGGAATCACCGGATAGATCGTCGCTCCGGCCTCGGCCGCGTACTGCATGTTGCGCAGATGGATGGTAGTGAACGGTGTCTCGCGCACGCAGAGCACCAGCCGCCGCCGCTCCTTCAGGCAGACGTCCGCCGCGCGCTGGATCAGGTTCATGGCAAGCCCGTTGGCGATGCCGCCGAGCGTGCCCATGGAGCAGGGGAGCACGACCATGGCGTCGACAGCATAGCTTCCGCTGGCGATGCAGGCGCCGATGTCCTCCGGCGCGTGCTGCTTCACCTTCGCCGCTGAGCCGCGATATGTACCACCCAGCAGCTTCTTGACGAAATCGTTCCGCCCGCTGAGTTGCAGTTCCTCGGCAAATACCCGCAGGGCATTCTCTGAGACCACCAGGTGAATCCGCTCCACGCGGGCATCTGCGCACAACCTTTGCAGCATCTCACGTGCATAGACCGCACCGCTGGCTCCTGTAATGGCAAGGGTCAGAGTGAGGCCGGGGCTTTGCTTTGAAGGCATCCGTTCATTATCCAATAATCAGTAACATTTCGTGTGAACCGGGGTCTGAAAGAGATATGCAGAGCGCAGGATTTACCAGGAAAATCAGCCGTGCGTGCCTTCTGGGTGCGATAACACTTCTCATCTGCAGTTCCGCGCACGCCGAGATCGCCATACTGATGGAAGAGCCTTACGGCACCTTCGGTCACATGAATCCCACCGGGCACGCCGCTGTCTATCTGAACCACATCTGCGCCGCCTCGCCCACGGAGCTTCGCCTCTGCAAGCCCGGCGAGGCCGGCGTCGTTATCAGCCGCTACCATCGCGTTGCCGGCTATGACTGGATCGCCATCCCGCTGATCCCGTACCTCTATGCCGTCGACAAGACGTCGGATATTCCAGCGACGGCCACGCCTGATATCGAAGCCCACCTGCGCGATGCGTACCGCCGCCGCTATTTGAGCGACATGGTTCCCGATGGTCCGAACGGTGCCATGCCTGCCGGAGACTGGACACAGCTTGTCGGCGCCTCTTACGACCGCAAGATCTATGGGCTTAATCTTCGAACCTCGACGGAGCAGGATGCCGCCTTTATCGCGATCTTCAACGACCGCAGCAATAACGGCCAGTTTCACCTGCTCTACCGCAACTGCGCGGACTTCTCGCGCACCGTGATCGATATCTACTACCCCAAGGCTGTGCATCGCAACTTCATCGGCGATGCCGGCATCATGACGCCGAAGCAGGCGGCGAAATCGCTTGTCAAATACGGCAGGAAACATCCCGAGGTGAGCCTGACGGCCTTTGTGATTCCGCAGGTGCCGGGCGCCATCGAGCGCAGCCGGCATATCGATGGAGTCACCGAGGCGGTAGTGAAGTCGAAGAAGTATGTGATTCCGCTCTCCATCATTGCGCCGGAGGTCACCGGGGCCATGGCAATCACCTACGTCACCAAAGACCGCTTTACCTTCCCCAAAGATGCTCCGGAGCTGAGCGGCAAGGCCCTGGTGAAGGCGGAGACGAGCGGCACCAACGCCATGAAATCTCCTGTTCCCGGCGCTCCGCCGATTGTCTCGCCCGCCACAGCGCCTCCGGCCCCGACACCAGCTTCCGCTCCGGCTCCAACTCCTGCTGCACCGGCAAAGCCAACGCCGTAATCAACCGCGAAGTGCATAAGAAATAATCGTCTGCCCGTGCGCACCGGTTTCTTCGCGTAACTCGGCGAGTAAGCGTTCTTCCAGGTGTTCTGGATCGGGATGCATCTCGCATGCGGCGATCTGCTCACTTGTTGCCCCGTGGAAGCAGAGCTCGCACACACCGAGGCCGCCCTCCGCATTTTTCACCGGTGGGCCAAACGTCCGGCAGGGAATGGGCCGTGCGGCGTAGAGGTCGCAGATGCCCGTTGCCGGATCCAGCACGGGGCAGACCTCGTCGTTCGCGAAAACATCAAAAGCGGCCTCAAACGCATCGGCTTCGTCACTGGGCCCGTCGAACTCGGGCAGCAGGCCCGACGCCGCATCGCCGGGAAACTCCGGGCTGATGCGCGCCAGCGACTCCGCCACGCGGCTGCGAATACGCCCTGCACGTTCGGCATCGGTTGACTCTAGTGCGTCAAGTGCTGCGCGCAGGCGCAGTGCATCCAGCTGCGAGATGGCGAAGACGCCGACGCAGCATTGAAAGCACCCCGGTTTGCAGACGAGAAGATCTCCGCTGCGGCGTGCCGAATCAGCAAGCGCAGCATCCACGATCTGCACCAGCGCGGAGTCGTCAATTTTAGGCATGGTGTTTACGCAAGAACGCGTGCGAAGATCGCATCCACATTCGCCAGCTGGCGTTTGTAGTCGAAGGCGCGGTCGAGTTTTGCCGGCGGCAGTAGCTTCGTGATCTCCGGCACCTTCTTCACTTCGTCGCGGAAGTTGAGATCTTCCTTCCACGCGCGCATGGCGTGCGTCTGGACGAGCTTGTAGGCGTCCTCGCGCGACATGCCGGCCTCGGCGAGATCGAGCAGAAGCTGGCCGCTGAAGATCAGACCGCCGGTGGACTCCATGTTCTTCAGCATCCGCGCCGGATAGACGAAGAGCTTCTCCACCAGCCCAGCCGTCTTGTGCAGCAGATAGTCAGCCAGGATCGTCGAATCCGGCAGAATGACGCGCTCAGCAGAGGAATGAGAGATATCGCGCTCATGCCACAGCGCCACATTCTCCAGGGCAGCTTGAGAATTTGCTCGCACCACGCGCGCCAGTCCGGAGATCTGCTCGCAGGT
>DATMLK010000166.1:0-4435 GCA_035570215.1 Acidobacteriaceae bacterium
CACTGCTGCATTACGCCGACGGCCTGAGCCGCGCCGTCAGCGGCCGCGTGGTGCGCAGCGGACACCTGCTAGCCCAGCCGCATGGCGAATCGGATCTGGAGAGCGCGGACATCGCCGTGGATACGGTGGAGGATGTGCAGCCCGACACTACGCAGATGGTCCCAGTCTCGGGCGGCGTACGGATGACGATCTTCGATCCCACGAACGAGACCCGGACTCCCCGCATTGCGCCCGGCATTGTTGCCAGCGCAACCACAAGCGATACCAGCGACACCGAGAGCATCGAGAGTACGGCCTCGCTGCCTGCGCTGCACTGCGGCGACCGCATCGTGGCGGCGATGCAACTGCGTCCGCCGCCGCGCTACTTCGATCCTGGCGTGTGGGACTACGCCGGATATCTGCTGACGCAGGGCATCAACGCGCATGCCAGCCTGGCCGAAGGCAAGGTGCAGATCCTTCCCCCGGAACATGCTCCGCTCAGCTGCCGCATCCTGGCCATACAGCAGTGGGCCGCGACCAGGATGCTGGCATATACCGCGTCGTCCGCGAATCTGCGTCTGCCACCGGCGCTGCGTCTGTCGGTTGAAGATGCAGGGATGCTGAACGCGATGCTCTTCGGCGACCGCTCGCGGCTGGATCGCGGGCTGCGCACCGGCTTTGAACGCACCGGGTCGTTTCATCTCTTCGTCGTCTCCGGACTGCATCTTGGCATCATCGCCGGTGGGATCTTTCTGCTGTTGCGCAGGCTGCGCGTACCTCTGCTCGCGAATGCGCTGCTCACGCTGGCACTTGCGCTGGGATACGCCATGCTGACCGGATGGGGCGTGCCGGTTCAGCGTGCGCTGGCGATGACGGCGATCTTTCTCGCCACCCGGCTGTTGTGGCGCGAACGCAATGTGCTGAATGCGCTGGGCGTGGCCGCGCTCTGCGTGCTGGCGCTGGCACCGCGCAGCCTCTTCGACGCAAGCTTCCAGATGACGTTTCTCGCGCTGCTCGCCATCGGCGGCATTGCGATACCTCTGGGCGAGCGGAGCTTTATGCCCTATGCGCGCGGCGCGCGGCAGATCGAGGCCGTCGGCCTCGACGTAACCTTCGCCCCGCGCATTGCACAGTTCCGCGTGATGCTGCGGCTGCTGGGCGAACACCTGCAGCCGCTGCTCGGGCGCAGAGCGCGGAGACTGCCTGCGTTTCTCGCGCGAATTTTTTTCTGGTGCGCGGAGCTGGTGCTGATCGGCGTGGTCGCGGAACTTTTGATGGTGATGCCGATGGCGATCTACTTCCATCGGGCTACAGTTTTAGCGGTGCCTGCGAACCTGCTGAGCATTCCGCTGATCGGCATCCTGGTGCCTGCCGCCATGCTGACATTCCTGCTCGCGCTCATTTCGCCTGCGCTGGCGTGCGTGCCGGGAGCGGCCACGGCGGCGATGCTGCACGCGATCACAGCCGTCATCCGGCATGGGAGCCGGCTTGCGATCGCGGATCTGCGCATGCCGTCGCCGGGGGCATGGGTGATCGCCGCAGCGTGCGCGCTATGGTGCTTTGCCCTCTGGGCCGTGCGGCGGCAGCGTGCGTGGGCATGGGCCGGCGTGGCTGCGCTGCCGGCGGCTGCGATGCTGCTGCTATGGCCGTGGGCTCCGTATACCGCTCACGGCGCGATGGAGGTGACGACGATCGACGTGGGCCAGGGAGACTCCATCCTGGTCGTCTCGCCGGAGGGCGGAACGCTGCTGGTGGATGCAGGCGGCCCCATCGGTGGACCCTTTGCGCAGACGAACATCGACGTCGGCGAGGAGGTTGTCTCGCCGTATCTCTGGTCGCGCCGCATACGGCGGCTGGATGCTGTCGCGCTTACACACGCGCACAGCGACCACATCGGCGGCATGAAGGCCGTGCTCGAAAACTTCCGCCCGCGCGAGCTATGGGTGGGCATCAATCCCATGACGCCTGCCTACCGCGCGTTGCTGGCTGAGGCCGCAGCGTTAAATATCACCGTAAGGCACTTTGCCGCAGGCGACAGCTTTCCCTTCAGCGGCACACGGATCAACGTGCTCGCGCCGCAACCGGACTACGTGCCGGGTCCGCAGGCCGCGAACAACGATTCGCTGGTGCTGGATGTGCACTACGGGCAGGCCTCCGCGCTGCTGGAGGGCGATGCCGAGGCGCCGAGCGAGGAGGCGATGCTGGCGGCGGGCCTGGTACATCCGGCGACGCTGCTTAAAGTGGGTCATCACGGCAGCCGGACCTCCAGTACGCCGGAGTTTCTGGCCGCCGCCGCGCCGGTGGATGCCGCGATCTCCTGCGGGCGCAGAAATCCCTTCGGCCATCCGCGAGTTGAGGTGCTGGATGAGTTTGCCGCCGCGCACACGCGGCTCTACCGCACGGACACGATGGGCGTGGCCACATTTCTGCTGAGCGCCGACGGCGGCATCGCAGCGAAGAGCTATGCCAATACTGCGCAGTAAACGGGTCTGTTATTTGTTTTCGTACTACTTATTTTCCACAGACTGCAGATGGAAGGTGATCGTTCCCCAGAAGAGGAACGCGCGAATCTGCACGGGCAGATGGCGGGCGTCGTCCGTGTACCAGATCATGATGTTGCCGCGGTTCTTCACAATACCTGCATCCGCCGTGGGCTGCACGCGCACGGTCTGGTAGGTTCCGGAGGGAGTTTTAACCTCCTCGTGACCCAATACCTTCATGGTCACGGAGACAGTGCGCGCCGCGTCGCCGAGCGGAAACGAAAAGCCCGACCCATCCGCAAGCTGCTGCGATGCAACATAAAAGATCGCCGAGAGCGAGTCCGTGACGCAGGCGGGGATCGGTGTCTCCATCTGCTGCACGGTTCCCTTCACCATATTTTTCTCGATCTGCGTCTGTTTGCCCACGGCGTAGTTAAAGCTGAGGTCGCTATTGATCTTTCGCCGGCCCTCGACGATCTGCTTGTTGAAGCCGGAGGAGCATCCCGTCCTGGTATCGAATGCGGACTGATAGCGGTCCTCGACGGGAAAGAGCATATTCACCGCGCCGATGGTGTCCGCAGAGGCGGTGACCTTCTCCTGTGTGCCCTGGGTCTCCAGGTGAAAGACGGCCGTGCCTGCGGTGAAGACGCGCCAGTCGACCTTGTAGGTAAGGGTTTGATGCGCCGGAAAGATATAGCTTGTTGCCGGCGGCGGGAGCGTGGGCATCTGCTGGGCCTGCGCTGCAGCAGCCGCAGTAACAGACACCAGAGCGAGCGAGCAGATTGTTACTGCACGGTGACCCCATCTTGCTGTAAATGCTTTGTGATTCAAAGGCTCTGACCTGGCTCAAGTTAGAGCGCCCGCGATGTGGACTAGCGGGCGGCGAAGAACATGCGGAGCGCAAGCGCGGCGTATAGCGCTGCAACTCCTATTAGAGCATTGTACTCGCGGTGACGCCGGTAAAGCGCGCCGGAGAACGAGCCGGCCTCAGCCTGTGCAACACGCGCAGGCGTAAGCCGTGGCAGCAGTCGAGGCACGCGCGCAGCATACTCCGCGAATGCAGGAAATGCGCCGCGCAGAAACTCTTCCTCCGAGAGGATCGTGGGCAGATAGATGCTGAAGAACAGTACGGCAAGAACGATAAGGACCACCCAGCTGTGCGAAGCAGCCGCGAAACCGAAGGCCATCAGCATGGAGCCGAGGTAGAGCGGGTTGCGCGTATAGGCGTATGGCCCGGTGACGGCGAGCTCAGAGTTCTTCTTCACATAGCCCGATGCGTACGCCCGCAGCCAGAGACCGGGAAGCACCAGCGCAAGACTCCAGAGCAGCGTGGTACAGGTGGGACGTGCCTGCCAGAGATAGAACGCCGCGAATACAAAACCGAGCGGCACGCGAATGCGCCGCGCAATTTTCTGAAAGCGGCGTTGCCATGCTGTTTTTTTTGCCGTTACGGAATTCATGTTCACCGGAGGGATTCGAGCAGCTCCACGCCCGAGTGTATTACGTCTTCCACGCTGATGCTGAGCAGGCCGGGCTCGATTGCGGCATGGCGGCTGTGGTTGGTCGCGCTCAGCGGGTTGCGCAGTATGCATTTTTTCTGCGTGAAAGGCCCGTTCCGCGCGGGATCGGTAGGCCCGTAGATGCCGACGACGGGAGTACCCAGGGCAGCGGCAAGATGCAGCGGGCCGGTGTCTCCGGCGATGCAGAGCGCGGCACGCCGCAACAGCGCAGTCAGCTGCGGCAGATCGCAGACGACGCTCCACGCCGTACCTGCCGAGGCCTGCACAACGCGCTGCGCAAGCTCGTCTTCAGGATTCGCGGCAGAGACGATAACGGCGCAGCCGCGGGCATGCAGAGCGGCAGCGACAGCTCCGAAGCGCTCCGCGGGCCAGCACTTGGCGCCCCAGCCGCCGCCCGCCGAAAGCACGACGACACGGGAACGTGCAGACTCCGGCAGCTCCGCGAAGATGCCGTCG
>DATMLK010000167.1:0-2678 GCA_035570215.1 Acidobacteriaceae bacterium
ATCCGCACGCGTCTTTCAAGGTCGACGTCCTCGGCGACGACGGGAAGACCGAGACGTGGTCGATCGAGATGAATGGTCCCAACAACCTGATTCGCGCCGGCTGGAAGCGCACCACCATCAAGCCGGGCGACAAGGTGACTGTCACCATCAACCCTTTGCGCGACGGGCGGCCGGGTGGCTGGTACCTGGGCATTACGCTCTCTGACGGGAAGACGCTCGGGGGCGCTGGCGATCCGGGCACGGGCGGGGAGGCGGCACCGGCCGCGGATCACGGATGAGCGTGAAGCGTCTGATGGACAGAAGGGTTGTGTTGGTCGGCGGCCTGTGCCTGGCGGCGAGCCTGGTTGTACAGGCTGCAGAAGGTGGTGGCGCGACGACGGCCGCCGCGGCACCCGCCACCGCTGCCACGAAGGTGCCAGTGACCGCGCATCCTAAGGGCCACTACGCCGCTCTCGACGGGTTACCCGACTGGGGCGGCGTTTGGGTGTTGAATCGTCCGGCTCCGGGCGCGCCGGTGGCCGAGAAGCCCACGCTGAAAGGTAAATTCCTGGAGGACTACCAGCAATGGCAACACGTCGTGGAGACAAAGGGGGGCCAGGTACCCCATGAGGGCTCCTACTGCACGCCTCCCGGGATGCCGGGCATCATGGGCGTCGGTCAGTATCCGATGGAATTTCTCTTCACACCTGGCAGGGTCACCACGCACCACGAAGCCTGGATGCAGTGGCGGAACATCTACACCGACGGCCGCGGCCACCCTGACGACCTCGAAGCAACCTTCGCCGGCGACTCCATCGGTCACTGGGAAGGCACGACGCTCGTGGTCGACACCATCGCCATCAAAGAAAGTGTTGCGCTGGGCATGGGCATGAAACACAGCGACAAGCTGCACCTCACCGAGCGGATCCACCTCGATAAGGGCGATCCCGACACCCTCATCGACGAGCTCACCGCCGAGGATCCGGTAGCGCTGGCCAAGCCCTGGGTTCACACCTTCTCCTTCAAACGCTCCCGTGAATGGACGCTGCTCGAATTCATCTGCGCGGAAAACGATCGGAATCCGGTCGACGCCAACGGCAACACCGGGTTCAAGGAGGAGTGAGCACCCCATGATGCAGCAGTTTTCCGATTGGCTGGCCGCCACTTTCCTGAGTCAGCTGTTCGCCGGGATGAGCTGGTTCGTGCCCACCGTGCAAACGCTTCACATCCTCAGCATCGCCGTGGTGGTGACGACTCTGGGCATGCTCGACTTCCGGCTGTTGCGGCTGATACGCAGCGGGCCGCCGTTGCAGACGCTGGCGGGGAATTTCATCCCGTGGACCTGGCGTGCTCTGGGCGTGTTGCTGGTGACGGGCATTCTCCTGATCATCACCGAGCCGACGCGCGAGCTGATGAACGACGCCTTCCGCCTGAAAATGCTGATGGTGCTCGCCCTGGTGGTCCTGACTCTGGTCTTCCAGACAGCGAACACCCGCGAACCCGGCTACTGGAGCGCCTCGCCGGCGCGCCGCCGCCTCGGCGCGGTGTTGGGGATAGCGAGTCTCCTTCTTTGCGTGAGCATCGTCGCGGCGGGACGCCTCATCGCTTACCTGTGAGCTGCATTTAAATGAATCTGCTGGCAATGATGACGTGGCTGGAGCATCGCCCGTTTGCGATTGCGATAGCCGAGTCGACCTGGTTGTTCCCGATCGTCGAGACGGTGCACGTGCTCGCCCTGACCGTCGTTGTCGGTTCCGTCGCGATGATGGACCTGCGGCTGCTGGGCGTCGGCAGCAAAGATCGAGCGGCATCGGAAGTTATCTCCAGCTCGCTGCCCTGGGCCTGGAGCGCGTTCGCGGTAGCTTTCGTCGCCGGGTCCATGCTGTTCAGCTCGAAGGCGGCGACGTACTACGTGATCCTGCCGTTTCGGATAAAGATGCTTTGCCTTGCGCTCGCCGCGGTGAACATGCTGGTCTTCCACTTTTACACGGCGCGAGGCATGGCTGCGTGGGATCGAGGTACCCCACCGCGCGCCGCGCGGTTCGCGGCCGCCTGTTCCCTGACATTGTGGGTCGTCATTGTGGCAGCGGGCCGCTGGATCGGTTTCACCTGACTTAAGTGCGGTTACCGCGCCTGCGTCACGCTTCAAACGGCGGCCCAAGCCCCGACGCGGAAGTGATGCACCTCACGTTGTCGAACTATTTTCGTGTCGGCCGCAATGCGAAGTGGCGCAAGATCCACCCCGGCACGAGACTCGTTATGACGCGAAGCAACAATGTTCTCTTCCAAATCAGGGGTATGGGTGGGGTGGTGAGGGCGGCGTGACTAAGATCCGCGTCGCAAATCCGCACAGGCGAGCTGCGAGTACCGTCACAAGGCGGCGCGCGGAAGTCACCGCTTGCTGCGCTTACATAGTAGTGGCACTGACTGCTGACGGCCGCGAATTGTAAGGCAAGGCAGCGTTGCGCCGGCGCATCTTTTCCAGAACGCCACAAGTACCTTGCCTCCTATCCGGCTGACTTTTGTCACCTTCTCCAACCAAACTTGATGCAGTCCAACACCGTAACTCCGATGCAACACGAACCCTGCTTGAACATTCACTGACCGACAAAATCGTTCTCGAGGGAGGGGGCCTGAGATGACCGTGATACGTCCTGCGATTGATGCTGCTGTCCGGGCGGCTGTCAGAAGTTCGAACC
>DATMLK010000168.1:0-2272 GCA_035570215.1 Acidobacteriaceae bacterium
GACAATGATGGCTGGCTCGATCTATTTGTCGCCAACGGCCACGTCTATCCTGAAGTCGACTCCAGCCATCTCGGCTCCGACTACCGCGAGCCCCGCCTGCTCTACCACAACCTCGGTAACGGCAAGTTCGCCGATATCACCAAAGACGCGGGTCCCGGCATCACCACCCCCGCCTCCGCGCGCGGCCTCGCCGTGGCCGATCTCTGGAACGACGGCCGCCAGGAGGTCGTCATCAACGACGTCAGCTCGCTACCCATGCTGCTGGTCAACTTCGCTCCCAACAACAATCACTGGATCGGTCTCGCGCTCACCGGCACCAAATCCAACCGCAGCGCGATCGGCGCGCGCGTCACTCTTCGCGGCACGACCGCCGGTGGCACCGCAGCGGCCAAGGAGCGCGTTTGGGTGAACGAAGTCCGCAGCGGCTCCTCCTACAACTCCTCGAGCGACATGCGCCTCCACTTCGGCCTCGGTCCCTCAGCTATGCTGCACGAGGTCGAAGTCAGCTGGCCCTCGGGCCTCACGGAACTCTTCCCCGCGCCGCCCATCGACCGGATCACCACTCTGACCGAAGGCGCCGGCAAGCCGCTGACCGCAAAGGCCGCGAAGTAAAGGCCCGTCAACAGATTCTTCACGTGCCGCCGCTAAACTTCTAGAATGTCTCTTCTCAAAGTCATCGTCCTCGCCATCGTGCAGGGCCTCGCCGAGCTGCTGCCGGTCTCCAGCTCCGCGCACGTCATCGTCGCCGAAAAGCTGATGGGCCTCGACCCATCCTCCCCGCAGATGACTCTGCTTCTCGTCATGCTGCATACCGGCACCATGTTCGCCGTCATCGCATATTTCTGGAAGTCCTGGAAGCAAACCTACTTTGCCAGCAGGGACGCATTTCGCAGCTTCGTTGTGCGCCTGGTCTGGGCCACCGTCCTCACCGGCATCGTCGGCGAGGGCATGAAGAAGATTCTTGAAAAGACGCTGCTCCATGGTGCGCCGAAGGCCGAGATCGAGCAGCTCTTCAGTCACCTGGAACTGATTGCGCCTGCCCTGGCGGCGGTCGGCGTCCTCATCCTGATCGCTGGCCTTGCGGAAAATCGCAAACGTTCTGTGTCATCCGATGGAGTTCCTTCAGCGAATGTTGAGAGCAATGTAACCATGCGTCAGGCAGGATGGATGGGCGTCGTGCAGGGCCTCGCACTGCCCTTTCGAGGATTTTCCCGCTCCGGCTCCACCATCTCCATCGGCATGCTCGCGGGCGCGGCAAAGGAGAATGCAGAACGGCTCAGCTTCGCCCTAGCCGTCGTGCTTACGCCCGCCGTGGTCGGCCTGGAGGCAATCCGTCTCTGGAAGGACGCACATCTGCCAGCCGCCGCAGCCGCACCGGTCGACTTCCAAGCCGCGCTTCTCTCCAGTCTGCTCGGCATGGTCTTCTCGTTCCTCGCCGGCCTGCTTGCGCTCCAGTGGCTGAGCCGCTGGTTGGAGACGGGCCGCTGGTATCTCTTCGGCATCTACTGCCTGCTTGCGTCTGCGGTCGTCTATTCTCTGCACGCGCACGGCTTTTGAAGAACACTCGCGGTCGACGGCGGAGAACTCCGCGACAATCCGTTGGCCGAGACGCTACATTGGTGCAGCGACCCACTCATGCTGCCCCGAACACTGTCCCCGTCGCGCATCAACCGCCGTCAGGCGATTGCCCTCTTTAGCTCAGGGCTAGGCGCACTCCTCGCCGCACCGCACATCCGCGCGGAAGAGCCTTTCGTCTTTGGAACGGGGATCGACGGCCGCCAAGTGACATCGCTCGCGGCGCCCGGCACGCGATGCGTCGCTGCCATCTTCGTCGCCACGGACTGCCCCATCTCCAACCGATACCTACCGTTGCTTGCGCGCCTCTCCCATCAATTCGCGCCACGCGGTGTCCGGCTCTGGCTCGTCTACCCCAACCCCGGCGACACGCTCTTGAGCGTGCGCGCGCATCAATCGCAGTATCCTGACGCCGCAACGCTGCCCCAACTCATCGCGCCCGATCCACGCTTTCTCGCTCACGCGCACGTCCACGTCACACCGGAGGCCGCAGTCTTTCACAGCGACGCGGTCATGACGCAACCCGTCCTCTGGCACGGCCGCATCGACGACCGCTATCTCACCTTTGGCACCCAGCGCCCCGCAGCAACGCGCCACGACCTCGCCGACGCGCTCAACGCGGCGCTCACCGGCCGCCCGCCCGCGGCACCCGCTGCGCCAGCCGTCGGCTGCGCCATCATCCCGCGGAGCTTCCATA
>DATMLK010000169.1:0-6953 GCA_035570215.1 Acidobacteriaceae bacterium
TCTGGACATGCCGCGGTCCGCGCTGGTGAACAACATCCGCGACGGCTCGGAGTTCTCAAGCAAGATCGGTTTCCCGGTAGTGATCCGGCCGTCGTTCACGCTGGGCGGTTCCGGCGGCGGCATCGCCTACAACCGCGAAGAGCTGATGGAGATCCTCTCGCGCGGGCTGGACCTTTCGCCGGTGCATGAATGTTTGATCGAAGAGAGCGTGCTTGGCTGGAAAGAATATGAACTCGAAGTTGTGCGCGATCTGGCGGACAACGTCATCATCATCTGCTCCATTGAGAACTTTGACCCGATGGGCGTGCATACGGGCGACTCGATCACGGTGGCTCCGGCGCAGACGCTGACCGACCGCGAGTACCAGTGCATGCGCGATGCGGCGATCGCCGTGATCCGCGAGATCGGCGTGGAGACGGGCGGAAGCAATGTGCAGTTCGCGGTGAATCCAGCGAACGGACGCATGACGGTGATCGAGATGAATCCGCGGGTGTCGCGGTCGTCGGCGCTGGCGTCGAAGGCGACGGGATTTCCGATCGCAAAGATCGCGGCGCGGTTGGCAGTCGGCTACACGCTGGATGAGTTGAAGAACGACATCACGAAGGCGACGCCGGCGTGCTTTGAGCCGACGCTGGATTACGTGGTCGTAAAGATCCCGAAGTGGCAGTTCGAGAAGTTTCCCGGCGCGGATGAGGGGCTTGGCCCGCAGATGAAGTCCGTCGGCGAGGTGATGGCGATCGGGCGAACCTTCAAGGAAGCGATGATGAAGGCGGTGCGTTCACTGGAGACGGGCAAGAAGGCGTCGGCCGCGGACATCGAGCCGAAGCGGCTGACACAGCGGCTGGTGACGCCGCATCCCGACCGGTTGACCTATCTGCGCTATGCGTTTGAAAAGGGAATGAGTGTGCGCGAGGTGGCGCGCATGACGGGGATGGATCCGTGGTTCCTCTACCAGATGAAACAGATCACCGACGAGATCACCGCGATGGGCGAGGTGAAGTTCGAAGATGTGACCGCGGACCAGCTGCGCAAGGCCAAGCAGATGGGCATCTCGGACATTCGGCTGGCCGCGGGCTGGGGTCTGGACGACAAGACCGCCGGCACGAAGATGCATGCGCTGCGCAAGCGGCTGGGCGTGCAACCGGTCTACAAGCTGGTGGACACGTGCGCGGCGGAGTTCGAGAGCTTCACGCCGTACTTCTACTCCTGCTACGACGAGGAAGACGAAGCGACGCCGACGAAAAAGAAGAAGGTGATCATCCTCGGCAGCGGACCGAACCGCATTGGGCAGGGCATCGAGTTCGACTACTGCTGCTGCCATGCCGCGTTCGCTCTGCGCGAAGACGGCTACGAGACGATCATGGTGAACTGCAATCCGGAGACGGTCTCGACGGATTACGACACCAGTGACCGGTTGTACTTTGAGCCGCTGACGTTTGAAGACGTGCTGGCGATCTATGAGCATGAGGCAGCGGGCGGCGCGGAGATCGGCATGATCGTGCAGTTCGGCGGACAGACTCCGCTGAACCTTGCGCTGCCGCTGAAGGCTGCGGGCGTGCCGATCATCGGAACATCGCCGGAGTCGATCGACCTGGCGGAGGACCGCAAGCGCTTCGGCAAACTGATCGACGAGTTGAAGATCCCGCAGCCGCAGGGCGCGATGGCGACATCGGTCGAAGAGGCGATCGCCGGTGCGAACCGCGTGGGCTATCCCGTGCTGGTGCGGCCGAGCTATGTGCTGGGCGGACGCGCGATGGTGATCGCGTATGACGATGAGGCGGTGCTGCGGTACATGTCGACTGCGATCGAGTACTCGCAGGAGCGGCCGGTGCTGATCGATCACTTCCTCGAAGATGCCACCGAGGTTGATGTGGACGCGCTCTGCGACGGCAGGGACGTGGTGATCGCGGGCGTGATGCAGCATATCGAAGAGGCGGGGATCCACTCTGGCGACTCGTCGTGCGTGCTGCCGTCGGTGGATCTGAGCGCGGAGGTGCTGAAGACGATCCGCGAATACACGCGCAAGCTGGCGCTGAAGCTGAATGTGATCGGGCTGGTGAACATCCAGTTCGCGATCCAGCGCGGCAAGGTCTTTGTGATCGAAGTGAATCCGCGGGCGTCGCGTACGGTGCCCTATGTCTCGAAGGCGACGGGGATCCCGCTGGCCAAGATCGCGTCGCGGCTGATGACGGGCGGCACGCTAAAGCAGCAGCTTCCGGAGTATGTGAAGAGTGGCAAGGACCTGGACACGGGCGCGTACTACTTCGTGAAATCGCCGGTCTTTCCGTGGGGCAAGTTCCCGGGAGTGGACACGGTGCTAGGGCCGGAGATGAAGTCGACCGGCGAGGTGATGGGCGTGGCCGACAACTTCGGCGAGGCATTCGCCAAGGCGCAGCTCTCGGCCGGGCAGGTGCTGCCGGTGAAGGGAACGGTCTTCCTGAGCGTGAACGATCGTGACAAGTCGGGCATTGTCGCGCTGGCCAAGACATTTGTGGAACGGGGTTTCCACATCGTGGCCACCCACGGCACGGCGGACATGCTGGCGGCAGAGGGTCTGCAGGCCGAGCGCGTCTACAAGGTGAAGGAGGGACGCCCGAATGTGGTGGATTTGATCAAGGGCGACCGCATCCAGCTCATTGTGAATACGCCGGCTGGGCAGGACCCGTACTTCGACGAGAAGGCGATCCGGCGCGCGGCGGTGCTGGCGCGCATCCCCACGATCACGACGCTGGCGGCGGCACGCGCGGCGATCGAGGGCATCGAGGCGATCCAGCATGGAACGCGCAGCGTGTACGCGCTGCAGAACTTGCATGCGGAGCGTGAAGCGGAGAAGGTATAAAACCAAAGCAGAGTCTTCTTAAATATAAGAAGTGCGGACTCAATGAGTCCGCACTTCTGTTTGCAGGGTAACGATCTAACTGGAGGACTTGAGACCGAACTTTGCGCCCAGAGCGTAGCCGATGTTGGCGAGCGCGGGCCATGTGCCGAGTGCGTTGCCGCTGCCATAGAGCAGGCCGCTGGGATGGTTGAAGGTGATGAGCGTGAGATAGAGCTTACTGAGTGCGCCGCAGTGTTCGCAGAGACCGGGGCCCGTGGGCAGGTCCAGCACATAGACGCAGACGATGGAGAAGTAGATCAGGCCGAAGATCCAGACGTAGCGCGCGATCACATTGGGCCAGATCAGGGCAAGGATGAAGCCGGCAATGCCGGGAATCGCGAAGGCGAGCACGGTGGCCAGCAGCATGGAGACGTACTGGGGATGCGCCATCTGAATGCCCACGAGCAGGCCCACGTAGACCACGAGACTGATGATGGTGTGAGCAAAGAACCAGAAGGCCTCTGCTGCAAGTTCGCCGGGAGATTTGCCGCCGGTCTGTTCTCCGATTCCGCTCATGCGTGTTGGGTCATCCTCAGGGGTAGATGGTTGGGCAAACCAACTGCTAGATGCCATTTTTACACTATCGCGACCGGCACGCCGGCAAAAAGGGGGTCCGCGGCCGGAGTATTGTGTGGAATACACTGCGCTAAACTGGCTGCGATGCCCCCATCGGGTTCACAAGAGCAGTTTCGTCCGTTGCCATGGTTGTTGGTGATGCTTCTGTTGCTGGCCGCTCCGGCTCTGCGGGCGCAGGGCGGGCCGCCTTTTCTGACCGACGACCCTGGTACGCCGGGCAATCGCCACTGGGAGATCAACGTCGGGCTGACGGCTGAGCACCACAGTGGCGATGCCGAGTATGCTCTGCCGGACTTCGACATCAACTACGGCTGGGGCGACAGACTCCAGTTGAACTATGAGGCACCGGTTGCGCTGACGAAGCAGGGACCGGACTCTAACGCCGGATACGGGAACTCGGCGATGGCGGTGAAGTGGCGTTTCTATGAACGGATGAAGGCGGGTGAGGATGATCCGCAGTTCGCGGTCTCTACCTATCCGCGGCTTGTGCTAGAGAATCCCACTAGTTCGGCGCAACGTGGGGTGGTGGCGCACGGGCCGCAGTTTTTGCTGCCGATGGAGTTCAGCGGCCGCGTCGGCTGGCTGGCGTATGACGGTGAGGTGGGGCACTGGTTCAACGCCTACAACCCGGACCAATGGCTCGGAGGCTTTCTGGCAGGCCGCGAGCTGGGCAGAAAGGCCGAGGCGTACAGCGAGATCTATACGATCCAGGACAGCACCTCCGCGGCGGGAACAGCCCGGCAGCGGCAGTCGACGCTGGGCTTTGGCGGGCGCTATACCCTGACCGAACATCTGGTTCTGATGGGCATGTGGGGCAGGAGTTTTCAGGCCATAGAGCCGGGGAATGGTGAGGCGAACTACGTGGGCTACTTTGGTCTGCAGTTTCTCTTCGGTCCGAAGGAAAAAGTGCTGCCGCGGCTTGGACCGCCTCAAACAGAGCGCTAGGCGAAATATTCGATAATCGAACACAAAGTTGATTACCGCCCGGTACCGATTTCAGTACATTCGGCGGAATGGGGTTGAAACAGGCAAAAAGGGTGGTTGCGATTGGATAGAATAAACCGGTTGGGCTGAATGGCCCGCAACTTATCCGCAGAAGGGAAACACCCGCAATGACCCCCCTGAACACCGGGAACGAAGCCGCCGGCAACAGCAGTGTGGCAACGCAATCCCAAGGCGGCAGCGCGAACGCGCCGGGCCGCATCGTCAACGACTTCAGCATCCAGATCGCAACCGTAAACGGCTCCGGCTCGCAGTCGGCGAATCTCGTACTGCTGAAGAGCGTCTTCCGCATGGGCATTCCCGTGAGCGGCAAGAATCTTTTTCCATCGAACATCGCAGGCCTGCCGACCTGGTACACCATCCGCGCCAGCAAGAACGGCTATCTGGCGCGCAAGAAAGAGATCGACATCCTGATCGCGATGAATCCGGAGACCGCGAAGGAGGACATGCTCTCGCTGCCTGCGGGTTCGCTGGCGATCTACGAAGAGACGGCGGACCTGAAGCAGTACCGCGATGATGTGGATACGTTTGCCGTGCCGTTCGACAAGCTGACGGCGGCTGTGTGCCCTGAGGCCAAGCTGCGCAAGCTGGTGAAGAACATGATCTATGTGGGCGTGGTGGCTCGTCTGCTGGAGATGGACATGGCAGCGGTGGAAGCTGCGCTGCGCCAGCAGTTCGCCAAGAAGGTAAAGGCAGCGGACTTGAACTGGTCTGCGGTGCAGGCAGGTTTTGAGTTCGCAAACAGCACGATCGCGCGCGATTGCCGCTTCAAGCTGGAGACGATGGACAAGACGGCGGGCAAGATCATCATCGACGGCAATGCGGCCGCGGCGCTGGGCTGCCTCTTCGCCGGTTGCACGGTGGTGACGTGGTATCCGATCACGCCGTCGTCGTCGCTGGTCGAGAGCTTTATCGATTACGCGAAGAAGTACCGCATCGAGGCCGACGGAAAAGCGACGTTTGCCATTGTGCAGGCGGAGGATGAGCTCGCAGCGGTGGGCGCGGTGCTGGGTGCAGGCTGGGCCGGCGCGCGCGCGATGACGGCGACGGCGGGGCCGGGCATCTCTCTGATGGCGGAGTTCGCGGGCCTCGGCTACTACGCCGAGCTGCCGGGCGTGATCTTTGATGTACAGCGCACCGGGCCTTCGACGGGCATGCCGACGCGCAACCAGCAGGGCGATCTGCTGGCCGTAGCGTTCCTCTCGCACGGCGATACCAAGCACCCGATGCTGATCCCGGGCAATGTGCAGGAGTGCTACGAGATGGCGCAGCAGGCCTTCGATCTTGCGGAGCGGCTGCAGACGCCGATCTTTGTAATGAGCGACCTGGACCTGGGCATGAACAACTGGATGAGCGAGCCGTTTGCGTATCCGGAAAAGCCATTAGATCGCGGCAAAGTGCTGAGCAAGGAAGACCTGGAGAAGCTCGGCGGCTTTGCGCGGTACAAGGATGTGGATGGTGACGCTATCGGCTACAGGACGCTGCCGGGAACCGATCATCCGCTGGCCGCGTACTTCACGCGCGGGTCTGGTCATAACGAAAAAGCTCAGTACACCGAGCGGCCCGACGACTACACGAACAACATGGAGCGGCTGGCGAAGAAGTTTGAGACGGCGCGTTCGCTGATGCCTCGGCCTGAAGTGGTGCAGACAGGCAAGGCGAAGGTGGGCATCATCGCCTTCGGCACGTCGGACTTCGGCGTGCGTGAGAGCCGCGACCAGATGCTGAAGGAGTACAAGTTCGACACGGACTACCTGCGGCTGCGGGCGTATCCGTTCTCGCGCGAGGTGCATGAGTTCGTGGCCGCGCACGACAAGGTCTACGTGGTGGAACAGAACCGCGACGCACAGATGCTGAGCCTGCTGAAGCTGGACCTGGATGCAAAGGAAGTCATCAAGCTGCAGAGTGTGCGGCACTTCAACGGACTGCCGCTTGACGCGCGGTCAGTGACGGACGAGATCGTCACGCAGGAGGGAATCTAATGGCAACGACGGCAGCAACACCGACTCCGGCGGCACCGGCGCCCAAGACGAACCGGCTTGGCCTGCAGGTGCTGGACTATCGCGGCGGCAAGACGACGCTCTGCGCCGGCTGCGGCCACAACGCGATCTCCGAGCGCATCATCGACGCCTTCTACGAGATGGGCATCCAGCCGGAGCGCGTGATGAAGCTCTCGGGCATCGGCTGCTCGTCGAAGAGCCCGGCCTATTTCATGAGCCGCTCGCACAGCTTCAACAGCGTGCACGGGCGCATGCCCGCGGTGGCCACCGGCGCGCTGCTGGCGAACCACACGATGAAGGCGCTGGCGGTCTCAGGCGACGGCGATACGGCCAGCATCGGCATGGGGCAGTTCGTCCACCTGATGCGCCGCAACATGCCGATGATCTACATCGTGGAGGACAACGGCGTCTACGGTTTGACGAAGGGGCAGTTCAGTGCGACGGCGGACATAGGGTCGACGCTGAAGACCGGCGTGGTGAACGACCTGCCGGCCATC
>DATMLK010000170.1:0-2109 GCA_035570215.1 Acidobacteriaceae bacterium
CGGATTTGGGGAGGGCGTCGAGGCCGGTCTTGCCTTCGGCCAACTGCATGAGGAAGTCCTGGCTTCCAAAGGAAAGGGCGTCCTTGTGGAGCTTGTGGGCGCGAAGGTAGCTGCCGTCGGGCTGCTGAATGCGGGCCTTTAGCGTGTCGGCGAGGAGGGCGGGCAGGATCTCTTCGTGGATGCGGGCCTTGGCGATGGGGTCGCGGACAGGGAAGACGACTTCGCAGCGCTCGAAGAGGTTGCGAGGCATCCAGTCTGCACTGCCGCAGTAGATAGCCTCTTCGCCGCCGTTGGCGAAGTAGAAGATACGGCTGTGCTCCAGAAAACGTCCGACGATCGAGCGCACGCGGATGCGCTCGCTGAGGCCCTTCACTCCCGGGCGGAGCGAGCAGATGCCGCGCACGATCAGATCGATCTCCACGCCCGCTTGCGATGCTTCGTAGAGCGCCTCGACGATGCTCTTCTCCAGCAGCGAATTCATCTTTGCGATGATGCGCGCTGGCCGGCCTTTGCGCGCATGCTCGGCCTCGCGCTTGATCATCTGGATGGACTGTTCGGCCAGGGTGAGCGGCGCCACCAGAAGAGGAGAGTAGTCGTCCGACTCCGAGTGCGCAGTCAGGTAGTTGAAGACCGCTTGCATGCTCGCCGTGATTGCCGGATCGCAGGTCAATAGACTGAGGTCGGTGTAGAAGCGCGCCGTGTTCGGGTTGTAATTGCCCGTGCCCAGGTGAGCATAGCGCCGGGTCACGCCGTCTTCGTCGTGTCGCACCATCAGAGCCAGCTTGCAATGCGTCTTCAGACCAACGATGCCATGAAAGACCTGCACGCCGGCATCTTCCAGGTTGCGCGCCCAGCGAATATTCGAGGCCTCATCGAAACGCGCCATCAGCTCGACGACGACAGTCACTTCCTTGGTTTGCGCGGCTTCGATCAGCGCCGTGAACATGGGCGAGTCCGCTGAGGTGCGATAGAGCGTCTGCTTCATCGAAAGCACGGCAGGGTCTTCCGCGGCGGCTTCGATGAAGCTCACTACGCCGTCATAGGAGTCGTAGGGATGATGCAAGAGGATGTCGCGGCGCCGGATCTCCTCAAAAATATTTGCCGAATGCCGATTCATGCGCAGCTCGCGCGGGGCAAAGGGGGGGTATTTCAAGTCGGGCCGCGGCGTATCTGTGTACAGCGTCATGACGCGCGACAGGTTCACCTGGCCGTCGGTACGCACCACCTGCGACTCGTCTACCTCGAAGTTCACGCGCAGGCGGTCGATTAGATCGGGGTCGGCGCCATGTTCGATCTCCAGCCGCACCGCGTCTCCCTTGCGCCGGTTGTGCAGCTCCGTGCGGACGCTTTCCAGCAGCGAGCGGGTCTCCTCTTCCTGCAGGTACAGATTGCTGTTGCGCGTCACCCGGAAGGCGGCGGTCGAGAGGACTTCATATCCCCGGTACATCCGCGCGGCATTGGCCTCGATCAACTCGTGGAGAAAGATGTAATCGCTGGTTCCCCCGGTGGATGGTACGGGCACCAGACGGGGCAGAGCGCGCGGTACCGTAACTACGCCCAGAACCGCGCCGGCGGCGCTCTTGCGTTTGCTGCGCAGCAGCAGGGCAAGACACAGCGCCTTGTTCAGCACCCTGGGAAAGGGATGCGCCGGGTCGATGGTGATGGGTGTCAACAGCGGATCGACTTCGCGTTGATAGAACTGCGAGGCGTGCTCCAGTTGCGCCTCGGTCATGTCCTTGTAATCCAGCACGCGGATGCCGGCTGCATGCAGAGCGGGTCGCAGTGATTTGTTCCAGCAGCGGTACTGGCTCTCGACGAAGGTACGCAGCTCGGAGGTGTCGCGGTCGAAGGTCTGCTCCGGCGTCATGCCGTCCGGGCCGACTTCGTTGTAGCCGTCTTCAATGCGCTGCATCACTCCTGCCACGCGGATCTCGACAAATTCGTCGAGATTGGAGGCCGTGATGGCCAGGAATTTGACCCGTTCGAGCAGCGGGTTGGAATGGTCTTCGGCTTCTTCCAGCACACGCCGGTTGAACTGCATCCAGGAGTGGTCGCGGCCGTTAAAGAGGTTTTGTTTGTTGGATGTTCGGGCCATTCTGCCTTTTTCCC
>DATMLK010000171.1:0-12377 GCA_035570215.1 Acidobacteriaceae bacterium
GAGGTCGTCCACGGCTCCGCCGGCACCGTCAAAGTCGCCACGCTTCCCGAGGTCGACTTCGTCGTCTCCGCCATCGTCGGCGTCGCCGGACTCGAAGCCACCTATGCCGCCGTCTGCGCCGGCAAAACCATCGGCCTCGCCAACAAAGAAGCCCTTGTCACCGCCGGCGAGATCGTCATCGCCGCCGCGCGCAAGCACAACGTCGCGCTTCTACCCATCGACAGCGAACACAACGCCGTCCACCAGTGCATGCGCGGAGGTACGCCCGCCGAGGTCAAACAGATCTGGCTCACCGCATCCGGCGGCCCCTTCCGCAATCTTCCCCTCGCCGGCTTCGAAAAGATCACCGTCGCCCAGGCGCTCAAGCATCCTACCTGGGTCATGGGCCAGCGCATCACCATCGACTCCGCCACCATGATGAACAAGGGCTTCGAGGTCATCGAAGCCTGCCGCCTCTTCGACCTTCCCGCATCGAAGGTGCAGGTCACCGTGCATCCGCAATCCACCATCCACTCGCTGGTTGAATACATCGACGGCAGCATCCTCGCGCAGCTCTCCGTCACCGACATGCGCCTGCCGATTCTCTACGCCCTCAGCTATCCCGAACGGGTCGAGTCGAGTCTAACCTTTGATATGAAGTCGCTCGGCCAGCTCGACTTCTCCCAGCCCGACCTCGCGAAGTTCCCCTGCCTGCGCCTGGCGTATGAAGCCGCTGACGCGGGTGGTGCTCATTGCATCGCGCTCAACGCCGCCGACGAGATCGCCGTCGCCGCCTTCCTCGACGGCCGCATCTCCTTCAACGGCATCGCGCGTACAATCGAGGAAGTGCTGGCGAAGACACCCGCGGCGCATCCCGGCACGATCGCTGCTGTTCTACAGGCAGATTCAGACGCCCGCGTTCTTGCCGCAAGTCTTATCGGATCTAGGTAACAAAGTAAAAGGACCCACTGCCGACCATGCATCTCGCCGACCTGCTGCACTTCCTGCTGATCGCTTTCTACCTTCTTGTCGTCCTCGGCATCATGGTCCTGGTGCATGAGTTCGGCCACTTCGCCGTGGCCAAGCTCTGCGGCGTGCGCGTGGAGACCTTCTCCATAGGCTTCGGCAAGCGTCTCTTCGGCTTCCACTACGGCGAGACCGACTACCGCATCAGCGTCCTGCCCTTCGGCGGCTACGTCAAGATGACCGGTGACAACCCCGGCGAGGAGTCCACCGGCGACGACGGCGAATTCAACGGCCACCCCCGCTGGCAGCGCATCCTTATCGCGCTCGCAGGCCCGGTCGCGAACTTCGTCTTCGCCTTCTGCATCATGACGGTTATCGCTCTCAACCATCATGAGGTGGACCAGTATCTGGACAAGCCGGCCACCGTGGACTGGGTCATCGCCAAAACTCCCGCGGCCTCCATCGGCCTTCAGCCCGGCGACACTATCGTTCACTACAACGCGATCGAGAACCCGGACTGGCGCGATGTGGAGGAGCAATCGCGGCTCAACCTGAACCAGACCCTGCCCATCTCCTACGTGCATGCAGGCAAGCGGGTCAACACCATCCTCTTTGTGCAGAACACGGGCTCGCCCGATGACTTCGACATCGAACACCTCGGCCTCGTTCCCGTCTATCAGGAGACTCCGGTCACGGTGGAGACACTGGAAGCGAACATGCCTGCGGCCGAGGCCGGCCTGCAACCCGGCGATCAGATCGTCAGCATGGACGGCATCAAGCTGCACAGTGTACCGGCTCTGCTCGCCTATATGCAGGACCAGAGCGGCAGGCCAGAGGTTCTCAGTGTGCTGCGCAACAGCACGCCGATAAGTCTGCTCATCACGCCGCAGCTTGCCGATAGCAGCAGCGGCACCAAACAGTTCCGCCTCGGCTTCCGCGCCATCGATCCGCCTACGAACATCCAGCAGCTGACGCTCGGTGCGGCGCTTGCGGACTCCGCGCAGGAGAACTGGCACAACGCAAAACTCGTAGTCCAGCTCTTCCACAGCATGTTCGGCGGCCGTGTCTCGGTCAAGAGCCTGAGCGGCCCCATCGGCATCGGCCAGCAGATCGGTTTCGCGGTGAAGGCCGGTTGGTGGGAGTTCCTGGAGTTGATGGCGGCGATCAGCCTTCAGCTCGGCCTGCTGAATCTGATGCCGTTCCCTATCCTCGACGGCGGCATGATCCTCTTCCTGCTGGTCGAGTCCGTCATCCGCCGCGATGTGAACCAGGCGTTGAAAGAACACATCTACCAGGCTGCCTTCGTGGTGCTGATCCTCTTCTTCGCCTTCGTGATGTTCAACGACATCTCGAAGTTCCCGTTCTTCGCGAAGCTGAAGCTGTGATCCGTGTCGTCATTCTAAGATTTGAGCCGTCATTCTGAGCGCCTGCATTTGGGCGCGAAGAATCCGCCGGAACGCTCAGAATGACGCTTCAATAATTTGTGGCTTTAAGGAGCGGAGGCTCTCAACTCACTGACGATCTCCGCCGCGGCTGTGCGCGCATCGTCTTCCTTGTCCGGCGAAAAGCTGATCGCGCCCACGCGCGCGTGTCCGCCGCCTCCGTAGCGCTCGCAGATCGCCGCGATGTTCACCAGCCTCGCCGGCTCCAGCTTCGTCCACGGATTCGTGCCCACGCCGATCTTCACCCGGAAGCTCGACTTGCTCAGCCCCACGGTATAGTTCGCCTCCGGCAGCAGGTAGTACGGGATGAACTTGTTGTAGCCCTCGGTCGGCTGGTCGGTGATGTCGAAGAAGATTGTCCCGCGCTCGCACGCCGCCCGCTGCCGGATCAGTTCAATGCTGGCGCGATGCTTCTCCATCTGCGGCCCCAGCGCCGCCTGCACGAACTCCTGGTCCAGCACCTTCTGCAGTGGCATCTCCGTCAGCAGCGGTATTAATTTCTGGCCAAAAAGCGAGTCCGCCGCCGACTCGATCACCAGCGTCAGCTTCATCGCCGGCTCGGCCATCTCCACCGCCGCCTGCGCGCTCTCGTATTTCGCGCCGTCCACGATGTCAGCCCAGTGGATCAGTTCCAGCAGCGGCGCCGTGTCGAAGCCGAAGTCCCGGTGCGCGATGAATGCGATGAACCCGGCGCAGGAGGTGAAGTTCGGATCGAAGTACTTCCGCATCTTCTCCGTGCCGTCGGACTGCCCGGCGAGATACTGAGCCTCATCCGCCTGGTTGAGAAACGCGCTCTGGTGATGGTCGAACCACCAAGTCACCTTCGGCGAGTTCGAGTACTTGAAATCGACGATCGCGTTCTCGCCGTCCGAGTACTCCACATCGTTGAAGAGACCGCCCGGCTTGTGCGCCAGCCCGACATAATCGAAGCTCGTGGCCGTTTTGATGCATTCGCGGTGGAACCGCGTGAAGATCGAAGCGGAACACGCTCCGTCAAAGCATCGATCGTGATAGAAAACGCGTACGTTCACTCAATCCCTCACAGAGTCACTATATCCCTGCCGCCAGCCGCAGCCGAATCTCTAAGCATACACGCGTTCCTGCGCTAAACTTGCCTCACGGCTTGCCTATGGACGCACCAACTCCCACGCAGAAGACCGCCGCCGCGCCGCTGCCCATGCCGCGCGCGGTCAAGGTCCTCCTTCGCATTGCCTTTGCGCTCTTCCTTGCCGCGATCGCCTGCATTCACGCCGGACGCATCTATATCCATCGCGCCATGCTCGCCTCCCTGCCGCAGGTGGACGGCAGCATCCGCGTCGCCGGACTCACCGCGCCCGTCACTATAATCCGCGATGCCCGCGGCATGCCCCACATCCGCGCCGCCTCGCTCGACGATCTCGCCTTCGCGCAGGGCTATATCACCGCGCAGGACCGCCTGTGGCAGATGGACATGCTCCGCCGTCATGCCGCCGGTGAGTTCGCCGAGATCCTCGGCCCCGGCCAGTTGCAGCATGACGAGACCCAGCGGTTCCTCCAGATACGCAATACCGCCGACACCGTCGTCTCGCAGATGCAACCCGAAGAACTCCGCTATCTTGACGACTACTCCCGCGGCGTCAATGCGCTCATCGCCGCCGACGCAGGTCATCTCCCCGCCGAGTTTCGCGTACTCCACTACACGCCGCGTCCCTGGCAGCCGCGCGACTGCGTTCTCATCGGCCTGGTGATCGTGCAGGAGCTCACCACGGGCTTTCCCATCAAGCTGGCGCGCGAGCAACTCGCCGCCAAGCTGCCGCCGGATCTGCTCGCCGACCTCTACCCCGTCGGCTCCTGGCGAGACCACCCGCCCGGCCAGCCGCTGCCCGGCCTGACCGCGCCGCAGACCGGCGTCCCCGATGCTCCACTCGATGAGACGCAGACGCGCCTTCATAAGCCGGACACCACGCGGCAGGACGATACCCAACAGATACTGGCACTCGAGCATACGCTCACTCTCACCTCGCACTTCGGCTGCGACGGCTGCAAGGCCGGCTCCAACGAGTGGGCCGTCTCCGGCCAGCATACCGCCAGCGGCAAGCCTCTGCTCTCGAATGACATGCATCTGCCGCACACTCTGCCCGGACTCTGGTACATGGCCGAGCTTGCCGCGCCCACTTCAACGGGAACGCTCCACGTCACCGGCGTCACCCTTCCCGGCGTGCCCTTCGTCATCGTCGGCCACAATGACACCATCGCCTGGGGATTCACCAACCTCGGCGGCGACGTGCAGGACATCTACGTGGAGCACACGCGCAACCGGCAGGAGTACCAGACCACCGACGGCGCGTGGCATCCTCTGGCGCACCACACCGAACGGATTCACGTACGCGGCGGCCTGGATGTGACGCTCGACGTGCTCTCCACCAACCACGGTCCCATCATCACGCCCATGCTGCAGCGCGGCGACCCCAACATGAATCAGGAGACGCGCGACCTGAGCCTGCGCTGGTCCATCTACGACCCCGGCACCGTCGATCTGCCCCTGCTCGCCATCGACAGCGCCACGAACTGGACAGAGTTCTGCGACGCCATGTCGCATCTCGGCGCGCCAGCACAGAATGCTGTCTACGCCGACGTCGCAGGCAACATCGGCTACCACGCCATCGGCCGCATTCCCGTGCGCGGCAGCATGGATCATCCCAGCGGCCTGAGCGCCACACCCATCGACGCTAGCGAGGCCGCCAGCTACGAGTGGACCGGTTACATTCCCTTCGATCAGCTGCCGCAGGCCTTCGATCCCCCCGGCGGCGTCCTCGCCACGGCCAACTCCCGCGTCACGCCGGACGGCTATCCCTTCAGCATCACGCTCAACTGGGAGGCGCCCTACCGCAACGAGCGCATCTGGAAACAGCTCGAAGACGCACACAACCTGAAACCCTCCGACATGCTCGCGCTCGAGACCGATATCCACTCCGATGTCGATCAGGAGATGGCCCAGCGCTTCGCCTACGCCATTGACCATGCCACCTCCGCCACGCCGATGCTCCGCCAGGCCGCCGACCTGATGCGCGCGTGGAACGGCGATGTGACCATCGACTCGCCCGCGGCCAACATCGTGGATGCCGCAAAGGACGCGCTCTGGCCGCTGCTGCTGCAGCCCCACCTGGGTTCACCCCACGGCGACGACTGGCAGATCTACCAGTGGGGCGAGATGAGCTACGTAGAAGAAGAGCTCGTGATGCATCAGCCCGCGCGCTGGCTGCCCCCCGAGTACGCCTCATGGGACGACCTGCTCGCCGCCGCCGTAAATCTGGGTCTGCGCGGCCGGCATGCGCATGCCAATCTCGCGCACTGGCCCTATGGCCTCGACCATCGCATAGACATCGAGCATCCGCTCTTCGGCCAGATGCCGCTGCTTCGCCTCATCACCCATCTTCCCGTCGGCACCGGCTCGCTGCCGCAGAGCGGCGACACCACGACCATCAAACAGGTGCGGGGCGAGATCGGTCCCTCCGAACGCTTCACCGCCGACCTCAGCGATCTCGACAACTCCACGCTGAACATCGTCAGCGGCGAGTCCGGCAACGTGCTGAGCCCCTGGTTCCACGACCAGTGGGAGGCCTGGTATCAGGGGACCACCTACCCGCTTCCCTTCAGCAGTGCTGCCGTGGCACAGGCCGCCGCGCATACACTTACCTTGCTGCCGCAATAGGCTTCTCATGCTGAACACACAGGCACAACCCGGCGATTCCATCACCCGCGACCGCGGCATTATCCTGCTTGCGGCCTTCGTCGCCGTCCTGCCGCTGATAGTGCACGGCGCATCCTGCGGACAGGATCTCGACTTCCACATGACCAACTGGATGGAGACCGCCGCGCAGTGGCAGCATGGCATCCTGTGGCCGCGCTGGGCCTTCACCCCGGCCTGGGGAGCAGGCGAGCCGCGCTTCCTCTTCTATCCGCCGCTCTCCTGGCTGCTGGGCGGCGCGCTCACTCTGCTGATGCCCGTGCGCATGGTGCCCGCGGCCTTCACCTTCATTACGCTCACGGCCTGCGGCCTCACCATGCGCCGCCTCGCCGCGGAGTGGACATCCTCCTGCTGCGCTCTGCTCGCCGCCGTCTTCTACATGACGAATCCGTATATGCTCTTCTGCGCGTACGAACGCAGCGCCTACGGCGAACTGCTTGCCGCCGCGTGGATGCCGCTGCTTCTGCTCGCCGTGCTGCGCCTGCACATCTCCGTGCGCAGCATCGCCGTACCCGTCGCTCTGCTCTGGCTCACCAACGCTCCCTCCGCGGTGATGAGCTGCTACCTCTTCGCGCTGATCGCGCTGCTGCGGCTGGCGCTACTCTGCCGCCACTCCTTTACCCAGCGCCGTATGCAGACGATGCTTCCCTTCGCGCTGCGCTCCCTCGGCGGCGTGGCACTGGGAATGGGTCTTGCCGCCTTCTACATCGTGCCCGCTGCCTGGGAGCGCCGCTGGATCCAGGTCGAGATGGTCATCCAGCCGCCTATGGACATCGCCAGCAACACGCTCTTCCGCCACACCTTCGACGCCGATCATGACGCCGTGCTGCACACCGCATCCTGTCTCGCTCTGCTGCTGATCGCCGTCGCCGCCGTTCTTCTGCTCGCGGCGTGGAGACAGCACGGCCGTTCTCCCCTTCGCGCGCAAAGCCCTTTGCTCATGCTGATTGCGGCCGCCGTGTTCAGCATCGCCTTCGCGCTGACGCCGCTCAGCCTCTTCGCATGGCTGCATCTGCCCGAGCTTCGCTTCCTGCAGTTTCCCTGGAGGCTTCTCGCCCTGGGCGGCGTGCTCTGCGGTCTTCTGCTCGCGCTGGCCGCGCGTGGCCGCAGGTTTGCGCTGCAAAACCGCTTCCTGCTCGCCGCCGCCATCCTGCTCCCGATGCTTCTCGTCCCGCTTGCGTACCGCCAGTTCAGCCAGATCTGCTACGACGAAGACGTGCCCTCAACCCAGGTGGCTGCCTTTCGCGCCGGCGATGGCATCGATCCAACCGACGAGTACACTCCCCGCACCGCCGATAACGACGCCCTGAACGACAACACCTGCAACTCATGGATCACGATGGATCCGCAACGCACCGTCCAGAACCCCGGCACGATAAAGAACGGCATCGAGTTCAGCCTGACACGGAACTTCCGCGTTCCGCCGGCGAATGCTGCATCGCCGCAGCATTATTTCGTCATCCGCCTGCGCAACTACCCGGCATGGCAGGTGCGCGTGAACGGGAATGACGCGCAGTCCATTCCACGCCCCGACGGTCTTATCGCCATCGCTCTGCCACAGGCAGAGGCTGCGGAGATATCGATCCGCTACCGCACCCTTCCGGATGAAGGGATTGGCGTTCTGATCTCTCTCGTCTCGCTCATCATCTTTCTTCTGGGTCACCGCCGCGCGCGCCATCGCGGCATGCATGCGCTCTATATGCCCATCAAACCGTCTTCACCCTTCATGGCCGCCGCGCTTCCCACTTAGCCCTCGTTTATGATGGAAGAGATGTCCACACAGACCCAGAGCACTGTGCAGCAGATACTGAAGGCAGGCGTAGCGCGCACAGACGCCGCGCTGGAACGTCTGCTTCCCTCCGCCGAGACACAGCCCGTCTCCATCCACCGCGCCATGCGCCACTCCACCTTCGCCGGCGGCAAGCGCCTGCGCCCGCTGCTTTGCATGGAGGCCGCGCGCATGGTGGCCGGCAACGATGTCCCCGGCGTGGAAGATCTCGGCGCCGCCATCGAGATGCTGCACACCTACTCGCTTATTCACGACGACCTGCCCGCGCTCGACAACGACGACCTCCGCCGCGGCAAGCCCACCTGCCACGTCGTCTACGGCGAGGCCATCGCCATCCTCGCCGGCGACGCTCTGCAGACACTCGCCTTCGAGACGCTCGCGAACCTCAATTGCCCCGCGCCGCAAGCCATCAGCATCGTCCGCGAGGTCGCTATCGCCGTCAATACCGGCGTGAGCGCAGAGAGACCCGGCATGATCGGTGGCCAGGTGATGGACATCGAAGGCGAACACCAGAAGCCCACCGCCGAACTCGTCGAAATGATCCACCGCGCCAAGACCGGCGCGCTCATCACCGTCAGCATCGTTGCAGGCGGCATCTACGCTGGAGCGAACGCCGACACCATCCAGCGTCTCCGCATCTTCGGGCAAAAAGCAGGATTAGCCTTCCAGATCGTCGACGACGTTCTCGACATGACGCAGGACTCCGCCCAGCTCGGCAAGACCGCCGGTAAGGACGTCGGCAGCGACAAAGCCACCTGGCCCGCCGTCCACGGCATTGAGCACTCCATCAAAGATGCCGAGACGCTTATTGCCGAGGCCTTCGCGCAGCTCGCCCCCTTCGGCGACAAGGCCGACGCGCTCAAGTCGCTCGCCGGCTACCTCGTCGAACGCAAAAACTGATCTCTCTTTTTTATTTGTCATCCTGAGCGTTGTGAAGTCGAAGGACCCCGGATTTATTTTTGTAGCAGTTGCTTTTTTGTTTGTCATTCCGGCGAAAGCCGGAATCTGCTTTTGCCTTTATGCTCACCGAACCCCAAATCCGCGACGCTCTCCGCGACTGCTACGATCCCGAAGTCCCGCTGAACATCGTCGACCTCGGCCTCGTCTACCGCGTCACGCTCACGGACGACCCCGACGCGCCCGGCCTTACCCCAAAACAAAAAGTGAGCATCGATCTCACGCTCACCTCACCCGGCTGCCCCGCGCATGAGCAGATTGCCGCGCAGATCCTAAACCGCCTCGCCGGCATCCAGGGCCTCAGCAAGAGCAGCGTGCAGCTGGTGTGGGAGCCGAAGTGGAACCCGGAACGCATCAGCGAAGCCGGCCGCAAGCAGCTCGGCATCTGATTTTTTGATTTGTCATTCTGAGCGTAGCGAAGAATCTCACACTGCTCAATCCACCGCAAAACTCTAAGGCCTCTTCCGCAGCGCCTTCAAAAACTTCTCCGGCGGCAAGCAGTTCAGCACGTCTTCCTTCGTAAGCCCCGCGCGCCGCAGCTGCGTCACGCCGAAGTGCATCTTGTCGAGGTCGGCGATCGAGTGCGCGTCCGTATTGATGACGAACTTACAGCCAAGCTCCTTCGCCAGCCGCAGGTTCTTGTCATTCAGGTCCAGCCGGTGCGGCGACGCATTCTGCTCCACCGCCACGCCGAGCTTCGCCGCGCGTTTTAAGATTGGTTCTAAATTCACTGCATACGGTTCGCGCTTAAGCAGCAGGCGCCCCGTAGGATGCCCCAGCACCCGCGTGTACGGATTTTCCACCGCCTTCAGGATCCTCTCCGTCATCTGCTCCACCGGCTGGTTGAAGAGCGTGTGCACGCTCGCGATCACCACATCCAGCTGCGCCAGCGTCGCGTCCTCCAGATCCAGTTCGCCGTCGGCGAGAATATCCACCTCCACGCCCGCAAAGATGCGGATCTTCCCTGCCATCTCCTTGTCCACGGCGCGGATCCGCTTCGCGTGTGCGATCGCCCGCTTGTCGTCCATGCCGTTCGTCATCGCCAGGTTCTTCGAGTGGTCGGTGATCGCGATGTACTTGTACCCGCGCTTCACCGCCGCCTCCGCCATCTCGCGGATCGTCTGCGTGCCGTCGCTCTCGGTGGTGTGCATGTGAATGTCGCCGCGCAGATCGGTCTGCGTGATGAGCTCCGGCAGCTTGTGCGCCAGCGCCAGTTCGATCTCGCCGTTGTTCTCGCGCAGCTCCGGTGGGATCCAGTCCATCCCCAGCGCTTTATAGATGCCCTCTTCCGTCTCCGCCGCGACGATCGAATCATCCTCCATGCTCGCCAGCGCATACTCGCTCAGCGTGTAGCCCAGCTTGAGCGCGCGCTGCCGCACCGCGATGCCGTGCATCTTCGAGCCCGTGAAGTACTGCAACGCGGTGCCGTAGCTCGACTTCGGCAGCAGTCGCACATCCACCTGCATGCCATTCCGCAGCGCGAACGCCACCTTGTTCTGCCCCTTCGCCATCAGGTTCGCGATCATCGGCAGCGACGCCACATGCTCCACCGCCGCACTCACCACCCCCGGTTCGCACGCCGGCCCCGTTACCAGCAGGTCCAGATCGCCCACCGTCTCCCGCCCGCGCCGCAGCGAACCCGCGGGCGTCACCGACTTGATCCCCGGGAACTTCAGGATCAGCTCCGCGATCTGCTCCGCCGCGGCCGTCGCATCGTCGATGCGGAAGCGGCTGGCATTCCTGCGGAAGTCCTCGATCCCCTTCAGCAGCTTGGCCACCTGCTTTTCGCCGAAGCGCGGCAGCGTGGTCAGCTTGCCCTCCTTCGCCGCCTTCTCCAGCGCATCCACGTCGGCGATGCCCAGCGACTCCCACACCAGCGCCACCGTCTTCGGCCCCATGCTCGGCAGCTTCAGCAGGTCCAGCATCGTCGGCTTGTAGGTCTGCAGCAACTCTTCGCGCAGCTCCATCGTGCCTGTCTTCACAAGCGCGACGATGTTCGCCGCCACGCCCTTGCCGATGCCCGGTATCTCCAGTAATTTCTTCGGCTCGTCCACCATCGCCTCGAGCGGCTGCGTCTGCTGCTCTACGCTCCCCGCCGCGCGGCGGTATGAGCGGATACGGAAGGGGTCGCCGCCGCTGATCTCCAGCAGCGAGGCCGTCTCGTCCAGCATCGTCGCAATGGTGATGTTATCCATAGCCGTCCATTGTACGAAATGGCGCTTAAACACACAGGAGACGCCGTAGCGTCTCCTGGTTCTACTGAGAGCATCCTGCGCGGGTTTGCCCGCGCGCATTAACAATTATTCGGCTACTGTCTCCGGCGGCCGCGTTACCTGGTCCGCCTGCGGCCCCTTCGCTCCCTCGATGATGTCGAACTCCACATCGTCGCCCTCCTTCAGGCTCTTGTAGCCCTCCAGCTGGATGGAGCTGTAGTGGACAAAGACATCCGGCCCATCATCGCGGCCGATGAAGCCATAGCCCTTGGCATTGTTGAACCACTTCACCTTGCCTTTGTACTGTGCCACGTTCGCACCTTGCCTTTCGTTCCCGATCTGCTGACGGTGCCCGTCAGCAGGGCAGCCCTCACCGTACCCATTTCAGACGCTGCGTAGTGGCGATTTGGTTTTCCGGAAGATTTCCTCAGCCGCTAAATTCTTTATTTTGTGCGTGCGGTCAAAAGTTCTTTGTTATCGCACGCTGCGGTATGCTGGAGACGATGAAGCCCAGCACTCCATCCCCATCGCGATCCAAGGCCGCCTTCAACCCTTGGTACCTTCTGCTGATCCTGCCCTACCTCGGCCTTTGCTTCCCGGGTTTCTACGCACGCGCCACACCAGCGTTCTTTGGTTTTCCGTTCTTCTACTGGTACCAGTTCGCCTGGGTCGGCCTCGCATCGCTGCTGATCGGGATTGTCTACAAGAAAACCAAGCCCTGAGTCCGCACCATCCCTGTGGCATCTAAACTGAATACTGCCCGCATGGACCTCCACGAAAAAATCCGCACTCTGCCCACGCAGCCCGGCGTCTACCTCTATAAGAACGCCGAAGGCGAGGTCCTCTACGTCGGCAAGGCCAAGAACCTGCGCGCCCGCGTGCGCTCCTACTTTCTGGAGGCCGCGCAGGCCAACGCCAAGACCGGCTCGCTCATGCGAGAGGCCGTGGACATCGAGTTCATCCAGGTCGCCAATGAGCACGAAGCGCTCGCGCTCGAGAACAACCTCATCAAGCAACGCCAGCCGCGCTTCAACATCCTGCTGCGCGACGACAAGACCTACCCCTACATCAAGCTCACCATGCGCGACCGCTACCCCAAGGTCTTCGTCACCCGCCGCCTCAAAAAAGACGGCTCCGCCCACTTCGGCCCCTACATCCCCAGCAGCCTCGCGCATAAGCTCACCGAGATCGTCCACCGCAGCTTTCAGATCCCCAGCTGCAAGGTCGACCTCTCGCGCTACCATCCCCGCGCCTGCCTGCAGTACCACATCAAGCGCTGCCTCGGCCCCTGCGTGGAAGGCCTC
>DATMLK010000172.1:0-3392 GCA_035570215.1 Acidobacteriaceae bacterium
GATCCGTCCGTATCGTTGGCCAGCATCAGGGTGACGTCGTTTGTCGGCATCGCGCTGGGCGGCGTCAGGGGAATCGCAGCATCCACGGCCGCCTGCAGCTTGTCCGAAGCGCGTTCGCGCATGCGGATGAGAAAGATGGCCATCACCGCGGAAACCAGCAGCAGCACCCACAACAGCACGCGTTGGTAGCGGGGAATCATGGCTGCGCAGTCCAGTCCTGACGCCAGCTTTCGACTGCCGCTGCCAGCCCGGCCAGGATGCGGGACTGATAGTCGGCGTCCATGATCGCTGCGGTGATCGCGCCCTGCTTGGTGAGTGGCGCGATCTCCACTGCGGCTGCAGGGCAGGTCATATTGTCGAGAGGCTGCATCGCGGTTCGGCCCAGCGTCACCGGAACCCCCGCATGCGTCATGGCGGCGTTGATCTCAGCGGCCCATCGCAGGCTCTTTTGAAGGTAGGCGGCCTGTGCCTGATCCCAGGGAAGAAATGTAGCGGGCTGCGCCGGCGGCAGAGACGAGGTGAAGAGATGAATGCCGCTGCCGCTCTCCGAGGCGTGCAGGATAAGACAAGCCGCGGCCTTGTGCCCATTCGCCATCGCGGCGCGCTTCGCCGGCGGCAAGGTTACATCGTTCTCGCGCGTGGTGACGACGGATATGCCGCGTGCCGAAAGCATGGAACGCAGCCGGATGGAGAGCGCGAGCACCATGTCCTTTTCGTCGAGATGCGCAGCTAGATGGGCGCCGGTATCCGCACCGCCGTGTGCCGCATCGAGCACGATGAGGAATTGCGGCTGCACGGGAGCGGAAGAACGCGGTGGCAGCGCGGGCTGCGTTTGCGCTGGTTCCTGTTGGGGTGAAGCGAGCAGTGATAGGGATGCGGCGCCCGCGCAGAGCACGGCGAAGAGACAACGGGCGAGGAAAGTGCTCGCCCGCCGGTACGTGTCAGTCCAACGCATAGATGGCGAGGCCGCTCAAAAGCTTGGGATAGAAGTCAGTCGACTTCTGCGGCATCACCTCGCCGTTGAATGCGATCTCGCGCAGCTCCTGCAGCGTGGCTGGGTTCATCAGAAATGCCGCCTGCGCCGCACCCTTGGTCACCTGCTCGACAGCCTCAGCGGCGTCGCGCAGATAGCGCAGGTTGCGCTGCTCGCGGATGGATTCCTCGGAAAGCCCCAGCAACTGCTCCAGAATCAGGCCGTGGAGTTGCGCTACATCCAGTTGCCGCTGCCGCTCCGGAAAGTGCGCCAGCGCTTTCTGCACCGCGTCCGGCCGAGCCTTCAGGTGGTAGGCGCCGTCGGCGAGAACAGCCACGAACGCGGAGGTTTCGGCCCCCGCTTCGGCTAGTTTTGCAGTGAAATGCGGAGCCTCTGTCGCGCTGAGCTTCTCGATTTCGAAGAATGGAGCCGCGCGCTCGAGGAAGGCCTCGGGACGGAAATCCTTCAGGTCGAAGACGACGCGATGTGTTGGCAAGATGACCAACCCTTCGCTGTCCATGTTCACGAAGGTCATCATCGCTGCTGCTTCCGGATACGGGGGATGCGGCAGCGTGGACGCCAGGTCACGCTCGCGGGTGTGTTGTACGTTCGCCGGAGCATACTCCTTGCCATAGTTCAGCGCTGTCTCGTAGCGATGGTGGCCGTCGGCGATGATCAGCTTCTTGTCGCTCATGGAGCCGATGACCAGACGCAGAGCGTGAGGATCGGTGATACGGGAGAGGCGATGCAGCACGCCGTATTCGTCGGTCACTTCGACCTGGGGCTGGAAGTTCTGGAAGAGAATCTTCTCGATGCTCTGGGCAGGATCGGAATACAACATGAAAATCTGGCCGAAGTGCGCACGCGTTGCCTTCAGCAGATTCAGGCGATCGCCTTTGGGCTTGGATAACGTTTGTTCATGACGAAAGACCACTTTTGCGGTGTAGTCCTCAAGTCCACCGAGCGCGATGAAGCCGCGCCGCTCACGCACCTGGTCCGGCCGTCCGGGAACCTGGAAGCGTTGCGAGTAGGCGAAGATCGACGGATCGTTCTCGGTCTGCAGGACACCGTTTTCTCGCCACTCGCGGAAGTCGCGTGCAGCGCGGGTATAAACGTCGTTGACCCCTGGCTCGTCAAAGAGCTCAGGCAGGCCAAGGATCACGCGCACCAGATTGTAGGGGCTTCGTCCGTAATAGACCTGCTGCATCGCCGGCGTGATCTTGTCGTAGGGCTGAGTGACCACGTCTTCGATGCGAACAGCGGTGGGATTGTAGCGCGTGGCGCGGAAGGGATAGATGCGTGCCATCAGTTTTTGCGATTGTACTAGACTGCGCAGCGGCAGACCGAGGCGGCATGTGTGTGATGAAACCGGGCGACGGACGAAGATGCGTTGGAATCGCAAGGCGTCCCTTTTCGGTAGTGACATTGGAATGACAATGCGCGTTGCAATTCTGCCTGGGTCAGTCGGTGCGCCATCGTGTAGCATGGCGCTCACAAGGGATTGCCGCATGGTATCCACGTCTACAGGCTGGTCCATGTCGCGGCTTGCTCACCAGAGCCGAAGACTATGCACGCTGCTCATGGCACTGGCCATTGCCTGCATGGTGCTGGTGCATCCCTTGCACGCGCAGGACGATCCGCTCAACCAGATCCACGTCACCCCGCCGCCGCCCAAACCGGCGCCGCCGTCGGGTCCTCCTCCGAAGGAGGGCAAAGACGCACTCCATGCGCGGCCTGGAGAGAGAATTCGCGTCGATGTGAATCTGGTGCTTGTCCCTCTGATCGTGACCGATCCGCTGAACCGGCTGGTCACGGGGCTCGAGAAGAACGAATTTTTCCTCTTTGAAAACAACGCTCCGCAAGAGATCAAAAGCTTCTCCGCGGAGGATGCTCCCGTCTCCATAGGCATCATCATGGACCTGAGCGGCAGCATGACCAACAAGGTGGTGCGCGCCCGTGAATCGATCATCGAGTTTCTTCGCACCTCCAATCCGCAGGATGAATTCTTCATCATCGGTTTCAATGACCGCCCCGAACTGATCGAGGACTTCACCTCGTCGGTCGACGACATCGAGGCACGATTGCAAACAGTGCGGGCTGGACGCCGCACCGCACTGCTGGACGCCATCTACTACGGCGTGAACAAGATGAAGCAGGCACGCTACGAGCGCAAGGCGATCCTGATCGTGTCCGATGGAGGCGACAATCGCAGCCGCTACACGGAAAATGAGGTGCGGAATCTGGTGCGGGAATCGGACACGGAGCTGTTCTCCATCGGCATCTTCGACGCCTATGCTGCGACGACGGAAGAGCGCAACGGTCCGCTGCTGCTCCATGACCTCAGCGAGGAGACGGGCGGGCAGTTGTTTCGAGTGGACGACATATCGGATATGACCGATATTGCTACCAAGATCAGTGC
>DATMLK010000173.1:0-16856 GCA_035570215.1 Acidobacteriaceae bacterium
CAGAAGATGCGGACGTGGGCGTGCAATGTTGCACATTGCAGGAATCTGGTATTGACAGGACGAACAAATCAAAAATGATTGTCTGGAGCGCCGTTAACGCGAAGAACAGCGGCAGCTTGCACTGGATTGGGCGCTCTGCGAGACTGAAGTTATCCGCTATGGTCCGTCACTATCTCGTCAAAGGCCGCGTGCAGGGTGTGGGCTTCCGCTGGTTCGTGCACCGCGAGGCGGAGGCGATCGGCGGTCTGCGCGGCTGGGTGAAGAATACGGACGACGGCCATGTGGAGGCCGTCGCAGCGGGCGGCGCGGACGAACTTGCCGAACTGAGCGCTGCGCTCAATAAAGGATCGCGCGGCAGCCGCGTGGATGCGGTCATCGAACACGAACTGGCCGAGAGCGAAGCCGAATCGCTCGGCCCATTTCAGATTGAAGGAGCCTGGTAATTTATGTCGTCTGCAAAAGTTCTCAACTGCGAGCCGCTCAAGCAGCTCATCCGCACGGTGCCCGATTTCCCCAAGCCCGGCATCCTCTTCTACGACATCACCACGCTGCTCAAGGACAAGACCGGCTTCGCCGAGTTGATCGACGCCTTCGCCGCATACTACATCGATAAGGACATTGACCTGGTGCTCGGCATTGAGGCGCGCGGCTTCATCTTCGGCCCGGCGCTCGCCTATCGCCTGAACGCGGGCTTCGTCCCCGTGCGCAAGCCGAAGAAGCTGCCCGCGAAGGTAGCGCGCGTGGACTATGACCTGGAGTACGGCAGCGATGCCGTGGAGATCCATCTCGATGCCATCGAGCCGGGTCAGCGCGTCATCATCGTGGACGACCTGCTCGCCACCGGCGGCACCATGCAAGCCACCGTGAGATTGGTCCAGCAGCTCGGCGGCCATATCGCCGGACTGGCGTTTGTGGTGGAGCTGGATTTTCTCAAGGGCCGCGCTAAGTTCGCGGAGTATGACGTCTTCAGTTTGCTGCACTATAGCGAGTAAGGCGCTTGTCTTTGCATGGGAGGGAGCAGGGGCCTTTAGGCTCCTGAATCAGCGATAGACAAGATGGGCTTTAGCCCTGGGTTTTTTCCGGCTTAGGCTTGGTGAGATTCTTCCACTTCCCCATTCGCTGCGCTCAGGGTCAGTGTCAGAATGACAAAACAAATTAATCCGCAATCACCGGCAGGCTCGGCAGGAAGTCCGTGCGCTTGGCTTCCTTGATGACTGCGTCCATGTGGCTGAAGACCTCGTCGACGGACATGGTGTACATCTCGCGGCCGTTGTCGTAGCCGTTCTCGATGCTCTGCTTCAGGTAATGTCCGGCGATCTGCGCGGCCAGACGATCGGTGATCACGTTGCCCGTCCGGCGCTTCTGCTCCACCCACGCCGTGCAGGGCATGGCGATCCAGACGGTACGGCCGTTCACGCTGAAGCGTACGTCCACGGCATCGGCGTGGCGAGTGGCGATGGCGACCACGTTCGCCGTCCACTTGCAGGCGAGCGGCTCGGCGGTCCAGCGGTCGGCTACGGTGAAGTCCTCATACATGATGCTTTTAGCGTAACAAGAGACAGGGGTTAGGGGCTAGGGATTAGGGGGTTAAAAGCTAAGTCCCACGGCGGTGGCGCGGGGTTGGATGCGCTGGTAAACTGGATATCGCGGTCGTGAGCCGGTCATAAGGCCCAGCGCTCCCGCACCTATCTCTCCAGAATCAGGCAAGGAACAAACACCCGTGGACAACCAGACGCGCCATAAGCTGAAGCAGGACAACTTTGTCACCACCACCAAACACGGTCTGGCATGGGCCGGTGAGAACCGCCGGTCTGTGATCACAACGAGCCTATTGCTGCTCGTTGTGATCGTACTCGGCGTGGGCAGCGTGGCGTTGTATAACTACCGCTCCAACGCCGCCGCGGCCCAGTTCAGCGCCGGTATGGAGATCTACAACGCCGCCATCGCCACTCCCGGCGAGCCCGTTGCTCCCGGCACCCAGACCTACCCCACCGCGCTGGACCGCGCCACGGCCGCCAATAAGATTTTCGCCGCCGCCGCCGATAAGTACGGCATGACCGGCCCCGGCCGCAGCGCACGCTACTTTGCCGCACTGACCGAGATCGAGATGGGCCAGACCGCCACGGCCGAGACCACGCTCGATAAGCTGGCCGGCGGCATGGATAAGGACATGGCCTCGCTGGCCAAGGTTGCGCTGGCCTCGCTCTACCACCAGACCGGACGCGACCAGCAGGCCATCGACATGTACAACCAGCTCATCGCCAAGCCGACGGATGTGGAGACCGCGGGCATGGCCAAGTTGCAGCTTGGCACGCTCTACGAGAACATGGGCCATCCCGATCAGGCCAGGGCCATCTACGCGGACCTGAAGGACAAGGACACCAAGGGCGTGGCCGGCGAAGTCGCGGCACAGCGGCTGAGCGGCAACGCGGCACAGTAAAGCAGGGAGTTAGGAATTAGGGGCTAAGGATCAGAAAGCAACGCACACAATAAAGAAGACGCAGCCCAAAGGCACAAAAAAGACGCGCCCAAAGGTCGCGTCTTTTGTTTGTCCGAATGGGCATCTCAGAGGTGAAACGTGCAACGCATTTCGGAGGGAGCAGGGGCCTTTAGGCTCCTGAAAAGCAGTGCATAGGAAGGGGCTTTAGCCCCGGGTCTCTAAATGAATCTGCAAAGTGCCCGGGCCTAAAGGCCGAGATGTTTTGCGGCCATTCGTGGGGCTAAAGCCCCACGCTCCCTCCGAAACATAACTACCCGAGAACGCCGAAGAGATAGTGCAGCACGGCCAGCACCAGCGCGCCGATAAATGCCGTGAAGAAGCTCTGGATGCGGAATCCCTTCACCAGCTTGCTGGCGAGATAGATGATCACCGCGTCCACGACGAGATAGACCAGGCCGAGCGTGAGCCAGTTCAGCGGCCAGGTAATAAAACGCAGCAGCAGGCCGAGCGTGATGTTCAGCAGACCGATGACCAGCACCGCGACCAGCGCCGTGGAGAAATCCTCCACATCGAAGCCGGGCACAACGTACGTTACGATCAGCAAAGCGATCGCATTGAGCAGCCATTCCACGAGGAGTCGAATCATAGGTAGGATAATACTGCGTCCCCTTGCTGCCATGCACAGATTTTTCCCGAAGATCCTTCTCCCGCTGATCTTGCTGCTCTCCCCGTCTGCCATGCTGCCGGCGCAGGCCGCCGCAAAGCACCCTTCCCCACAGCCGCAGGCCACCCAGCCGCAGACCGCGGCGCCGCTGCCCGACGTCCCCACGCTTCTGCATCAGGTGGAGATCGCGCGGCAGCACAACGCCACGATGATGGAGAACTACTGCTTTGACGCCACCACCACCTCGCGCGATTCCAGCGGCAAGACCGAGGTGAAGGTCACGGAGATCACCTATGTGAACGGCGTACGCCTGGAGAAGCTGCTCTCCAAAAATGGCGTGCCGCTGCCGCCGGAGGATGAAGAGAAAGAGACCGACCGCGTCAACAAGGCCATCGCCAAAGCGAAGTCTCGCGTGGCCGCGGCGCAGGCCAAGGGCGAGGAGACGGACTCTAACGGCGACCCGCTGATCAGCCTGGACCGTCTGCTGCAGATATTTTCGCTCTACAACGAGCGACGCGAGATGGTGAATGGCCGCAGCGCCATCGCGTTTGATTTTTCAGGGAACCGCACGGTGAAGACAAAGGGTGTCACCGAAGGCGTGCTGCACTCCATCAGCGGCACCGTCTGGATCGATGAGAAGGACCACCAGATCGCCCGGATGATGGGCACGGTGAACGATGGCTACAAGGTGGGTTTCGGGCTGATCCTGAACATCGCCAAGGGCAGCGGAGGTCTGGTGGAGTTCACGCCCGTCAACAATGAGGTGTGGCTGCCGTCGCGGCTGGACGGCCACGGTCGTGTCCGCGTGCTTCTGGTGGAGGATGAACTGGACGGCACCGAGAGCACTGTCTTCTCGAACTACCAGAGGTTCGGGGTCACAACCGACCAGACCGTCACCCTGCCGTCGCAGTAAACCGGCTAAAAGGCAGGCTTAAAGCGCAAGAAGGGACAGCCTGAGCCGTCCCTTCCGCAGATCTTGGTTGTTGCAACCCTCGATTAGAGAGGCTGCACGTCCGACGCCTGCCAGCCCTTGGGGCCCTTCACGACGTTGAACTGAACGGCCTGACCCTCTTGGAGGCTCTTGAATCCGTTCGAGTTGATGGCAGAGTAATGCACGAATACATCCTCGCCGTTCTGACGGCTGATGAAGCCAAACCCCTTGGCATCGTTAAACCACTTCACTGTTCCCTGTTCCATTGTGCTTTGTTCCTTGCTTGTTTAAATTGACGCTTGATACAAATCGGGGGTTCGGCATTGTTCGTGCAGAAAAACCAATTCGTTTCGAACGGTGATACTAGACTAGCACATTTGTCAAGATGTTGTGGAAAACTTGCCTGCTATATGCTCACTGAGACAGTGCCCGCGCTTCGCGTACTTCCCTGTTTCTTCGGCTTTTATACCATTATCTCAGGAAGCTGCTTCAAGTTTCGCGAGCCGCTCCAGCCGCTTTTTCTCGAAATGATGGCGCATCAGGTGATCCACTGAGATCGCGCCCGCGCCGAAGATCAGGATGATCAGCGCCGCAAAAAGAAAGGTGTAGGGATCGGCCGTGTAGAACTTCCCAGGGTCGCTGAAGATGGAAAAAAGCGCCTCGCGGTCAGCGGTATAGTACGCCACGAACATGTTGCAGACCAGCAGCAGGCTCACAAACCGGCTGGCGAGCCCGAGGATGAGCAGCAGGCCGCCGAAGAACTCCAGGTTGGCGCACATATGCGCCATCGGTCCCGGCGAGGGGATGCCGAGCGAGGTAAAGAACCCGGTCACCTGCGCCAGATTATGCAGTTTGCCCCAGCCCGTCTGCATGAACTGCCAGCCCCAGTAGAGCCGGACGGCCAGCAGAAACGGCGACTGCAGCCACCGGGCCATCTGCGAGAACTCGTCATTCATCTTCGCGTACCAGTGCTGCTCTGCGGCCATTTTTACTCTCCTGAACGGTTTAACGATATGCGTCTGGAGCGCTTGCTGTCTATCCTTGACCGCGCGAAGCGCTATCCGCCGTGCGCGCAGCACCGCAGAACCCGCCAAGCGCCGACCACGTCGTAAAGATCTGCTGTAGCAATGCCGGCGCCTCGTTGGCATCGAGCTTCGATCCGGCGCAGCCGCGTTCGATCGCAGCCTCCAGCGGCAGGCCCTCGCTCAGCGCGAGCAGGATGCCGAACTCCTCCGGTGCGAGCCGCTTGTAGTAGACCGAGTTCTGGTGACGGTGCACAGCGAGGTGAATGGTCTGCGGCGCGAGCGCGGCGACCTGCTTCACCGCTTTGCTCTTGCGAAATACCGTCGCGTTGTTCGAGCTGGCGTCGTTCGAACCGGCCTCGTTGCGCACGCTGATGAGCAGGTCGTCGACCGGGTAGGCCAGTTCCAGCAGCTTGATGTGCGGTTGCAGCTTGAACGCAGTCTGCGGGCCGGCCATGGCCAGTTGCTCCGGAGGCATCGGCGGCAGCTCCGCCGCGTCAAAGCTCTCGATGTGTACCCATTCGAGCCGCACCATATCGAGCGCTAGCTTTTCGTTCGGCGCGATGTGCTGCGGATTGGTACGCAGCCAGTCATGCAGCTTCGAGCCGAGGTTGCGCAGCGTGAACGAGGTCGATGGACACTCATCAAGATACGCGCGCATTAGCGCCTCGAACCTCTTCTTGCCCACGATCGCCTGCAGGCCGGGAAAGTCCTCTTCAAACGCGGTGAAGAGACGGAACCAGTACTGCCGGTTGTAGATCTCCAGCCGCTCGAACGATGTCAGACGATCATTCGGCTTGATGAAGGCCGCGGCCTCGTCTTCCATCGCTACGCCTTCCGCGTTGCGCTGGCGCATGGTCTCATTGCGCGTGATGGGTTGCATCACCGCCTTCGCCATGCGGCGCTGCAAGTCTTCCAGCGACATGGTCTCAGCCGCCATCACTGCACCGCCAGTTCTGACTTTGCAATCTTTGCCCGCGCGGCTTCTAAAAACTTCTGCGCCTTCATCGCTTCGCCGTGGACTTCCTCAAACGACGGAATGTTGTCGTCCCACTCCAGCAAGGTGGCTGTCGGCCCACAGCGTTCGATGGCACGCTCATACAGCCCCCACACCGGCTCAATGGGCGCGTGGTCGTGCGTGTCCAGCGTGTACTTCTGGAACTTCGAGTGTCCGGCGATGTGGATCTGTGCCACGCGCTCGGCGGGTACGGCGTTCACGTAATCCAGAGGATTAAAGTTGTGGTTCTGCGAAGAGACGTAGATGTTGTTCACGTCGAGCAGAATGCCGCAGTCAGCGCGCTCCACCACTTCGTTCAGAAACTCCCACTCGTTCATCTCGGAGACGTGAAACTCAGCATAGCTGCTGACGTTTTCAACGACGACGGGAACCTCGGTGTAATCCTGCACCTGGCGGATCTTCTCCGCGGTCTTCTTCACCGCCTCCCACGTGTACGGCATGGGCAGAAGGTCGTGGGTGTAGCGGCCATCCACCGAGCCCCAGCAGAGATGGTCGGAGAGCCACGGCGTCTTCGTCCGCCTGGTGAGGTCCTTCAGCCGTTTCAGATGCTCGCTGTTCAGCTTCTCCGCCGAACCGAAGTACATCGACACGCCGTGCTGCACCACCTTGTACTGCTCCAGGATCGAGTCGAGAACCTGCATCGGCCGGCCGCCGTCGATCATGTAATTTTCCGAGATGATCTCAAACCAGTCACAGACCGGCTTGTTCTCCAGGATATGGACGTAGTGGGGTATGCGCAGCCCGATGCCGACGCCGTAGTCCGTGAACCCGTTGAAGCGATTCGCTGCCATGTGCCTCTTGAATTTATCTTGCGAACAATGTGAGCACCAAGTGAAGCAGTTAAAGCGCCCACGGTGCCAGAAAGTGAAGAGGGCAGAACCGGTATGGTCGCTGCCCTCTTACAAATTACGACAGTGCGATCAGGCTGACGGCGGCTTGGAGCCGTCGGTGGCGCAACCGCCCTTGCCCTTGCAGCTGTTCTTGCCCTTGCAGCCATTGTCGCCGGACTTGCAGCCGCCCTGCCCCTTACAGCTGTTTGCGCCTTTACAAGCATGCTTGTCTGCCATCAGAACGGTCGAGGTGGCCGCGGCGCCTGCAGAGACCGTTGTGGTGCCGTTTGCGGACTGCGTCGACGCTGCGAACATCGTTGCTGAGCCACCGAGCAGACCAGAGACGGCTGCGGTAACCATGAGGGCTTTCATCGAATGTGTCATTTTAATTCCTCCGTGTATTCAGGTTCGGGGTCGAAGGCCTCTGGTAGCGTCGCCGGCACCGCATCCTGTCTGTGCTGGATAGAGTACGCAGCTAAGTGCATCCTGGAACAGTGGATTGCGGAAATATTTTTCCGCGGCGCGAAGAAATATCCGCTTAATATCCGGCATGGTGCAGCAGACCCACCCCAACCGCCGCCGCAACACAATAAATACCAAAGAGATACCACTTGCCGCCCTCCAGCCAGCCGCTCAGCCACTTAAGCGCCAGCAAGCCGGCCAGAAAGGCGCAGACCATCCCGATCAGCCCCGGAACGACCGCAGCGCCCAGCGCCGCACCCTCCAGATGCCGCAGCTTGATCAGCCGCAGCACTTCGCGGGCGACTACTGGCGGAGTGAGCAGAACGGCGAGCGCAAAGCTGAACGCCTCCGCCTGCGGCTTGGCGATGCCCAGCAGAAGCCCGGTTGAGATCGTCGCTCCCGAACGCGAGAAGCCGCGAAACGGCAGGCACAGCCCCTGCACGGCCCCGATGATGCTGGACTGCTGCAGGCACGGTCGCGGCGTGCCGTCATTGTCGAACGCGCTGCCCTCCCCGCCGTGGGTGCTGCGCCAGCCTGCGATCAGGATCAGAATGCCCGCCGCCAGCAGCGCCGGTGCGATCAGGTCCAGCCGGCCGAAAAACTGCTCCGGCTCGATCACCTGTCCGTGGCCGAAGAGTTTTTCGATGACCTTCATCAGGCCTTCGCCGATGATGAGTGTGATGACCGAGGCGACGATGAGCCGCACAGCGATCTTCCAGAAGACGTGCGCGCTGGAAAAGAAGCTCTGCCTCCACTGCTTCCAGAAGTAGAGGATCACGGCGAACATGGTGCCGGTATGCAGCATCACCAGCAGCAGGGTCATCTCCGGCGAGGTGGGGTCGAGCCCCATCAACTTTTCCACGACGACGACGTGCGCGGAGCTTGAGACCGGCAGGAGCTCTGCGAGCCCCTGAACGAATGCGAGAACGATTACTTGCCATAGAACCATGGAACGATAATACGTGGAGAATGTGTCAGCGGCGAGAATCAGCGGAGTTACTTCACGAACAATCTATGCAATCACTACCCTGTTCCGGCCTTCATGCTTGGCTCGGTACAGGGCGGCGTCCGCCTGCTTAAGAAGTGACTCAGGGATCTGCCCGTCTTTGGGAAATGACGCGACGCCAATTGAGATCGTAATTTCGTTCTGCAGGTTGTTGTCCAGAACTGTTCGCAGTTCCGACACAGCCCGGCGCAGGGCTTCCGCCTTCTCATAGGCCGCTTCCGGAGTGACGTCAGGCAAAATGATCGTGAACTCCTCGCCTCCATACCGGCAGACCAGGTCCTCGGTCCTGACGGCAGCGGCCAGAACCCGGGCCACTTCCTTCAGAACAGTATCGCCGGCAGAATGGCCGGACTGGTCATTGAATTTTTTGAAGTGGTCGATATCCACCATGAAGACCGCGAGCAGGCTTTTACGCCGCACTGCGCGCGCAACTTCTCGCTCAAGCGCGATCTGCATGAAGTGCCGGTTGAAAAGCCCGGTGAGTCCATCGCGAATGGACTGACGCTCCAATTTTGTTTGCAACTCAAGGGATGCGAGCGCCATGGCAGTGAGCTGTACGAGCTGCCGAAGTCCTTCCATGCGGATCTCAACCGCCTTCCGCACCCCTTCAGACGGGCAATCCACAAACAGGATGCCGAGTGCCTCACTGTGCGCGATGAGGGGAACACAGAGATAACAGGAGGGAGGCTCGCCAGCGAAGTGATTGCAATCGATCTCAGACGTTCCGGGACAGCGCCAGCGAACCTGCCCGGAACGCAGGCCACAGCAGGCATCGAGTGTAAATATCTCAGAGATGCCGGGTGCCACGGGATCGTTTTGCCACGAAGATACAGCTTCCACCATATTGCGCGAGCTATTGATGATGCATAGCGAACCGTTCGTTCCGTCAAGCAGCCTGGAGAAGCGCGTAGCCGCCGAGCGATAGACCTGCTCCACATTCAGGCAGAGTTGCAGTTCGTCCCGCGCTATGGTCAGGAGCCGCGCTTGCTCTGCATATTCCTGTAAAGATTTCACGCTTTCACTTAGCGTCTGATTGGTCAGAATGGCTTCCCGCGCGATGCTGTTGCGCAAAATTGCATCCCGCAGCAGAAAACCAAAGAGAACCACCAAAATGGAGAGGCAGACTGCAACCAGCACCGCTTCCGCTAAAAAAGAGGACCGCGATCTTTGCAGAGAAGCGCTGTCCCTCATTTTCAGCAGCTCACGCTCCTGTTCCGCCATAAGCGCAAGGGCCTGCTGACAGCGCAAAAGCTCGCCGTTCGCGAGCGGCTTATCAAATGGGACTGCCTTGAGATCGTTCACCAGTCCGGTCGAACATGATTCCAGCACTTCAATATTGGGAGTCTGGCGAGGATTGTCTGACACCAGCATTTTGAGGTGGACTTCAGTGGTCTGCAGCTGGATCGCATACCGCCACATGGAGTCCAATTTATCTTCGTCCTCGGCCGGCTTGTAGGAAGCCATGCCGGGTTGAATGCGTGCGGCCATCAGGTTGGCGCTCTGGATGGAGAGCATCACTTCCTGCGTATGCTCCACCCACTGCCCAGCCGTCACAAGGTTGTTGGTACTGCGAAAGAGAAAAAGTCCGGCCCCGATCGTAAACAGAACAGCCCCAATCGCCGCGATAAGAATCAGCGCGATGGAAGTTCTCGAATCTACCGACGGCTTTTCTGTTTCAGGCATCCTGTGCTCCACTCTTATCCTGAAGCTCGAGCAGAAGAGGAGCGGAAGCGCTTGGCATCCCTTTTATCCAGTTCTCGTGTTCGCATACTACCTCTTATCGCTCTTCGCGGCCTCAACCTGATCCGCGATCCACGCATAGGTGGTGGCGATGCCGTCGCGCAACGGCTTCTTCGGCTCCCAGCCCAGCTTCTCGCGGACGAGCTTGTTGTCGGAGTTGCGTCCGCGTACGCCGAGCGGGCCGGGGATGTGCTTGATCGTCACCTTCTTGCCCGCGGCCTCCATGATGATCTCGGCCAGCCGGTTGATGGTCACCATCTCCTCCGAGCCCAGGTTCACCGGCTCCCCTAACTCTGACTCCATCAGCCTGCGGATACCCTCCACGCACTCATCCACGATCAGAAAGCTGCGCGTCTGCTTGCCATCGCCCCAGATCTCGATCTCGCCGCCATCCTCGGCCTCGGCGATCTTGCGGCAGAGCGCCGCGGGCGACTTCTCCTTGCCGCCGCGCCACGTGCCTTCGGGGCCAAAGATATTGTGGAAGCGCGCGATGCGCACCTGGACGCCGAAGTTACGGCTATACGCGAGGTAGAGCCGCTCGCTGAAGAGCTTCTCCCAGCCGTACTCGCTGTCCGGAGAGGCCGGGTAGGCCGAAGATTCTGAACACTGCGGGTTATCGGGATCCATCTGGTTGTACTCCGGATATATGCATGCCGACGAGGAGTAGAAGAACTTCTTCACGCCGGCCTTGTGACCCTCCTCCAGCGCGTGGAGATTGATCATCGCCGAGTCGTGCATCACCGCGGCGTCATGGTCGCCGGTAAAGATGTAGCCGGCGCCGCCCATATCGGCCGCGAGTTGATAGACCTCGTCGATTCCCTCGACAGCCTTGCGCATGTGGTTCACATCGGTCAGATCGCCGAGCAGGAACTCATCGGCCTCACTTTTGGCAAACTCATGCCGCTTAATATCCGCGCCGCGGACCCAGAGGCCTTCGCGTTTCAACCGGCGCACCAGATGGCCGCCGATAAAACCGCCGGCACCTGCTACCAAAACTCTCTTCGGGGACATCAGTGGGTGGTTCCCTTCCAGGAATCAAACGTATTGCCTTTAATGATAACGGATACTCAGCTGGGTTTGTCTTTCCTTTGTCACTCTTTGAGCTGCAAACATCCGTAAATAGAGAAGTAATAAGGAAATAGATGCAGCGGGGCGGAAAGAGGCTGTATGCGGCGTGGAGGAGCCATCCTCCGGCGAGATATCTCGCAAAAGTGAAGAAAAACCAGCAACCGGCAATAATTCTTGAATTCTTGACGATGGCGGGGGGGGAGGGGCGGAGTACAATTTTGGGATATTGCGCGAGGTATTTTATGCCGCGTCCTCTATCTTCTCCTTCGGTCGACTCACGGAACAGGTTTGCCGGTCGCAGCCTTTTGCTTTGCCTGGTTACATGCTATCTGTTTGCTCTGCCGGCGCACGCGCAGACGTACTCCTTTAGTTTGCTGAGTACCAGTGCATCGCTTCCCAGCACCGACGGAACCTCCGTTGTGTTTGAGAAATCCGATGGGATCGACGTCATTCCATTTGCAGGCGGAACAACAACAAATCTGGTTCCAACGACTACACCGGGAGGTGTCGGTGCAGTCGGACCGCCGATACTGCGGAGTAGCATCGTCTATTACGCCGGCTCCGATGGCTACTATTCTGTCCCTCTCACCGGCGGAACGCCGACCAGGATTACGCCCACCACGACCGGCACCGGCCAGACCATTACTCCGGCAGCGCTTCCGGTAGCACTCGCGCCCAACGACACCGGAATTCCCGGCATCCCGCTTCCCGTTCCCAGCGTCGGTTCGGATCTTTTTATTCCATCTGCGGGAGGCGCGGTGTTTACCGCGAATCTTACGTCGTCCGGTGGAGCAAGCGATCTGGTAGTACTGCAACTTTCGCCGGAAGGCACCCTTTCCACGGTCATCGACAGCAATGCGCTGAGCGGTTGCTCCCGCATCACCAACTTCGCAACCGACGGAACGATCTATGCCGCGTGGGCACTCTCCAGCAGCAACCATGTTCTGCTGCTGGAAAACAACAGTCCGTCGCTTACCTGCAGCAACGTGCTTCTGGACCTGGGCGATTACGGCGATACGGCCATGGGACAGCAGGGCACCTACAGAACAGGAACGCTCCCCGGACAGCCGGTGAGCGGCGCCATCATGGCGCAGTTTTTCGCGCCATCCACGGTGATCGATGCGGGCTATATCTATTTCACGGCTACGCTGACACTTTCCAGCACAACGTCTAACCACGGATACTACAGCGGCATATTTCGCATACAGCCGGGCGGAACCCTGCAGAAGGTGGTTGCCACCACGGACGCGGTCGGAGCGGGCGTATCGCCGGATTCCTCGATAACTCCATTCCTTTTTTGCAGCAGCTTCGGCGTGCAAGGCAACTATCTTGCATTTGGAGGTTGCGGCCTCAGCCAATACGGATTTGCTAACCCAAGTTTCCCCAATGCTGGCCCCTACAACACTCAGTTCTTTTTCTACAATCAATCCACCAGCGCCATAAGCCAGGTCGCGACTGCAAACAGTCAGCTTTCCACAAACGAGTTTGTCTACTCCTACAATACCGCCAGCCCCGGTCAGGCAGGCTTAAGCGCCAGTGGCAAGCTCGCCTTTCTGTCGGATTCATTCGATGTGGTCAATCACGTCGCCGTCACACAAGGCAATTATCTTTATTCCGTGGATTTGGCCCATCTGAGCGCGGCGACTACAACCACGCTGGTGGCGTCGCCCTATCCAGGGTTATATGGAACGGCCACAAGCTTAACGGCAACCGTAGCAACTGCCGGCACATCTGCCCCGACTGGAACCGTCGCATTTTCAGATGACGGGAGCATATTCGCAACCACGACATTGGGAAGCGGCGGGATTGCAACTGCGAGTGCGCCGCTTTTGACGGGCGGCACCCATTCGCTCTCCGCAACTTACGGTGGAGATGGATCCAATGCAATTTCCACCGGAACCGAGACTCTGCTGGTGAATACGGCAACGCCGACAGTTACGCTGACGGCGTCGCCAAGCTCAAGCAGCACCTATGGATCCAGCCTGGGGTTCCTTGCCACAACGACGGGGGTTACGGGCGCTGCCAATCCAACCGGAAACTACAATGTGGACGATGGCACCGTGATGCTGATCCAGGGCGTAGGCGGCAGCTTTTCCATTTCGTCGCTGCGGGTGGGTAGCCACTCGATTACCGCGACATATGTCGGGGATGCGAACTATGCGGCTGCGTCATCGCCTGCCGTCAGCGTAACGGTCTCAGCCGCAAGCACTGCAACGGCGCTTACAGCATCGCCAACGGCCGCGGTCTTCGGCGATGCTGTCGTGCTTAGTGCCGGCGTGACTGCCGGTGGAGGCACGCCGAGCAGCACAGTTAACTTCACCGCCAACGGAAGCGCTATCGGCAGCGCGACACTCGATGGCACCGGCCATGCCACGCTTACGACCACATCACTGCCTGTCGGCACGGACAGCATCCAGGCCGTCTTCGCGGGAAGCATGTACTATCCCACATCCACGTCGAGCACGGTGAGCGTAACGATCACGGCGCCCAGCTTCGGCATATCGACAACCACTCCGAGCCTCACGATCCCCCAGGGGCAGAGCGGCACGGACACCATCTCCATCACACCGAGCGGGAACTTCACCAGTCCGATCGTCTTCGGGTGTACCGGACTGCCGGCCTATGCGACCTGCAGCTTCTCGCCGAATAACGTGGCGCCCGGACTTTCCGTGGTGACGACTACGCTGACCGTTGCGACCGATGTGAAGGTCAGTGCCGTGCTATCCCGCGCGACGGTCTGGTACGCGGGCCTGCTCTTGTTGGGATTTGGATTGCTCGGTGGACGGAGACGTATGCGCAGGACCATGCCGCGGCTGCTTGCACTGGTGCTCCTGATGGTAGGGATGGGAGCGTTAGGCGCATGCGGTTCGGGTGTTGTTGCAGCAGCCATCACACCGACAGGCACATCGACGGTGACGGCTACGGCAACCTCCGGCAGCATTGTGCAGACGCTGCCTCTCAGCATTACGATTGCGCCGTAGATCGCAAGCTCTGCAACATAAACGGCAGGGATCCCCAGCCGCGGCGCACGGATGCGGGCAGTCTAACTATCCAGATAGATGCGGCCCGGTGCGCCAAGGCTGCCTGAGCCACTTGCGGCTCTGCAGGTCGACTATAATTACGCTCAAACCGGCATCTCATTGGCCTGCAGTGCGAGGGAAAGAGTACCCATGAACATCAGGACCGGACTTCGAGAGGCCTTCCCCGCAAACTCCCGCTATCAGACGCTGACATGGGCCTTCTGCATCCTCTTCGGCCTTGCCATGATAGCCAACGTGCAGGTGGCGGCCGACGGCACCTGGTTCTGGTACGCCGTTCTTCTTCATGGCGGCAAGCGGCTCTATGCAGATATGCACCTCGCCCTGCAGCCGCTGATCGTTCTGGAGACAGATGCCTGCCTCACTCTGCTGGGCAAGAGCTGGCTGGCGATGAAGGTGCCGGCCGTAGTGCACGTTATCCTCTACAGCTTCATCCTGTGGTGCATCGCGCGCTATTCCGATCTCAGGGATCGCCAGAAGGCCGTCCTTTTGGCATGCAGCTTCTTTCTCTGCATATCGTTCGTCGCCTACCGCTTCGATGACTACCACGTTCTCTGCGACCTGTTTAAAGCAAGCTCGCTGCTCGTGCTGCTGATGCTCAGCAAAAAAGACATACAGCCCAGCTTCGGCCGCGTTGCCGGACTCGCGGCATCCCTCGGAGTTCTCTCGGCCCTGACCATCATGACCAGGCTGCCGGACGGCGCCTCCCTGATCCTGGGGGTCGCTATATCCATCCTTTTTCTGGCGCCGATCCAGAAGCTGCTCTCGCTGCTTATCTTTCTACTTTCGACCGCGCTGACCGTTCTGCTTGTTTTGCATCTGACCGGTGACACGCTGCGCACCTATGCCATGTCCACCATCTTCCAGGCGGTGGGAAGCAAGGGCGGAACCGGCCACGTGCTGGCCTATCCCATGGAACTGCCCAGGGACATCTACCACTGGCTCAGATACCCGTGGTCTGAGGCGCTGCTCGGCTACACCTTCGCAGTGGCCGCTATCTGGACGTATCTGCTGCGGCCTTCGGCATCGGCAGATACAACAGACACGCGCGGCAGGCTCGTCAAATTTGCTGTTGGCGCCGTCTTGATCCTGTTGCCGTTGCGCCCCATCTACCGGCTGTTTATGACCGGGGATATCATCGGCGCGCTGGCGGCCGTCGGCGACATCGTGCTCTTTGGCGTGGTGTTTCTTGCCATCGCCCGATTCCTGCTTTGGGTGTTCGCGCCGGAGCGCGTGAAGGACTGGGATCCGCGGGAGATTCTGCTGATCATTCCCTTTGGGCAGATGCTCTCCTCGGCCATGGGTTCAGCCGGAGAACATGTGGGTATCTATGCGCCCCTCGGCATGATGATCCTTCTTCTGCCGGTCGCCTCGCCTATCCGCATCAAACGCGAGACGACGAGGTCGTTCCTGCTGGCCGTTCTATTCCTCACAGCGTGCTCCGCCGCGATCTATAAGATCAGAACTCCCTACTTCTGGCACAGCTATATCTCTCCGCCGATGTTCGTGGATCGCCACTGGTACCACCATCCGGTCTATGGCCCGATGATCATCGACTCCCAGTTGCTGCACTTCATCGAGCCGGTCTGCCAGGATATCGCTGCCGGCGGCTCGCAGGGCGAGTTGCTCTCGCTGCCCTATGGCTATGCCAATTACTTCTGCGACATTCCGCCGTGGGGAGATTATGTAACCACTTTTTACGACACCTCCACCCAGCAGACGATCTTCGGCCTGATGGATAAACTGCGCCAGGCGCCGCCCAAGTGGATCCTTTATCAGCGTCAACTCAACAACATGAAGCTGCATGAGGATACCTTTCAGCACGGCCAGCCGCTGCCGCACCGGTTTCTGGATCAGCTGATCATGCAGAAGCTCGCCGATGGCGAGTGGCAGGCGGTCTATACCAGCGACTACGGCAATACGCAGAAGCTGGACAACCACTGGATCCTGATCCGGACGCGGCCGTAGAGCATAGAGAAAGTTAAAAGCAAAAACCCACTCCATTGAGGAGTGGGTTTTATGTTTATGCCGGCGATCACCTAATCTCCCACACACTTACGCGTGCAGTACCATCGGCCCAACGAGGCTTAACTTCCGTGTTCGGGATGGGAACGGGTGTGACCCTCGTAGTATGCTCACCGGCAAACTGAGGCGTATTGAAAGCGTGAGGTGCGAAGCACCGCGAGCTTTCAGCCGAAGTCCTGAGCCGTATTGCGGCGAAGGATCTGCTTTTACGCCCTAACTTGTCAAACAACACGCCCTGAGGCGGATCGTTCACAACTGAATAGATTGGGCGCGCGTACGACGTGTACGGCGCATTGTTGTTGCTGGAAAACTACTTGGCTTGTGTCGAGAATCTTTCTGGCGGCAGTTTGCACTGCGCAGAGTAAATTCTATGGACAAGCCGAACGGGCGATTAGTACTGGTAAGCTACACGCATTGCTGCGCTTCAACCTCCAGCCTATCAACCAGGTGGTCTTCCTGGGCCCTTCATTCCCCTTTTGGGTTGGGAGATCTCATCTTAGAGCGTGCTTCCCGCTTATATGCATTCAGCGGTTATCACAACCGAACTTCGCTACCCAGCCGTGCCATTGGCATGACAACTGGAACACAAGAGGTTCGTCCATCCCGGTCCTC
>DATMLK010000174.1:0-31113 GCA_035570215.1 Acidobacteriaceae bacterium
GTGCGCCGAAGCTGCCACCGATCTCGCCGATGAGTTCGGGCCGCGCGACGGCGGAGGAGTTAATGCTGACCTTGTCCGCGCCAGCGTCGAAGACGGCGGCCGCATCATCCGCCGAGCGAATACCGCCGCCGACGGTGAAAGGCACGAATAAAGTTCGTGCGGTGCGCTGGACCGTGTCGATGAGCGTGCCTCGACCTTCGTGCGTGGCCGTGATGTCGAGCAGAACGATCTCGTCCGCGCCTGCGGCGGCGTGACGATGCGCGAGCTCGGCGGGATCACCGGCGTCGATGATGTCGACGAACTGTATGCCTTTCACGACGCGGCCGGCGCGTACGTCGAGGCAGGCGATGATGCGTTTCGTGAGCATCGTTATAGCTCCACAAAATTGCGCAGTACTTGCAGGCCGACGCTGGAGGATTTTTCCGGATGGAACTGCACACCCATCACATTGCCGCGCTCGACGGCGGCGGTGAAGTCGCCGCCGTAGGGCGTCGTGGCAGCGGTATCTGCCGAAACGGGTGCGCGCCAGGAGTGGGTGAAGTAGACGAAGCTGCCGTTGTCGATGCCGCGCAGAAGGCGCGAGTCAGAACGGATGTTTTCGAGCGAGTTCCAGCCGACGTGGGGAGATTTCAGCTCCGCGCCGTTGTAGGTTGCGGGAAAACGCTCGCATTGTTTACTGAAGGCGCAGAGGCCGTCGGTCTCCGGCGCTTCGGTCGAGCCTTCGTAGAGCCACTGCAGGCCGACGCAGATGCCGAGGAAGTTTTTCTTTGCGTCGATGGCTTCGCGGACGGCTTCCGTGAGCTTGAGCTGCTTCAAAAGCTCGGTGGCCTGGAAGTGACCGACGCCGGGGAGAACGATCTTTTCTGCGCGTAAAACATCAGAAAAATCCTGCGTGACGAGCGTCTCCGCGCCAACGAAGTTCAGCGCCTTGACGACGCTGGTGAGGTTGCCCGCTTTGTAGTCGATGACGGCGATCATTTTCTTAGAGCAGACCCTTCGTACTCGGCAGCATCTCCTTCATGCGTTCATCCTTCGAGCACGCCGCGCGCATGGCACGCGCAAACGCCTTAAAGATGGCTTCGATCTTGTGGTGATTGCTGCGGCCGTACATCGTCTTCACGTGCACGTTCGCTTTGGCGCCTCGGGCGAAGCCGTCGAAGAAGTCGCTAAGTAGCTCAGCCTGGAAGTCACCGACGAGACGCACCTTCACCTTGTCGTCCACGACATACGCGACGCGGCCCGAGAGATCGACGGCGGCGACGGCGAGGGTCTCGTCCATCGCCATGACGAAGTAGCCGGCGCGCATGATGCCCCTTTTGTCGCCGAGGGCTTTCAGGAATGCTTCGCCGAGCGCGATGCCGACGTCTTCGACCGTGTGGTGCTGATCGACGTCGAGGTCGCCGGTGCATTTGAGCGTGAGATCAAAGCCGCCGTGGCGGGTGAAGAGCTCCAGCATATGGTCAAAGAAGCGGATGCCGGTGGAGACCGAGTACTTCCCCTGCCCGTCGATGTTGAGGGTGAGGGCGATCTGCGTCTCCGTGGTGCTGCGCTTGATGGTGCCGATTCTTTTCTTGGGCATGATGTCCTCTTTGTACGATGACCTCAGGGGCTAAAGCCCCTCCCTGCTTAGAACTCTACGGCACGGCTGAAGCCGTGCCCTTAACGAAAACAACTACTCTGGCTTCCAGCCAATCTCTGCGAGCGATGCGGTCAATGCTTCGATGCCGCGGGTGACGTGGTCCGCAATGCCGATGGTGATGCGCACGTTCCCTTCACACCCGGGATCGTTCGAGCGGTCGCGCACCAGAACGCCGTGTTTGCGCATGGCGATGACGAGTTCCTTGTGCTTCGAACCGATCTTCATCAGGATGAAGTTCGCGTGCGACTTCCAGAAACTCACGCCGAGCTGCGTGAGCGCCTGCTCCATGCGTTCGCGCCCCTGCAGAACTTCCTTCGCGTACCACTGCACGTAGGCCTCGTCGGCGAGTGCGACGGGAAGACAGTCGAGTGCGATGCCGTTCACGTTATACGGCGAGGCGACCTTGCGCATGGGCGCGATGAGCGCGGCCTGACCCAGAGCGACGCCGATGCGCAGGTTCGCAAGACCGTACGCCTTGGAGAACGTGCGCGCGATGAGCAGGTTCGGCGTGGTGGCGATGTCGGCGATGGCGGTCTCGCCGTGGAAGTGGAAGTACGCCTCGTCCATCATCACGACGGCCTGCGGCGCGGCGGCGCAGATCTGCAGCACCTGCGCGCGCGGAATGACGGCGCCCGTTGGATTGTTCGGCGACGAGAGGATGATGGCCTTGGTACGCGGCGTGATGGCGGCCAGTACGCGCTCGAAGGGAAACTGCAGCGACTCGTCGGACTGCACGCGCTTCAGGTGCGACGTCATCATGGAGATGCTGACGTCATACATGAAGAAGCCGGGCGTGGCGATGATGGCCTCGTCTTCAGGCTCGAGATAAGCCGCGCAGAGAAGGTGGATCGCCTCGTCCACGCCGTTGGTGAGCAGCACCTGCGCGGGCGCAAGACCGTAGTAGGCTGCGGCGGCGCGTTCGCCGGTCTCGCGTTCAGGATACTTGGTCATGCCGTCGGCGGTGAGCTGCGCGAGACGGGCCATGACTTTGGGAGACGGCGCGAAGGTGTTCTCGTTGAAGTCGAGGCGCAGAAGATCGCGGCCCGCGAGCGGCGGGTGATATTCGGGCATCGCGGTGACGAGCTTTCTAGCCGTGACGGTCTGGTTGTTGCTCATCGCGATGCTCCTTTCTTCTTTTTTTGCGAACTCTTCTTCATGCGAACTCTTACGCTCTCGGCGTGGGCGACCAGACCTTCCGCTTCGGCAAGTGCGATGGCATGCGGGCCAAGGCGCTTGAGGCCGGCAGCGGTGTACTCCTGCACGGTGATGATCTTGAGGAAGTCCAGTACGCTCAGGCCACCGCGCACGCGGCCGACGCGGCCCGTGGGCAGCACATGGTTCGGGCCGGAGATGTAGTCGCCCATGGACTGCGGCGCATAGTCGCCGATGAAGACGGAGCCGGCATTTTTGATCCAGGCTAGGTCGTTGGCGCTGTCGACGGTAAGGTGCTCGGGCGCGAGGCGGTTGGTGAGGTCGCGCGCCTCGGCGACATTTTTTGTGACGAAGATGACGCCGCGCGCCGCGATGGACGTCTTCGCGAGCGGGTTCGTCTTCACGCGCGTCTTCACCTCGGCGGCAACGGCAGCAGCGAGTTTCGGCTTGCTGGTGACGAGCACGGCGAGTGTTTCCGGGTCGTGCTCGGCCTGGGCAACAAGATCGGCAGCAATGCCTGCGGCGCTTCCCTTTTCGCTGGTAACGACGATCTCGGTCGGGCCGGCGGGCATGTCGATGCCGCAGATATTTTGCACCATCTGCTTTGCAGCAGTGACGTAGAGATTGCCGGGGCCGACGATCTTGTTCACTGGCGCAATCGTCTCTGTCCCGTAGGCGAGCGCGGCGATCGCCTGCGCGCCGCCGATGCGATAGAACTCGGTGACTCCAGCAAGATACGCAGCTGCAAGCGTCTCCTTCGCGGGCTTGGGCGAGCAGACGACGATGCGTTCAACACCGGCGACGGAGGCAGGAATTGCCGTCATGAACAGCGTGGATGGCAGCGGATAGCGTCCACCGGGAACGTAGCAGCCGACGGACTCCAGCGGGCGAACGATCTGCCCCACCTTGACGCCGCCGATGACCTGGCTGCTCCACTCTTGCGGCTTTTGCTTCTCGCTAAAGTCGCGGATGTTCTTCGCGGCGATGAGCATCGCGGTTTGCAGCTCGGGCGAGGTGGCCTTCCATGCCGCCTTCATCTCCGCGCGGGTGACGAGCAGCGGCTGCTGCTTGAGCGAGTCAAACTTTCGCGCGTACTGCAGCAGAGCGCGGTCACCGCGCTTGCGCACCGCTTCCAGAATTGCACGCACCACCGGCTCGACGCGCGCGGTGGTGACAGCGCCGCGCTGCTCGAGTTGCTGCAGAAGCTTCTCTGCCGCGCGACCGGTTGTGCGAACAATCTTCATGCGTTCTCCGGGGCTAAAGCCCTTCTTCTTTTTCTGCGCTCATTCAGCGGGCTGAAGCCCGCTGATCCCTCCGCGCGCCGGGCTGAAGCCCATCGCACGAAAGACGGGAAGCTCTTTGCGGAGCGGCTAAAGCCGCGCCCTTTCAAAATAACTAAAGCACAACCTTGCTCAGCGGATACTCGACGATGCCGGTGGCTCCTGCGGCCTTCAGCCGGGGGATGATGTCGCGGACGAGGTGCGCCTCCAGGATCGTGTTCAGCGCTACCCATTCGGCGTCGTGCAGGTGCGAGACCGTGGGTGAGTTCAGCGCGGGCAGCACGGTGAGCACGGCGTTCAGATCGCTCTTGCGCACGTTCAGCATCAGGCCGACCTGGTTCTCCGCATCGATGGCCGCGTTCAGCATCAGCGACAGCGTCTGGATCTTGTTCTTCTTCCACGGATCCAGGTACGACGTCTTGTTGGCGATGAGCTGCGTCTCGGATTCCATGAGCGTCTCGATGATGCGTAAATTATTAGCCCGCAGCGAGCTGCCGGTCTCCGTGACCTCCACGATGGCGTCGGCCAGCGTGGGCGGCTTTACCTCGGTCGCGCCCCAGCTGAATTCGACCTTCACCGGAATCTTCTTCGCGGCGAAGTAGCGCTTGGTGTACTCCACGAGTTCGGTGGCGATAGTCTTACCGGCCAGGTCCTCCGGCTTCTGGAAGGGCGAGTCGTTGGGCACGCAGAGCACCCACTTCACCTTCTGCCGGCTCACCTTGGAGTAGGTGAGCGAGGTGACGTACTCCACGTCGGACTCGTTCTCCAGCACCCAGTCGTTGCCGGTCAGGCCGGCGTCCAGCGCGCCGTGTTGCACGTAGCGCGCCATCTCCTGCGCGCGGACGAGCATACACTCGATCTCCGGGTCGTTGATGGAGGGGAAGTAGCTGCGGCCGCTGGGATAGATCTTCCAGCCGGCGCGCTCAAAGAGAGCGATGGTGGCATCCTGCAGGCTGCCCTTGGGGATGCCGAGCTTGAGTTTGTTCGTAGCCATGGCGTTTACTTCCCTTCCTTGATGATCGGTTTCGTGAAGCAGCTTACAGTGCCTTCGTGGCAGACGAGGCCGTCGCCTTCGACCTCCACGCGGAAGAGCAGAGCATCATTGTCGCAGTCGGTGGCGGCTGACACGATGCGCAGGCGGTTGCCGCTGGTCTCGCCTTTCATCCAGAGCTTGTTGCGGCTGCGGCTCCAGAAGGTGACGAAGCCGGTCTCGAGGGTTTTGGCATAGCTCACTTCGTTCAGGAAGCCGAGCATCAGCATCTCGCCGGTCTTCGCATCCTGCACGATGCCGGGGACGAGGCCTTCGGTCTTGGCAAAGTCGATCTTGGGGAATTCGGTCATTTTCTCTTTCTCTCTTTTCTGCTGCTGGTTTGGTTCCAGCGGGGTGCTTGGCGTTTCACGTTTCAAGCGTAAAAAGGCCCGCTGGCGATAAGCGCTGCAGCGGGCCTTTTTGAATCCTTGGTGTGTCCGGTCTGAGTTGTTACGCCGTCACACGGGTGGCCGCCACTGCGCAGTGCGCATGGTGATGGTGGTTGCCGTGATGGTGTGTGGCGAAGCTCATACTTGTTGTTAAGGCTAATGGGAACGCGAGTTCTTGTCAATTTGAGTGCCAAAAAAGAACGTCTTTGCGATTTTCCGGTTCCTTCGCGACAGTTTCAGCTCTTTCGTGAAAGTTCGTTCTTGTATGCCGCCGGGCTGTTGGATAGCCTGCTGAGAGCTTCCAACCTGCCGAGTGCTCCCAAGGAGATAGTGATGAAACGACTTGTTCTTGCGGTCAGTCTATTGGTCGCCGTAGCGGCGGCGGCACAAAACGGCGGCACAACAACGCCCGCCAAGGCTCCGGCAGCCGGAGATCCCCCGCTGACCATCGCGCACCCGCAGTCTATCTCGGAAAAGATCGCCGAGAGCAAGACGCGGATGGACATCAACACGGCGACCGCGGCCCAGCTCAAGAGGCTGCCGGGCATCGGCGACGCCTATGCGGCCCGGATCATCGGCGGACGGCCGTATACCGCCAAGAACCAGCTGGTGCAGCGTGGAATCCTGCCGCAGAATGCCTATGCCGCCATCAAAGACCAGATCATCGCGCACCGGCCTAAAAGTTAAGCTGGGAGCTAAAGCCGGCCAAAATTTATGCCATCAAAAAATGACCTTTGGGGGATGACGGCAGCGGCTCAATTCCGCTACGCTCAGAACGAATTATGCGAACCCATCTCGTCGCAGTTCCGTCTAACGAGGCAGTAGTCCCTGAAGGTTTCCTTTGATGCGTAGCCGCAGGCTTATCGTGTCTCTGGTCTTTGCCGGCGCGCTGACGCTTTGCATGGCTGCGCCCGCGCAGCAGGCTAACCAGAATGCCCAGACGGCACGCCATGAGGCCGACCGCGTCATCGCCGCAGTGGATACGCAGCAGCGCCGCTCACTCAGTGGGCATCTGCCGCCCTGGGCCGCGCCGGATGGGGATCTTGGTGCCATAAGTACTGACGTTGCGCTCGACCATCTCACCGTCGTGCTGGCGCGCTCGACTGCGACGCAGGCTGCCTTCGAGCAATTCCTGAACGATCAGCAGAACCCCGGCTCGCCACACTATCAGCAGTGGCTGACGCCGCAGCAGCTAGGCGAGGAGTTCGGCCCGACCGATCACGATATGAATGCCGTGACGCAGTGGCTCGCATCAGAGGGTCTGCGCGTGGACGCCATCTCACCCGACCACATGCGCATCACCTTCAGCGGCGCCAGCGGCGCGGTGGGACGCGCTCTGAGCACGGAGTTCCATCGCTACAGGGTCTACACGGGCCACGGTGAGGAGCAGAGACTCTCCATCAGCAGCGAGCCGACGATACCGGCCGCGCTGGCTCCGGTGATCGCGGCCTTCCACGGTCTCTCCGAAGAGCATTTCGAGCCGCAGAGTATCCTGCACCAAGCTACAGCGGCCAAAGACGATCCCACCCCGCTGCTGACGGGGAACTGTGGCGGCGTGGTCTGTCATGTGATCGCGCCCGCGGATTTTGTGACCATCTTCGACATGCAGCCGGCCTACAACGCCGGCTTCAACGGCAGCGGCGAGAGGGTTGCCATCATCGGTCAGTCGCGCGTGCTGGCGTCAGACATTACAGCCTTCCAGACCGATACCGGACTCAGCGCCACGGCACAGCCGGTGACGATCATCCCGAATACCGGAACGGATCCCGGCATTGCCAGCAGCGATCAGCCCGAGCAAACGCTGGATGCCAACCGCGTGATGGGCACGGCGACGGGCGCGGAGGCCGATCTGGTGGTGAGCGCGGCCGTCGGCACTACTGACGGGCTAACCATCGCCATGGAGTATGAGGTGGACACGCTGATGGATCCCATCATGACCATCAGCTACGGCAGTTGCGAAGCCCAGCCCAACGGTTCATCGTTCATAGCCATATACAACGGAATCTTCAGCACGGCCGCGGCAGAGGGCATCACAACCTTTGTCGCCTCGGGTGACTCCGGCGCTGCCGCTTGCGTTTTGGGAGGCTCCACGCCGCCGGCGTCCACCCCTGTAGCCAGTATTAACCTCCTCTGCGCCAGCCAGTACGTTACCTGCGTGGGCGGCACGGAGTTTGCCGACACGGCCAATCCTTCCCTCTACTGGCAGTCGAGCAATGGCGCCGGACTCGAATCGGCCATCAGCTACATTCCCGAAGGCGCATGGAACGAGCCGTTGAATGGCAGCGCCTTTCAGATCGCAGGCACAGGCGGCGGCCCCAGCATGTACGTCTCGAAGCCGAGCTGGCAGACGGGCACGGGCGTACCCGCCGACGGTGCCCGCGACACGCCAGACATGTCCTTCCCTGCTGCGGTAGAACATGACGGCTATATCACGTGTCTGAATAACAGCTGCGCCGGTGGGTCGTTTGAAATCTATGGCGGCACCTCACTCGATGCGCCGGGAATGGCCGGGATCATGGCGCTGGTGGTGCAGAAGATGGGAAAGCCGCAGGGCAACTTCAACCCAACCCTGTATAGCATGGCCGCAAGCCCGGCGCTTGGCGTCTTCCATGACGCGACGCCCGCCAGCAGTGGAGTCGGCTCCTGCTCTGTCGGCACGGCAAGCATGTGCAACAACAGTACGCCGGGGCCGCACGCGCTGACGGGCGGGCTCGCTGGCTACGCGCTCACCACTGGCTACGATCTTGCCACGGGCTGGGGCTCCGTGGACGTCGGGAACCTGCTCGCGGCGATTGTGAGCAGCTACACTCTCACGCCTGCCTCGGGTACGCTGGCTATCGCCTCACCCGGCATGACCACGGGCAATACGTACACCCTGACGGCAACCTCAGTGAACTCGTTTGCGGGTACTGTGCCGCTGAGCTGCATGGTGACCTATAACGGCGCCGGTACGGCCACCGATCCGCCCACCTGCTCGCTCTCACCGTCAAGCGCTATCCTGACGGCGAATGGCACCGCGAACACGACCGTCACCATCCATACGACCGTAGCCATCGCCAGCAATAGCGCGCCGAAGCTTCTCTTCCATGCGTATGGCCGCGCGGGTGGCGTTCTCGCCTGCATATTGCTTTGCCTGCCGCTGGGCGTTCGCAGAGATCGGCGCAGAGATCAGCGCAGGGTTTCGCTGCTCTTCACACTGCTGGCGATACTCGTCCTGAGCGCCGGACTGAATGGCTGCGGTGCCGGCGTCAGCACCGGCGCGGCGGTAAGCAATCCGGGCACAACTCTCGGCAACTACACGGTAACCGTCTCGGGGACGTTCGCCGGGACGGTCACCTCTACGAGCTTCACGCTGACGGTGAACTAGCCCGGCTGTGGGATTATCGACCCGCAAACACCACCTGCGCCCGCGGAACTGCGTCTAACCAAAGGAACGGGCGCGATTCTGATACTCTTTTTTTGTGGGTGATTTTGGGGGTTTCAAGTGAGAGCAAGCGTAATAACGTCCGCCCTGGCGGTGGTTGTGCTGGGTGGAGCGTCGGTATTGATCGGCCAGGCAGTTCCTAGTGCCCCCGCACCCCAGACGGATACCAAGACGCCCACGGGCATCTTCAGCGGCGTAAAGCCTGGCGAAGGCACAACGGCCGATTCAAACGATGACAATGTGAATGCCCCGGTCACGGAGATGCCAGCCACACCTCCACCCGCGGATGATGCCACCATTGACCAGACTCCGCCTGAACTTCCGGCCACCGGCGAAGGCGCAAGCAGCTTCAAGATTCGCGGCACACCGACGAACTTCGTCGAGGTCCCCGTCACGGTGAAGGACAGTAAGGGCAACCTGGTTCCGGGGCTGACGTGGCGCAACTTCCGCGTGCTGGAGAACGGCCAGCCGCAGCGCATGGTGCTCTTTACCGTGGATCCTTTCCCGATCTCGGCCGCCATCGTAGTGGACCAGAGCCTGCCGCAGGACACGATGCAGAAGGTGAATGCGTCTCTGGCTGCAATGCAGGGCGCGTTTACACCCTCTGATGAGTTAGCGGTCTTCACCTACAACAACGGACCGCAGGAGCGCACGGAGTTTACCGGCGCACAGAGCGCGCGCATCGATGTCGTGCTGCAGACCATGCAGACCAGGGGGCGCGACATGGGCGTGCCCGTCAGCTCCGGACCGACCTCGGGCGGCATCAGCATCAACGGCAAGCCGGACTTTGAAAATAACCCCACCATGCATCCGCACAACAACAGCGCCTTCATCACTATTCCGAAGGAGACGCATACTTTGAACGACGCGATCCTGGCGGCGGCGACCGCGGTCGCCAGACGTCCCGGCGGACGGCGGCGCATCGTGTACGTCATCTCGGACGGCAAAGAAGAGGGTTCGAAGGCGAGCTACAAGGAAGTGCAGCAGTATCTGCTCACGAACAAGATCAGCGTCTATGCCACGCTGGTGGGCGACTCGTCGATGTACGGCGTCGGCTTTCTGGACGACGCGCACATCCCGTTCACGATGCAGGACAACATCCTGCGGCACTATGCAAAGGCAACCGGCGGCGAGGTGGATTCCGAGTTCCGGCAGAACTCCATTGAGACCAGCTTTGCCCGCATCGCCGAAGAGGTCCGCTTGCAGTACACCATCGGCTACGACAGCCACATACCGGCTCTCAACCCCGCTTATCGCACGATCGAGGTGCAGGTGAACCGGCCTGCGCTGACCGTGATCGCGCGGCCCGGCTACTACCCCACTGCCGCGGCGATGCACCCCTGATCGCGTGGCGCCTGACGTGAACGAGCCGGCCAATATCCTGAGTACCGCCTTCAGCCTGGGCAACCAGGCCGCGCTGCTGGGCTGCGGCGCAGCCGTCTTCTGGGGCGGCGGCGACTTCTTCGGCGGCATGGGCGTACGCGCCGGCGGCGGCACCATGCGCGCCTCTCTGAAACTGATCCTGATCTCTCACACGGTGAGTCTGCTGCTGGTCGCCGGAGTTGCGCTGGCTCTGCACCGTCCTCTGCCGCATGGGCGCGAGCTGGCCTGGGGCGTCGGCTGCGGCGTGGCCGCGGCAGTTGGGTTGATGCTCTTTTACGTCGCGCTCTCACAGGGTCATATGGGCCCGTCGGCTGCGATCTCCGGCCTGCTCTCTGCCGGCATACCAGCGGCCGCGGGAATGCTGGCGCAGGGTGCGCCGAGCGCGCGCCAGGCACTGGGATTTCTCATCGCGGCGGCTTCTATCTGGATGATCGCCGCCGGCGCTCCGGGCGAACGCGTGAGCCGGCGCACGGTGACGATGAGCCTGCTCGCCGGTGTCTCCTTCGGCGTCTACTTTATCGGCCTGCGCATGGCGAACTCCGCGGGCCTGCTGTGGGCGATGGCGACGGCGCGCGCCGGCAGCGTTACAACGACGGCAATTATTTTGGGAGTGCTTGCACTATTTACGCGCAAGGAGGATCTGCGCGAGTCGAAGTTTGGACGCCGCGCTCTGCAGTTTGCCATGATGACCGTGCTGCTGGATACAGCGGGCAACCTGATGTTCATCGCGTCTACCCGTTTGGGGCGGTTGGACGTGGCCGCGGTGCTGGCCTCGCTCTATCCGGCCTCTACTATTCTGTTGGCTGCGTGGATCCTGCATGAGCGGCCGGTCGCGCGGCAGCGCTGGGGCATGCTGCTGGCTCTTGCGGCTGTGGTGATGATCACGCTGTAATTTCTATTCGCGGAACAAAACCTTCCACGGATTAAACCAAAAAAACGGATCGACACGGATAAGACATTTAAGTATTTAATCCGCGCCGTTTTTAAAATCCGCGGAAGGCTTTTAGAGCTTGACGATCTTCGGATCGAAGTGCGGCTTGGGATAGCTCAGCTTCAGTCCCTGCATCGCGGCCACCAGGATCTCCGAGATGGCCACGTTGCGGTAGTCCTTGTCGTCGGCCGGAATCACGAACCACGGGGCGTGCCTGCGGCTGGTGCTGGAGAGGATCTCGTCGTACGCCTTCTGGTACTGCTTCCAGAACTTGCGCTCAAGAAAGTCGGCGTCGGATATCTTCCAGTGCTTGTTCTTATCGTCGAGACGCGACTTGAGGCGCCGCGTCTGCTCCGCGTGCGAGATGTGCAGAAAGAACTTCAGGATCACGACGCCGTTGTCAGCCAGAGTGGATTCAAACTCGTTGATGTCTTCCAGGCGCTGCTGCACGGTCTCTTCGCTGATGAGCTTGTGCACGCGCGGCGAGAGAACGTCCTCATAGTGCGAGCGGTTGAAGATGCCGATCATGCCGCGCGGCGGCACCTTCTCATGCACGCGCCAGAGAAAATCGTGCGCGGCTTCGAGCGGCGTTGGCACCTTGAAGGCGGCCACATCGCATCCCTGCGGATTCACGCCGGTGAAGATGTGGCGGATGGTGCCGTCCTTGCCGGCAGTGTCCATGCCTTGCAGCACGATGAGCAGCGCCTTCTGCTGGCTGGCGTAGAAGATCTCCTGCAGCTGCGTAAGCTGCTCGCGATGCTTTGCCAGCACCGCTTCCAGCTTCGGCTTGCCTTCAAAGCCGAGAGGTGCCTGCGTACGTAGTTCATCAAGCCGCACTTTGCGATGCGGCTTGATGAGGTAGGGTGACTTAATTTTCATGTGGGATGCGGCAGGCTACGACTTCTGGGTTTCGTCCGGCTTAGGGGTGACGGCGTGTGTCGTTTCCACGGGATTGGCTGGCGGCGTCTTCGCGGTCGTGTCTGAGGTGCCGCTGAGGCCATCCTTGAAGCCTCTCCAGCCTTCACCGAGGCCTTTGCCCAGCTCCGGCAGCTTCTTCCCGCCGAAGAGAAGAACAGCGATCACAAGAACGACCAGAATGTGCCACGGCTGAAATTCCATATCAAAGCTCCTGCCTGCCGGTCTTCGGCGCTGTAAACAGGCGCCGGCGGCGAAATCCGATTGAGTCCATTGTCGCACAAATCAAGAGCCCGGCAGGGGTGGCCACCCCTGCCGCGGCTGGCGCGGCAATACCCGAACCGGGCATCGGTTTCCCCCTCTTCCCGGCCAAACGGTATATCCTTTGAAGTGACCCCAACGGAGGACGATTGAGAGTGGAAACGAATGTGGCGCAACGGCGAATCGTGCGCCTGACAGGATGGATGCTGACCGGCCTCTTCGCCGTTATCTTCTGCGTGGCAGTGCCGGTACAGGCGCAAGCGCAGAGCACCTCCAGCTCCGACACGCAGAGCGAACCCGACGAGCCGGTGGCCCACGGCACCATCGCCACGGCAGCGCCGGTCACCTACGACAACCGGTACGAGATCTTTGGCGGCCTGAGCTATATGGGCTTCAAAGCCGGCCCCTACCTGACGCAGAACATGAACATGGGCGGCGGCGAGTTGCTGGGTACCTACTGGCTGCGCAACGGTCTGGGCCGCTACATCAAGCCCAACGTGCTTGGCGTGGCCGCTGACTACCGCTTCGAGGCAGGCACCACGCCAGTACAGGTGAACCCCGTCGGCCTGAACCGTACGCTGGTCTACCAGGACATCGTGATGGGCGGTGTGCAAGTGCGCGGACCGAGGAACGAGTTCTTCGCGACCAACCTTCATCTGCTCGGCGGCATGTCCTGGGCCAACTTCAGCCACGGCACGGAGCCGGCGGCGCCGCCGCAGCGCGTTGGGCTCTACGGCGACAGCAGTGCCTTCATGGGCGCGATCGGCGCGAGCCTGGACATCAACCAGAGCAAGCAGTTCGCGATACGGCTTTCACCCGACCTGATGCTCTCGCACTTCGGCAGCTACACCGATACACGCTTCGCCATCGGCGTCGGCGTGATCTATCGCTTCAACCACTTCCGGAAGTAGTCTTCCACCGGCAACAAAGGGCTGAACTCAGATGAGTCCAGCCCTTCTGCTTTTAAGCAAGTTCGCTGCTTACTGCATGATCACGCCGCAGGCGATGCGGTTGCCTGCGTTGCCGGTGGGATCGGTCATCATATCGTCGGGGTGGTCGTGGATCATGATCGACGTGCCGCCGTTCGCCACGATGGAGTGCGGCGAGTACGGATCCAGCGAGAGATAGTCCACGGTGAAGTCCGCCACGCCGGTATGGTCTTCGCCGACGCTGAGGTTCGCGGGCAGATCGCCGGCGTGATGGCCCATGGGATTGTTCATGCCGTGCTGCTTACCGTCGGGATTGAAGTGGCCGCCGGCGCTTTTGAAGTCGGGCGCGTCGCACCTGGCGAACTGGTGGATGTGCACGGCGTGGTCACCGAAGGGAAGATCATGCACCGCGATGTGGATGTGCAGACCCTTCTTTGTCTGCGTGAAGGTGGCGGTGCCGACGTCTGACCCATCACTGGCGTGGATGGTGGTGGTCAGGATGAGCTTTTTGGCGTGGGCCAGCGGCGCGATGGCGAGACAGGCTGCGAGTGCAAGGGTGATGCGGATGTTGGGCATGATCTCTCTCCTGATTTCAGGCAACTGAAGTTTACGCCCGGTGAGTTACTGCGCGACAGTTCGGATACCGGGGGTAAGGTACTCCGGGCCGATAGGATCGCGCACGTGTTCTTTTAGGATGCCGTCCATGGCCTGCATGGCTGCCTCATCGAGCTGCCAGCCGAGGCACTCCGGAATGGCCTCCAACTGCTGGGGCCGGTGCGCGCCCCAAAGCGCTGCCGTATGCGGCGCACGGTCGAGAATCCAGCGGATCGCCAGGTGGACGACGCGCTTACCGTAGTGGGCCTGCGCGAAGCGGTCCAGCGCAGCTGTGGCGGCGGCATACTGCGCCAGCCGGGGCGGCTGAAACTTGGGGTCGAAGCCGCGGATGTCGGTAAATGTGCTCTGCGCCGTGACGCGCCCGGAGAGCATGCTGCGGCAGAGCGCGCTATAGGCCAGCGTGACCATGCCATGCGCCTCGCACCAGGGCAGCACATCGCGCTCAATATCGCGTTCGTAGATGTTGTACGGCGGCTGGTTGGAGACGAGCGGCGCGATGCCGCGGAAGGTTTCCATCTGCGCTACGGTGCAGTTGGAGAGACCGAGCGCGCGGACTTTTCCAGAAAGCAACAACGGCTGGAGTGCCTGTGCGATTTGCTCCATGGGCACCAGCGGGTCAGGCCAGTGGAGCTGGTAGAGGTCGATGAACTCGACCTTCAGCCGGCGCAGCGACCGCTCCAGCTCCTCGGCGATGAAGTGTGGCGAGGCATTGGCGACGACGCGGCCCAGTTGAGGCTCGCGCGCTGGACTGCCCTTTGGTATAGGCGCCGCCTCGCGGTCGAGACCGAACTTGGTGGCGATATAGAGATCCTCGCGCCTGCCGCCGGCAGCAATGTGCTGGGCGAGCGCTTCGCCGATGACAGATTCAGAGTTGCCCGATCCATAGATGGGCGCGGTGTCGATCAGGTTCACGCCATAGTCAAGCGCGGCGCGCAGGCAGGCGATCGAGCCGGCACGGTCGACGTTGGCCCATTCGGACGCGCCGAAGGCCCATGTGCCCAGCCCGATGCGGGAGATGCTTCTGCCGGCGAGTGAGAGTGTCTCCATGGGGAGACGGTATCAGTTTTGCGTGCGCGGATGGAAGGCACGCGGGGCATTAAAAACAACCGCCGCAGACTATGTCTGCGGCGGTTGTTTGAAAAAATCTTGTTGCAAGAGATTTTTACTTCAGCTCAAGCCCGGCGAAGAAGTAGCCGATCTCAAACGCTGCCGTGTCCTCGGCGTCGGAGCCGTGGATGGCATTCTCGCCTATCGACGCGGCGAATTTCTTACGGATGGTGCCTGCGTCGGCCTTGGCCGGGTCAGTAGCGCCCATCAGCTTGCGCAGATCGGCGATAGCGTTGTCCTTCTCCAGAACCATCGGCACGATCGGGCCCGAGGACATGAACTGCGTGAGCTCTCCGAAGAACGGGCGTGCGGCGTGAACGTGGTAGAAGCCCTCGGCCTGCGCCTGCGAGATGGAGATCTTCTTGATGCTGACGATCTTGAAGCCTGCCTTTTCGATCTCGGCCAGGATGGCGCCGGTGTGGCCCTTTTTGACGGCGTCCGGCTTGATGATGCTGAATGTGCGCTGTGACAACGTGTTTCTCCTTATTTTGTGCTGCTTCCAGTGTATCGGGATGTAGCGGAAGGGGCAAAAAGACGGTCGCGCTCAACGCGCGATGCCCACCCTCATCGCGATAAAACTGCGATGAGGATAGGGCACCCGCATTGAGTTGAGTTGAAATTACTTGCCGAGCAGCTTGGCCATCATGTCGCCGATCTCTGCCGGCGATTTGACGACATGGATGCCGGCCTCTGCCATGGCGGCCATCTTGCTGGCGGCCGTACCCTCGCCACCGGAGATGATGGCGCCGGCATGGCCCATGCGGCGGCCCGGAGGCGCCGTCTGGCCAGCAATGAAGCCGACGACCGGCTTCTTCACGTTGGCCTTGATATAGGCCGCTGCAGCCTCTTCCGCAGCCCCGCCGATCTCGCCGATCATGATGATGGCTTCGGTTTCGGGGTCTTCGTTCAGCAGCTTCAGCGCGTCGATGTGCGTAGTGCCGATGATGGGATCGCCGCCGATGCCGATCGCCGTGCTCTGGCCGATGCCGCGCTGCGTGAGCTGATAGACCGCCTCGTAGGTGAGCGTGCCGGACTTGGAGACGATGCCGACGCTTCCCTCCTTGTGAATGCGGCCGGGCATGATGCCGATCTTCGCCTTGCCGGGCGAGATGACGCCGGGGCAGTTCGGCCCGATGAGCCGCGACTTCGACTGCCGGACGACTTCCCACGTCTTGACCATGTCGAGAACGGGGATGCCTTCGGTGATGCAGATGACGAGGGGGACGCCGGCGGCGGCGGCTTCGAGAATTCCATCTGCCGCGAACGGCGGCGGTACGAAGATCACGGTCGCGTTCGCTCCGGTCTCCTTCACGGCCTCTTCCACGGTATTGAAGACAGGCCAGCCTTCATGGATCGTGCCGCCCTTGCCGGGCGTGACGCCGCCGACGACGATATCCTTGCCGAACTGCTTGGAGTATTCGGAGCAGCCCTTCGCGTGGAAGGTGCCTTCGCGGCCGGTGATGCCCTGCACGATGAGGCGCGTGTTCTTATCAACCAATACAGACATTACTTGCCGCCTTTCGCTGCAGCGACAGCGAGGTCTGCTGCTTCTTTCATCGTCGCGCCAACCTGGAACTTGAGCCCGGACTCGGCGAGGATCTTTCTTCCCTCTTCGACGTTGGTGCCTTCGAGGCGGAGGATGATGGGGATCGTCACGCCGAGCTTCTTTGCCGCAGCGACGACTGCCGTCGCGAGCACGTCCACGCGCAGGATGCCGCCGAAGATGTTGATGAAGATCGCCTTCACGTTGGGGTCGGAGAGCAGGATACCGAAGGCGTTCTCGATCTGCTCCTGGTTGGCGCCGCCGCCCACGTCCAGAAAGTTCGCGGCCGAGCCGCCGGCGTACTGGATGATGTCCATCGTCGCCATGGCGAGACCGGCACCGTTCACCATGCAGGCGATGGTCCCGTCGAGCTTGATGTAGTTAAGCGCGTACTTGGAGGCTTCCACTTCAAGCGGATCCTCCTCGGCGACGTCGCGCAGCTCCTTGAGATCTTTATGGCGGAACATGGCGTTGTCGTCGAAGTTGATCTTGCAGTCGAGCGCGGCGAGTTTGCCGTCTTTCGTGGTGATGAAGGGGTTGATCTCCATCAGCGTGGAGTCGGTATCCATGAACGCCTTGTAGAGGCCGGTCATGAACTTCACGGCCTCGGCGATCTGCGTGGGCGCGAGGCCGAGCTTGAACGCCAGCTTGCGCGCCTGGTAGGGCTGAAAGCCGACGGCGGGGTCGATGTACTCCTTGTAGATCTTCTCCGGCGTGGCGTGGGCCACCTCTTCGATCTCCATGCCGCCGGCCTGCGAGGCCATGAAAACCACCTTGGCCGATGCGCGGTCGAGCACGAGACCGAGATAGAGCTCGCGGTCGATGGCTGAGCCTTCTTCGATGAGCAGGCGCTGGACCTTCTGGCCTTCGGGGCCGGTCTGGTGGGTGATGAGCCGCATGCCGAGGATGGCCCTGGAGGCGGCATTCGCGTCGGCGAGCGTCTTGACGACCTTGACGCCGCCGCCCTTGCCCCGTCCACCGGCGTGGATCTGCGCCTTCACCACGACGACTGCGTTGCCCTTGTCGAAGAGGGCTTTGGCCGCCGTGTCGGCCTCTTCCAGGGTGGTGGCCATCTCGCCCGCAGGCACAGTGACGCCGTATTTGCGTAGGATTTCTTTGGCTTGGTACTCGTGAATTTTCATGATTTTAGTGAGGAATGTCGCAGAGTCGATAGTAGCGGATGGCGCAAACAACCGGCAACATCCATACCGAACAAGTGTGCGGTAATCGGTGCCGTGGGCGCTTTAACTGCTTCGCGTAGCGGTGCTGCGCGCGGCGGCTCGCTTCGCGTGATTGCGGATAAGGTGACCGCTTACACTAAAGCTGTGCAATCTCCAGAAAAACTAGTCGGCCAGGTTATTCATACCAAAGACCCGCTGACCCGCGAGGAGGCCCGCACCGCAATGGCCGGCGTACTGCGCGGCGAGGTTGCGGATGCAGACCTCTCGGCGATGCTGGTGGCTCTCTCCGCGCGCGGAGAGACCGCGGCCGAGATCGCCGGTTTCGTGGAGGCGATGCGCGCCGCGGCGCTCACCCTGCCGCTGACGGATGCCGAGCGCTCTGTTCTAGTCGACACCTGCGGCACCGGCGGCGACGCCATGACCAACACCGGCGCTTGCGCGACCTTCAACATCTCGACGGCAGTGGCAATCGTTGCGGCGGCGGCAGGCGCGAAGGTAGCCAAGAGCGGCAATCGCAGCGTCACCTCGCTGAGCGGCTCGGCCGATGTATTGGAGGCGCTAGGCGTGGCGGTGAATCTCGACGCCGCGGCCTGCGTGCAGACGCTACGCGCCACCGGCTTCATGTACCTGCACGCACCGGTGATGCATCCGGCGATGAAGCATGTGATGCCGGTGCGGCGCGCGCTGGGCGTGCGCACGGTCTTCAATATTCTAGGGCCGCTCACCAACCCCGCAGGAGCGCGGCGGCAGGTGATGGGCGTCTATAGCGCGCACCTGGTGCCGCTGGTGGGCGAGGCGCTCGCCATGCTCGGCACGGAGCACGCTTTTGTTGTTCACGGCAGCGACGGACTGGATGAACTCACCATCACCGGCGCGAGCAGCGTGGCCGAGGTGCGCGGCAATACTCTTTCGCTGCGGCAGATCGCGCCTGGCGATGTTGGCCTTACCCCCGCGGCGATCACCGCGCTGCACGGCGGCGATGCCAAGGAGAATGCGGAGATCCTGCGGAGCATCTTCGCTGGCGAAAAGAGCCCGCGGCGCGATGTAGTGCTGCTGAATGCCGCGGCGGTGCTGGTGGCAGCAGGCGTGGCGAAGGCCATGACCGATGGCGCGAAGCTGGCGGCGGCGGCGATCGACTCCGGCGGCGCACTGGATGTGCTGGCGAAGCTGCAACGATGACTTCTGTATATTCCAAACATATACAAATGGTGTATTATGGATCCAGAGTGGATTGCGGGATTTGATTGGGATAGCGGCAATGCCCGCAAGAATGAAAAACATGGCGTGAGCATGGCTGAAGTTGAGGAGATATTTCTCAACAGCCCGCTCGTGTTGGCACAGGATGAGAAGCATAGCCAGAGCGAGCCACGCGAACACGCCTTGGGACAGACCGATGCCAGGCGTTGGCTTCATGTGACGTTTACGGTACGGAAGAATTTAATTCGTCCCATCTCGGCACGCGAGATGAGCAGGAAAGAGAAGGCAGCATATGCCAAAGCACTTGAAGAAGATTCCGCACTTTAAGTCCGAAGCCGAAGAACGCGCTTTCTGGGAGTCACGGAAAAATGACAGCGCTGACTATGTCGACTGGAGCAAGGCAAAGGTTGTCCGCTTCCCAAACCTGCAACCCTCCACGAAGACGATTTCCCTGCGCCTGCCGGAGAACCTCCTGGCCTCTATTCGCGTGCAGGCCCGCAAGCTGGATGTGCCCTATCAATCGCTGATGAAAGTATGGCTGGCTGAGAAAGCAAAGGAACTAAGCGCAGTACGCACTGCGAAGTAAACTTAACAAGCGCCACAAGCCGCAGGAGCAATCCATGCCTACCGAGACAAGCCGCATTCTCCAACCCATGACCGAAGCGGAGGTTCTCTACTCCCGCTGGCTGAAGCAGTTGAACGATGAGTTCACGCGCCACCAGGGATACGAACGCCGCTGTGACATCGTGCGCGATGAGCTCTTCCAGCTGTTCCGGGGCAAGCAGCACGGCGGCCGCACGCAGGCTGTGCTGCAGAGCGAGATGTCGACGAATGTCATCGAGGCCACGCTCGATCCGCGCAATGTAACGCTTGAGGCCGAGTACCTGGAAGGCATCGACCGCGAGCGCTATCTTGACCGCAAGCCGCTCATCTATATGTGGCAGATGTTCGACCGCTCACCGCTGGGGCTGAACCTATGGCTCGGCTTCAAGTTCCGCTGCATGATGGCACGGCACATCTTCCAGTCCGTCGGCTCACGGATCAAGATCCACCACGTGGTGCACTTCCACTTCGGCTACAACATCACGCTGCAGGACGACATCGTCATTCACCGCGGCGCCACGCTGGATGATCGCGCACCGTTCGTTCTGAAAACAGGAACTCATGTGCCAGCCTTCGCCACCGTGGGCGGCGAGACCGGACACGCGAAAGAGTACGAGTACTGATGGACCAGCACATTGTGGTAATGATCTTTGAGTTTGTGGCGCTGCTCTTTGCGTTCAGCGTTCACGAATCGGCGCATGCGTGGATGGCGGGCCGGCTGGGCGACCCGACGGCGATGATGCTGGGGCGCGTGACGCTGAATCCGCTGAAGCATATCGATCTCTGGGGCAGCATTGTGATCCCGATCGCCGGAATCGTCTCCGGCGGGATGCTGGTCGGATGGGCCAAGCCCTGCCCGGTCACACCGCGCAACTTCCGCCACTACAAACGCGACGACATCCTGGTCAGCATCGCCGGCCCGGTGGTGAATCTGCTACTGGCAGTGGTCGCGGCATTCGTCCTGATCGTGATGAAACACGTGTACCCGGACGCCGCGCTGGATATCCAACTGGCGATGCAACAGATGGTGCTGCCGCCGGAGCAGGGATCCTCCGTGCTCTTTCCCATCATCCTGCTGCTCTACATCGTGTCGCTGGTGAACCTTTCGCTGTTTATCTTCAACCTGATCCCCGTGCCTCCGCTGGACGGCAGCCATGTGTTGCGGCATTTTCTGCCGTACAGGGCGCTCCAGGCCTACGACAACCTGGGCATCTACGGGTTTCTCGTGGTCTTTTTCATCCTGCCGCTCGTGATCCACGTCAACATCTTCTGGATGCTCTTCGCGCCGGCGCGGGCAGTCTTTGAACTGGTGCTTTCCGCAGCCTAGCAGCGTTATCCGCCGCGTCCTGCGCCGAGCGTTCGCGAAGGGCGCAGGAGTCATTTACCATCCTTGAGACAGCCATGAGTGCAACCCACACATCGAGTACGCCAAAACGCGTGCTGAGCGGCATGCGGCCCACGGGCAGGCTGCACCTTGGCAACTACATGGGCGCGCTGCGCAACTGGGTCGAACTGCAGCATGAGAAGAACGACGGTGGCGGCCTGAAGTACGAGTGCTTCTTCTTCATCGCCGACCTGCACGCGCTTACGACCGAGTACGCCGACCCCTCCGGCATTCAGCAGAGCATCCAGGATGTGGCGATGGACTTTCTCGCCGCTGGACTGGATGAGACAAGTATCTTTGTGCAGTCCGATGTGCCGCAGCATTCGGAGCTGTTCACGCTCTTTGCCATGTTCACGCCGCTGAGCTGGCTGGAGCGCGTGCCCACCTACAAGGACCAGCAGGAGCAGCTGCGCGAGAAAGACCTGAACACCTACGGCTTTCTCGGCTATCCGCTGCTGCAGGCCGCGGACATTCTGCTCTACCGCCCCGACTTCGTTCCCGTGGGGCAAGATCAAGTGGCGCATGTAGAGCTCACGCGCGAGGTGGCACGCAAGTTCAACTCACACTACAAGCCCGGCAAACAGGATGTGCTGCCCGAGCCAAAGGTTCTGGTCACGGCATCGCCCAAGCTGCCCGGCACCGACGGGCGCAAGATGTCCAAGAGCTACGGCAATACCATCTCGCTCACCGAGCCCGAGGCCGAGGTTCGCAAGAAGCTGAAGACGATGGTGACCGACCCGGCGCGCGTGCGCCGCACTGATCCGGGTAATCCCGAGGTCTGCCCCGTCGGCGACCTGCACAAGGTCTTCTCCAGCGACGAGACGCGGCTTAAAGTATGGGAGGGATGCACGACGGCGGGCATCGGCTGCATCGAATGTAAGGGGTGGGCGGCGGACGGCATCGTCGCGGTACTTGAACCGATACAAGCCCGCCGCAAAAAGTATGAGGCGAACCCGAAGCTGGTCACGGAGATCCTGACAGCAGGCGCGGTGCGCGCCAAAGAGAACGCCGAGGCCACCATGCAGCAGGTGCGCCACGCCATGAAATTAGGATAAAGAAAAATAAGCAAAAGTTCTTTTGAAAGTAATCCGGAGTAAAAGTGAGCAAGAAGATCCACAAGAACGACCTGCAGTCCGGCGAGACCGCCGAGACGCGCGGTGTGCTGGACGCCGAAGGCGAAGCCGCAGTGGTGCAGGCTCCCGATCCGCTGACGGTGGCGCAGGAGTCTGCGCGGCTGGATGTTGCGTCTGCAAAAGCAGCGGCTCCCGAGGCAAAGAAAAAAGACGAGGCGAGCCAGTCGCCATTCTCCGTCACTGTCGGCACAGTGTATGACGGCCCGCTCGATCTTCTGCTCGACCTGATCCGCAGCCAGGACATCGACATCTACGACATTCCGATCGCGCGCGTCACCAAGCAGTTTCTCGCGTACGTAGAGAACCTCAAGCAGACGGACGTCGACTCGGCCGCGGAGTTCATCTATACGGCATCGCTGCTGATCCACATCAAGAGCAAGATGTTGCTGCCGCGCGACCCCAGCGACCTGACCGGCGACGCTGAGGATCCGCGCCGCGAGCTCGTAGACCGGCTGCTGGAGCACGAGAAGTTCAAGTCTGCCGCGCAGATGCTGATGCAGAAGCAGCAGGTGGAGGAGGCCGTGTGGACCAACCCCGGCATCCGCGAGTTCCGCGATGCGCCCGGCACCGAGCCCGAGATGGAAGCCGACACCATGGACCTCGTCCGCGTCTTCCAGGAGGTGATGAACCGCCTGCGCGAGCGGCCCATCCTGAACGTGGATGAGGAGTCCGTGACCGTGGCGCAGATGCTGGACTACGTGAAGCGCCGCATGGTGATGGAAGACAAGCCCGTCTCGCTGCGCAGGCTGCTGCATAGCACCCACTCGGAACGCGCGCTCATCTGCATGTTCCTTGCGCTGCTGGAGCTGGTGCGGTTGCAGGCGGTGCTGCTGCGGCAGCAGTCGAACTTTGGCGACATCCTCATTAAAAAGGGCGAGGGCTTTGACGCCGTGATGAGCGAAGACGCGCAGGTCCGCGACGACTGGCAGTAATTTTGGGCGCGGGCTTCGCCCGCCATCTCACCCGTACGCTTTGCAGTAGCGCTTGCGTTGCGCGCGATGAATATCTCCGGCGGGTCAGAATTAAATTTCTGCCGCTTCCGTGCTAATCTCTTGGTTCAACCCTAGACATTTTTCAGTGAGGTGCGTCCATGGCCAGGTTCAGGATTCTGCCGTTCTCTCTCTTGACGCTGATGACTTTCTTGCTGCTGATGGTGTTCGCGCTTTTACCCTCCGCGAACGCGCAGGACTCCCAGCAGAAGCCGTGGCCGGTCGCGCAGCCATGGGCAGTAAAGATCGTTATCCTTGCCACCTTTGAGCCTGACAGCGGCACGCGCCCCGGCGAGTTCCGCTACTGGAAGGAGCGCGAGCACCTGACCGAAGCCATCGCCCTGCCCGGCGGCGTGAATCCTGTCTACGCCAACGCCGACCATAGCGTCATCGGCCTGGTCACCGGCATGTCGCTGGTAAATGCGTCGGCAAGCGTAATGGCGCTGGGGCTGGATCCGCAGTTCGATCTCACGCACGCGTACTGGCTGATGAACGGCATCGCCGGCGTGGACCCGAACGTGGCCTCGCTCGCTTCGGCGGCGTGGGCCAGCTATATCATCGGCGACGTGGGCCGCTACATCGATCCGCACGACGCGCCGAAGGAGTGGCCGTACGGCTTCTTCGCCAGCGGAGCTGCCGGTCCCGGTCAGGCGCCTGCACCGCGCAAGTACTCCGGCATGGGTGATGGCAACGTGAACCTTTACGCGCTCAATCCCGCGCTCGTCGCCTTCGCCTACGGACTCACCAAGGATCTGAAACTGGGCGACACCGACGAGATGAAGGCTGCGCGCGCGCTTTACACCGGCTTTCCGAATGCGCAGAAGCCGCCCTTTGTTCTGATCGGCGACACCTTCTCCTCGGACTACTTCTGGCACGGCCCCACATCGAACAAGTACGCCGAAGACTGGGTGAGCCTATGGACGAAGGGTAAGGGCACCTTCACCATGACGGCGATGGAGGATAGCGGCGTCATGCAGGCGCTGCAGCGGCTGGATACCATTCATCGCGTCGACTTCCAGCGCGTGATGGATCTGCGCGTGGCCAGCAACTACTCCATGCCGCCCCCCGGCGAAAGTGCCGTAGAGGGCCTGACTGGCGGCAGCGGCCACTTCTCCGGCTATCTGCCGTCGCTGGAGTCGGCCTATGCCGCGGGCAACACGGTGATCCAGGCTCTGCTGGCCGACTGGCCGAAGTACGAGGCAAAGGCCCCGGGCGAATAATTTCCTTCGTTGCGCACGGCCCACAGGGGCTAAGCCCTGCAATCAACCTTATTTACATCGCGCGCGGCTTTGCACAAACATCGTCCTGCCGGAAGCGGATACACTCTATGGGTGCCGCTGCGTGTAGATACGCGCGGAATTCTGTAGAGGCAGGACATGAGCAGCAATATGAGTATTCGCGCAAAGATCGAAGCGATCGTCTACGCGGCCGAAGAGCCGGTCACGCTGGCGCAGTTGGCCACACTGCTGACCGAAGAGGCCGAAGCCGGTCTGGCCGCCGAGGCGCGGCACCGGCAGAATCCCGAGCATGACGCTCCGGTCATCAACCGCGAACGAGCAAGCGGCCGGGGCAACGTCTCCGCCGACGGCCACGCGCACGATCACGCTCCCGCTGCAGAAGAGACGCTGGGCGATGATGCCGTGCCGCAGGGTGACGGCGCAGGCGAACTCTTTGCCGACGAGAAGAAAGCCGCAAAAGAAAAAGATCGCCAGGTGCGCGACTACCTGTGCCGCGAGGCCAGCGCGCTCATCGCCGAGTATGCGCAGAACGAACGCGGCATGGAGATCCGCGAGGTCGCGGGCGGCTACCGCATGGCCACTAAGCCCGAGTATCACGACATCGTGCGCGGCTTTGTAAAGAGCCTGAAACCGGCGATGAAGCTCACACTGCAGGCTCTGGAGACACTGGCCGTGATCGCGTACAAACAGCCGGTGACGTCGCCGGAGATCTCCGAGATCCGCGGCGTGGATTCGAGCGGCGTACTGGGTTCGCTCATCAGCCGCAAACTGATCACGACGGCGGGCCGCAAGCAGGTCATCGGCCGGCCGATCCTCTACAAGACGACGAAGGACTTTCTGCTGCGCTTCGGCCTGAAGGACATCCACGAGCTGCCGAGTATTGAAGAGTTCGCGCAGATGGCCGGCGAGCTGGCGGAGCAGGATCAGTTGCCGATCGTGGATGAAGGTGCAGCTGCAAATGAGCTGGAGTCGGATGATGCGCTGGCGGCGCTCGGCTCGCACATCGACCGCGCACCGGATGCTGCGGATGTGGCCGAAGAAGAGCTTGCCGACGGCACAGCGATCATCGAATCGGGCTTCAAAGATAAAACCAAAGACGGCGATGCCAAGTAAACCGAACCCGAGCAATGCGCGCGAGGGCCAGGGCGACCGGCTGCAGAAGATCATCGCGCAGGCGGGCATCGTCTCGCGGCGTAAGGCTGAGCAACTGATCACCGAAGGCCGCGTGCAGATCAACGGACAGGTTGTGACCGAACTCGGCACGCGCGCGGATGCTTCGCGTGACCACATCCGCGTGGACGGCAAGCTGCTCTCCGGCCCCGAAGCGCAGAAGTATTACATGCTGAACAAGCCGCGTGGTTACGTGACCACCGTCGCCGATCCCGAGAAGCGGCCCACGGTGATGGACCTGTTGATGAACGCCAGCACCGGGCCGCGCGTGCGCGTGTACCCCGTCGGCCGGCTGGATTATTTGAGCGAAGGTCTTCTGCTGATGACCAACGACGGTGAGCTGGCGAACCGGCTGAGCAAAGCCGCGGCGGGCGTTGAGAAGACCTATCTCGTAAAGGTCAGCGGCTCGCCAAGTCCGAATGCGCTGAACCAGCTGCGCCACGGCATCATGATCGATCGCGGCAGACAGGATGAGATCCGCAGCGGGCGGCGCGACCGCATCATGACGGCTCCGGCGAAGGTGCGGGCGGTGCGCGAGGGCGACAACCCGTGGTATGAGGTCACGCTGATCGAAGGCCGCAACCGACAGCTGCGCAAGATGTTCGAGGAGATCGGGCACCATGTGGAGAAGATCCGCCGCGTGGGCTACGGCGCGCTGGTGCTGGATGTTCCGCCGGGCGAGTTCCGCGAGCTGACGCCGGGCGAAGTGACCGCACTGGAGCGTGCCGCGAAGGGCAAGAGCGTGCAGGCGAAGCTGCGCAAGCCGGTCTTTGCCAAGCTGAAGACGCCAGCGGCCGGCCCAGCCAAGCCGAAGCCTAAAAAATCGCGGAGATAAGTATGCGTGCGATATGGATTCTGATATTTCTGACGCTGGGCATGCAAACGCTGTCAGCTCAGAATTGCCCAGCCGATTCGGGCGAACTAACCACACCGTCTTCTTTGCAAGGAACGATTGCCTATCATCACGAACTTCGGGATTGGATCGGGCTCAAGCTCCAGCAACCTGCGTGCGGTCAAAATGAGATCCAACTTACCTTCTCCGACACTGCTGGTTATAAACATGCAGAAACTCTGCGCGGTTGTAGTGTCGCCGTAACTGGAAGTTTGGATGAAAGCCCTACAGGCTACTATTCGACTGACTTCTTTATCGTTGACTCTTATATCGAGCCAGCTCCAAACTGCCAACCTCAACCGCCTATCGTTTATCCGAGTGCTTCGAAGATTCCGGCAAGCATCAAATCTTATTCAGTTACCGCTACCATTCCTGCGGACAACGAACCTATTCGCATTCGTGCCCGAAGAACCGATCAGGACAAGGCATTTCTTTCTCCGGGTGAGGCTTATATCCAAACCCGGCTGACGGGAGGATATGTACTCTACGCGCTTTGCGCTAATGGGTTTACTACAACGTCGTTCTTTATTGTCGAGAATGGCAAACGCTCGTCATTGCAGTCAGTTTCTGCGGATGAAGAAGCCGACCTTTTTGCCGCAATTACCATGATCGACGGCAGCGTCCCCGGAAATAGCATTACGCTCTCTTGCCGCCGCAAATAGCTGTTTTCAGGCCACATTCTTATCCAGCATCAAGACAAGCCTGAATCGCTGACGTAATTTAATCGTCAAAGATATAGACAAACGCATATGCCGGAGCATCGTATATGTGCGGTACAGGAGGTACAGGCACGTGGCAACAGAGAAAGCGACGTTTGGAGCAGGTTGTTTCTGGGGAGTGGAAGTAAAGTTCGGACAGATTCCCGGCGTGCTGGAGACGGCCGTCGGCTATGAGGGCGGCGAGCTGCCGCATCCCACCTACAAAGAGGTCTGCACGGACCGCACCGGACATGCCGAGGTCGTTGAGTTGAGCTTCGACCCCAAGCGCGTGAGCTACGAGACACTGCTCGATGCCTTCTTCGAGCTGCACAACCCGACGCAGCTGAACCGGCAGGGGCCGGACTTCGGCACGCAGTATCGCAGCGCCATCTTCTATCACTCGGAGGCGCAGAAGACCGCGGCGGAGAAGAAGATCGAAGAGCTGAAGGTAGAGGGACGCTTCTCGAAGCCGATCGTGACGGTCGTGGAGCCGTCGACGACCTTCTGGAAGGCCGAGGAGTATCACCAGAAGTATCTGGAGAAGCGCGGCATGGCGAGCTGCCATATTTAGTGCCTGGCGGACCCTCCGACTTCGCTCAGGGCAGGCTCCAGCCGCGTGCTTCGCATGCAAAAAGCAGCTCCCGTTGGCCGCAGAGACAAAAGCAGGCCCTTCCCCTTCGCAAGCTCAGGGTCAGGATGACAAATGAATCATCTGTTGTCATTGCAGATGCGCGCAACACGCGCGATTCGCCGCGCGCGCAGGACTGTGGTAAACTGGTTTTGCGTGAGAGTCCGCAAGGATTTGGAGCGCACGGCTTCGCAGGCAAGGATTCCGATGGATTCGGATCTGGCCAGGGACTGCGAACGCTCTTCCCACCGCATTACACGCGTTGGTTGCTCTGGCTCGATGGAAGGCAATGGCCTTTCTCGCCTGCAGCAGCATCGCTATACCAAAGCCGTGCTGATTGAATGGAATCCATAGTGCAGATACTGCACTCCTGCATCTTTGAACCGTTTGAAAACCGCACTTGCATCACTTGAGGATCACTTTTGACACACGCAAATCACGACGGCAACACCGCCGTTCTCGACGCACCCCAGACTTTCACTAACAATCATGCAGCGCCCGTGGCCGCCCAATCCGTAAACAAGCCGGCCGGCAAGCTCTTTACCGACTTCAACATCTCCGAGATGCTGCAGAAGCGGCTGGCTGCTGCCAACTTCGTCACGCCCACGCCTGTACAGGCCGGCGCGATCCCTCCGGGTCTTGAAGGCCATGATGTGCTCGCCACTGCCTCGACCGGCACCGGCAAGACGCTCAGCTTCCTGGTGCCTCTCATCGAGCGCATGGACGCGAGCATGAACTCCGCTCAGGGTCTGGCACAACAGGGCAACCAGAACGGTAAGGGTCGCACCAAGCCGGTCATCCAGTCGCTCATTCTGCTGCCCACGCGCGAGCTGGCGATGCAGGTCATTGACGTCTACTCCAAGCTGCTGCCGAGCGCGAAGCATGACTCCGCGCTGATCGTCGGCGGTCTCTCTGAAGGCACGCAGCTGGCGCAGCTTCGCAAGGGCGTTCGCCTGGTCGTCGCCACTCCCGGCCGCCTGGAAGATTACCTGCGCCGCCGCGAGATCAACCTTTCTACCGTTGAAATGCTCGTACTCGACGAAGTGGACCGCATGCTGGATATGGGCTTCCTGCCCTCCATCCGCCGCATCGTGGGCGCGCTGCCGAAGAACCGGCAGACGCTGTGCTACTCGGCCACGCTGGATGCCAACGTGCGCGAGATCGTTCGCGACTACGTGAAGAATCCTGTACGCATCGAGATCGGCTCGACCCTGAAGCCGAGCGAACGCGTGGAGCTTCGCGGCTACCACGTGACCAGCGACAAGAAGATCGGCCTGCTGGAGCACCTGCTCAATACCGAAGAGGGCACGTACCTCGTCTTCTCGCGCACCAAGCACGGCGCGGACCGCATCGCGCGCCGGCTGGAGAAGAACGGCCACGACGTCACCGTGATCCACGGCGACCGCTCGCAGTCGCAGCGTACCTCCGCACTGGCGAGCTTCACCAACGGCAAGCACCGCATCCTCGTCGCAACCGACGTGGCGGCGCGCGGCATCGACGTCTCGCACATCGCGCATGTTGTGAACTACGATCTCCCCGGCTCGACCGAGGACTTCGTACACCGCATCGGCCGCACCGGCCGCGCGAGCGCGAAGGGCGTAGCCACGACATTCGTCCTTCCGCAGGAGCGTTCGGACGTGAAGAAGATGGAGCGCGAGCTGAAGGCGCAGTTCGACTGGCGCGAGGTGGACTCCTCGATCCAGAAGGAAGAGCGCAACCAGCCGATCGACATCCGCAAGGTGGATAACATCCTGGGCATGGAGACGCGCAGCTGGAAGAGCGGCGACGCGGCTGCAACTCCGTTCAAGTCCGCACTCGGCGAGAATGAAGGACCGAAGCGCCCGGGTGGTGGCGGTTTCGGCAAGCGTCCCGGCGGCGGTGGCGGATATGGCGGCAATCGCGGCGGCAGTGGCGGGGGCGGCAGCCGTTTTGGCCGGTCGAATAGCGGTAGAAGCAACGGCGCAGGCCATCGCTCGGGCTCGCGCGGACACTAGATCGCAATCTCACAGAGCCTACACACAATCGCTGTACGCTCTGTGAGTGAAGCTTCGCCTGCAACACGCAAACTAATTTTTGGAACCTTGAGAGAACCATGATTTCTGTCAGCAATGTAAGCATGCGGTACGGCGCGAAGATACTCTTCGACGACGTGTCGACCACCTTCACCGACGGGCGCCGCTACGGCCTGACCGGGCCGAACGGCGCCGGCAAGTCCACCTTCATGAAGGTGCTGACCGGCGAGATCGACGCGCAGAAGGGCACCGTGGTGCGGCCGAAGAAGTTCGGCGTGCTACGGCAGGACCAGTTCGAGTTCGACGCCTTCCGCGTGATCGACACCGTCATCATGGGCAACAAGCCCCTTTGGGCGGCGCTGGAAGAGCGCGAGGTCATCTACGCGAAGGCTGAACTGACCGACGCCGACGGCATCCGCCTGGGCGAGCTGGAAGGCATCGTCGGCGACGAGGACGGCTACGAGGCCGAGGCCAACGCGGCGATCCTGCTGCAGGGTCTCGATATTCCCGATGAGCTGCACGAGCGCAAGATGGGCGAGCTGCAGGGCGGGCAGAAGGTCCGCATCCTGCTGGCGCAGGCACTCTTCGGCAATCCGCAGGCGCTTCTGCTGGACGAGCCGACGAACCATCTCGATCTTGAATCCATTCACTGGCTGCAGGAGTTCCTCATCCGCTTTGAGGGCACGCTCATCACCGTCTCGCACGATCGCCACTTCCTGAACTCGGTGTGCACGCACATCGCCGACATCGACTACGAGACGATCATCACCTACAACGGCGGCTACGACGACATGGTGCTGCAGAAGACGGCCATCCGCTCGCGCCTGGAATCGCAGAACGAGCAGCGCGAGAAAAAAATATCGCAGCTCAACGACTTCATCGCGCGCTTCAGCGCCGGCACACGCTCCAGCCAGGTGAACTCGCGCAAGAAGGAAGTGGAGCGGCTGCAGACGACAGAGCTCGCGCGCTCGAACATCGCGCGTCCCTTCATCCGCTTCGAGCAGCTTCGCCCGTCGGGCAAGCATGTGCTGGAGTTTGAAAAGGTCTGCAAGAGCTACGGCGACCATCACGTCATCAAGGACTTCTCCGCCGCGCTGGTTCGCGGCGAGAAGATCTGCCTGACCGGGCGCAACGGCCTGGGCAAGACGACGCTGCTGAAGGCCCTGCTGGCGAACGGCCCCGGCGTGGAAGATAAAGACGTCTCCATCGATTCCGGTAAGGTGACGTGGGGACACGAGGCCCTGGTCGGCTACTTCGCGCAGGACCACACCGGCGCGATCCCCAAGGGCATCACCGTGGAGCAGTGGCTGCACTCCTACGATCCGGAGAAGACGAAGGAAGAGATCCGCGGCATCCTCGGACAGATGCTCTTCAAGGGCGAAGAGGGCCT
>DATMLK010000175.1:0-9449 GCA_035570215.1 Acidobacteriaceae bacterium
GACGACCGCGGCCTACTTCCCTGCCGGCGAACGCTGCATCCGCTGGGACGACCCCACATTGGCCATCCAGTGGCCCGGCACAGGCGTAACGCCGATCGTCGCCGCAAAGGATGCTGCCGGCAAGCTCTTTGCCGAGGCCGATCTTCCGCCAGCGGCCACGGTGATCTCCTCGGCAGCCGTTATTCCATAGAGTTTCAGGGTAGGTGCGGGCTTTAGCCCCTGAGGTAATTGGTTTTAAAACTGACCTACTCTTAACCCCTCGCAGCAAGCCACCGCTCCACAGCTTGAAGCTCCGTCACGATCTCATACTCGCCCGCGCACTCCGCCGTCTCCACACCCCGCAGCAGAAACATCGTGCCCACCTTCGCCGCATTCCCCGCGCCGACATCGGTGCAGCGATCACCCACATAGGCCGACGCAGCCATATCGAGCGCAAACTCCTGCGCCGCGGCCAGCAGCATCCCCGGGCCCGGCTTGCGCCAGCTTGGATCGCACTTTCGGCTACTCGGGAAATCCGGATGGTCGGGGCAATAGTAAACAGCGTCCAGCGTGATCCCCTCGCGCCCCAGCTTCTCGCGCATCCACTGCATCAGCGTCTCGTACTGCTCCTCGGTGTAGTAGCCGCGCGCAATGCCCGCCTGATTCGTAACGACTACCAGCTTGTACCCCAACGACTGCGCCGTGCGGCAGAGCGAGAAGAGACCCGCCATGAAGCGCACATCCTTCGCATGCACCAGGTAGCCGACCTCTTCATTGATCACGCCATCGCGATCGAGAAAGAGCGCGCGGTTCGGCAAAGCTCCGCTCATGCGCTCTCCTTCGCCAGCGCGTCCACAACCCGGGCGAGGCTGCTCTTCCACGTCGGCCACTTCACGCCGAAGCGCTTCTTCAACTTGGCGCAGTTCAGCCGGGAGTTTGCGGGACGCCGCGCAGCCGTTGGATACTCCGCCGTAGTGATGGGCACAAGCCGCGCGAACCTCTGCTCCGGATGATGCGCTCGCGCCAGCCGCAGCGCCTCCTCGGCAAAGCCGAACCATGTCGTCTCGCCGCTATTGCAGGCATGGTAGTCGCCGCGTGCCTGCATAACGGCGTCCACCACGCGGCAGTCTTTTTCTATTGCCTCCCGCGTCAGGCTTTTGATCAGAAATGTCGCGGCCACGGCAAGATCGAATGCGTTCGTAGGCGCGCCATGCTGATCGTCCACGATGCACAGCTCTTCGCGCTCCTGCGCCGCGCGAAGAATCGTAAGCAGAAAGTTTTTTCCCGCTACGCCATAGACCCAGCTTGTGCGCAGATTGAGGTAGGCCGCGCCGCTCTCCGCCAGCGCCCGCTCTCCGGCCAGCTTGCTCGCGCCATAGACGCTCAGCGGATTGGGCGCGTCGCTCTCCACGTACGGCGTGGCCTTTTTGCCGTCGAAGATATAGTCCGTAGAGAAATGAATCAGCGGGATGCCGAGTTTTTCCGCCTCGTCCGCCAGCACGGCAGGTGCGTCGCGATTGATGGCGAAGGCCGCATCTGCATCGCTCTCCGCCTTGTCCACGGCGGTATACGCTGCGGCATTCACCACCCACTGCGGGCGAAGCGTCTGCATCATCTCGCGAATGGCAGCCGGCGAGGTGAGATCGAGCTGCTGATGAGTCGGCGCGATCACCTGCGCATCCTCTTGCCCATCCAGGAACGGCAGCATGCCGCGCAGTTGCCAGCCGAGCTGCCCGCTTCCCCCCGTAAGAAGAATCACCGGCGCGATGGCCATTAGAAGAGCTTCTCCTCAAGCATCTGGCGAAGGTAATCGCCGTAGCTGCTCTTGCCCAGGTTGTTTGCCAGCAGCTCAAGCTGCCGCGCGTCAATATAGCCGAGACGGTAGGCGATCTCCTCCGGGCAGGCGATCTTCAGGCCCTGCCGCTGTTCGATGGTGTTGATGAAGAGCGACGCCTCCAGCAGCGAGTCGTGCGTTCCCGTGTCCAGCCACGCCATGCCGCGGCCCAGCACCTGCGTATGCAGCTGCCCGCGTTCGAGATACCAGCGGTTGATGTCCGTGATCTCAAGCTCGCCGCGCCGCGATGGCTTAAGCGACTCCGCAATGCCGACCACCTGGTGGTCATAAAAGTAAATGCCGGTCACGGCATAACGCGACTTCGGCCTCTCCGGCTTCTCTTCGAGCGAGATGGCCTTTCCCGCATCGTCGAACTCAACCACGCCATAGCGCTCGGGATCCTTCACCGGATAGGCGAAGATCGTGGCGCCGGTGTTGCGCTCCGCCGCCTCGCGCAGCGTCTTCTGAAAATCAGAGCCATGGAAGATGTTGTCGCCCAGCACCAGTGTGCAGGAGTCTCCCGCGAGAAACTTCTTGCCGATGAGAAACGCCTGCGCCAGGCCGCCCGGCTCCGGCTGCACGGCATAGGTGAACTTCAAACCCCACTGCTCGCCGCTGCCGAGAAGATGCTCAAAGCGCGGCGTGTCCTGCGGCGTGGAGATGATGAGGATCTCGCGGATGCCAGTCAGCATGAGCACCGAGAGCGGGTAGTAGATCATCGGCTTGTCATAGACCGGCAGCAGCTGCTTCGACACAGCCTGCGTGACCGGATGCAGCCGCGTACCGGAGCCGCCGGCGAGAATGATCCCCTTCATCGTGCCCCCCTAGCCAGCTCTGTGCGCGCACTGTAGTTCGTCTTGACCCACTGCTGATACGCGCCGCTCGTCACATTCTCCACCCACGCGCGGTTCGCAAGGTACCACTCTACCGTCTTGCGCAGCCCGGTCGCAAAGCTCTCCTGCGCGTGCCATCCAAGCTCATCCTGCATCTTCCGGGGATCAATGGCGTAGCGGCGGTCGTGTCCGGGGCGGTCCTGCACCATGCGGATGAGCTGCGCGTGCGGCGTGAACTTCGACTGCGGCACCAGCTCATCCAGCAGCGCGCAGAGTGTATGCACCACGTCAAGATTGCTCTGCTGATTATCGCCGCCGATGTTGTAGGTCTCGCCGACGCGGCCGCGCTCCAGCACCTGCCGCAGCGCGCGGCAGTGGTCCAGCACATAGAGCCAGTCGCGCACCTGCTGGCCGTCGCCGTAGACGGGTAGCGGCTTGCCGGCGAGCGCATGCGTGATCATCAGCGGGATCAGCTTCTCCGGAAACTGGTATGGCCCATAGTTATTCGAGCAGTTCGTGATAATGCATGGCAGTCCATACGTATGCACCCACGCGCGCGCGAGATGGTCCGACGCGGCCTTCGATGCTGCGTACGGACTGTTCGGCGCATACGGTGTCTCTTCGTGGAAGGCCGGGTCGCCCGGTGCGAGCGTACCGTAGACCTCGTCGGTGGAGACATGCAGAAACCGAAACTCCTTCTGCTGCGCTTCGCCGAGGCTGCTGAAATATTTACGCGCTGCCTGCAGCAACACGAACGTCCCGTCGATATTCGTCTTCAGGAACGCATCCGGGCCCAGGATGGAGCGGTCCACGTGGCTCTCCGCGGCGAAGTGAACAATGGCGCGCGGACGATGTTCCATCAGCAGCGACTCCACCAGCCCCTCATCGCAGATGTTGCCATGCACAAAGGTGTATGCCGGATCGCTCTGTACGGCAGCGAGATTGTGCGGGTTGCCGGCGTAGGTCAGCGCGTCCAGATTGACCAGCGGCGCGCCGGTGCTGGCGATCCAGTCCAGCACAAAGTTGGAGCCGATAAAGCCGGCACCGCCGGTAACGAGAATAGGTGGTTTGCTCATGCGAACGCTGCGGTTAAGCATACAGAATCCCGGCCATCTGCCGGCAGCTACCTGCTGCTGAGCCGGCTACTGAACCACCAGCGTCAACTGGACGCTATGCTGCGCCAGCGAAACACTGTCCGTAGCCGTGACCGTGAGCGTATAAGTACCGGTAGGCGTCGGGTTTACCCCGGCGCTGGTCGAGTCGCTGGGTATCAGGCGGCCAGAGCCGCATCCGCACACTACGCCACACAACAGGCCACATAGCAGAATCACGGCCAGACCACCTGCCCGCCGCCGCGACCGTAGAGCCACAGGCAGCAGCGGCAGCAGAGCGAGCAAAAATGGCTCCGGCACTCCTGGCGCGGCGTGTCCCACTGCGGTAGAGACATCCACCTGGATCTGCGTGGCAGATACTGACAGGTCTGCCGTCGCCGGATCCACGATGCAGCTGGCGTTCGTGGGCGCGCCCGTACAGGTCAGGGTCAGCGTTCCGGCCAGGCCGCTTGCCGGCGTAAGCATCAGACTGTATCCCGCGGTGCCGCCGTTGCTGCTCACCGTCTGGCTGGCGCTGCTGCCCATGGCAAAGCTGAACTGTACGCCGGTGCCGGTGAGCGGAACCATCTGCGGCGAGGTGGCTGCGTTGTCGGTCACGGTCAGCGTGCCAGAGCGCAACCCGGTTCCCGTGGGTGCAAAGATGATCGTGAGCGCGCAGGCATTGCTCGCCGCGAGCGTAGACGTACAGTTGTTGCCGGTCAGTGCATAGTCGCCGCTGATGCTTACGCCGGAGATGGTCAGTGGCGAACCGCCGTTGTTGCTGAGGGTGACCGTCTGCGGCGCGCTCACAAGACCGAGCCCGGCGCTGCCGAAGCCGAGCGTGAACGGTGTGAGCGAGACCCCTGCCGGCGCAAGTCCGGTTCCGCTCAGCGAGACCGTCTGCGTACGATTGACGTCTGTAATGCTCAGCACGCCCGCGCCTGCGCCGATGCTGCGCGGAACATAAGCCACGCTGAGAGTACAGCTGCTGTGTGCGGCAAGGAATGCGCCGCAGCCGTTGACGGCGGTGAAATCGCCACTGGCGATGGCGACGCTTGTAATCTGCAGCGAGACGTCACCAGTGTTGGTGAGCGTGACAGCCTGCGTGGCGCTTGTCGTGCCGATGGTCTGCGCGGCAAAGCTTAGCGCAACCGGTGCGAGCGCATCGGTCGCAGGCGCGGCGCCGGTGCCGCTGAGAGAGGCCGTCTGCGTGCCTGCGCTGTCAGTGATGGAGATACTCCCGCTGCGCGTGCCTGAGGCTGTTGGCGTGAAGGTGATGGCGATGGCGCAGGCAGTGCTGGCCGCAAGCGATGTGCCGCAGGGGTTGTTGCTCACGGCAAAGTCACCGGTCAGCAAAGGCACTTGCAATGGAGTGCTCACGCCGCCGGTGTTGGTCACCGTGATGTTCATCGGCGCGCTCGTAATGCCGAGTAGCGTATTGCCGGGGAACGTCAACGCAGCCGGACTCAGCATGATCGCCGCGGGCGCAAGTCCCGTACCAGAGAGTGCGACCGTTGCCTGACCGCCAGCCACGTTAGCGTAGATCGTCAACGTGCCCGTTCGCGCGCCTGTGGTGCTGGGCAGAAAGCTCACCTGCACCGTGCAGTAGCCGTTCGCTGCGACCGATGCGCTCACGCAGTTGTCCGTCTCAGTGAAGTCGCCCGTGACCGTGATCTGCGAGACGATCAGTGCCGCGTTACCCGTGTTGGTTACAGTCACGCTCTGCGGCGTGCTCTGCGTCTGCTCCTGCTGCGCAGCGAATGCCAGCGATGTTGCCGAGAGCTGGATTCCAGCAAGCACAGCACTCGCTGTCTCCAGCGGAACCTGCCAGATGCCGCGGCCGTAGGTGCCTGCGCGCAGAAGCCCGGTCACGGAACCAGCAGCCGCGCCGGTGACGGCCGTAAGCTGTGTGACCGGCGCGTTGGGTAGCCCCGTTCCGAAGACGCTCCAGCAGTTTACGGTTGGCGTGGCGCAGGTGCTTACCGCGCTCGTACTGTAGACGCCGGTGTCCAGCGCGACATATACCGTGTTCGCGTCATTCGGGTCGACGAGGATGCTGTTCGCCGGCGCATTCGGCAGATTGCTGCTGATGTTTGCCCAGTGCGCGCCGCCATCGGTCGAGCGGTAGACGTGCGGCTCGCTGATCAGGTTGCCGCTGAATCCCATCACCGTCGCGTAGACGGTCGCGCCGGTCGCATCATGCGCGTCTGCAATGATACTGGAGATGTCGAACTGCCCAGGGTTGAACTGTCCGCTGTTTGCAGGATCGTTCATCACCGGCGACCGCCAGAGATCCGTCCACGCAGTCGTACCGCTGTCCGTGTTCGCGGTGGTAGTAGCGAAGAGGTGGCCTCCCTTCGCGCCTCCGCCGTCGTTCGATCCAGCCAGCCCGGCGTAGAGCACCTCTGAACCATTCTGCTGCGCGCTGCTGCCGCTGTTCACCGCGCCTCCGGCCGCGAGCGAGCGCACCGCTGCATTGCTTGTCAGGCACTCCGGCTCGGCAACGCCGTCCAGCATCGCAGAGAGAAGGTTCGACGTTGTCCAGAGCGCTCCGCTGCCACCCGGCCCGCGCCACACGCGGCAGGTTCCGGCGATCAGATTCGACTGTAGTGCCGGATCAAGCAGGAACGGAGCATCGATCAGCGCGGCGTCATCCGCCGTCTGCGATGCGCCGGCCGCAGATGAGAAGTTCGTTGCCGTACATGCACCACCCAGCCCGCAGAGGCTGACGCTTATACCCGCCCCGGTGGAGATATACCAGTTCAGTGGATTGGTGGCGTCGATGGCGTTGTATCCGCCTTCAGCGGCAGAGAGTTGCGGCCATGCACTCTGCGCCGCCGCGACTGTCGTCGCTGCCGTGCCCATCGCACCCACGCCGGCAAGGAGCGTATTGCCATCCACGGGTGATTCAGAGAAGTGCACGATCTCCGCCAGGGAGCCGAGGCCGCCGTTGAGATCCTGAAAGTGGCTGGCATCCGTTGCGTTGCACGCACTGCCTGTCTCCGCCACGCCATCACTCGAACGCCATAGGCCGCCATCGTTTCCAAAAAGCAACAACGGCTGATTTCCATTCAAAGAAAGTGCGGCGATCGCGTGTTGCGCGGGCGCAACCATCGCTGATGTCGCGCAGCCATTGCTGCTGTTCGTGGTATTGCGCAGCGCGCAGGAAGAGAGTGCGCAGCGGTATATGTCTGTAGTTCCCGCAAGGAGCAGCGTGTCCGCGGTCACACCGGAGCCGATGGGCACCGCGGCAAGCGTCAGGTTGTATCCTCCATTTGCGATTGCGGCATTCGTCGCGGTGGTCTCGAGCGGCGTCGACGTAAGCTGCGTGGCAAAGGCCACCGTGCTGCTCGCGCAGCTGCTGCCGGAAAGCACGCACGCATCCTGCCACAGCCCCTGGTCGAGATCATTTACATCCACCGTGAGCGCGAACGTGTCTCCAGTGACCGCGTTCACCGCGAGTGCGCCGCGGAAGATGGGGCACGTCGTGCTGCCGGTTGTATTCGGATGCACCGGACAGTTTGCAGTGGTCAGCTTTGTGCCAGGCTGGTTCGTCAGCCGCGTCCAGTTCATGCCGTCAGTCGATTGATAGTAGCCGTGAAAGCGTACGGCTGCATAAAACCGCTGGCGCACAGGATTCCACATGACGGCAGTGGCCGCGTTGCCGTTGTAGCCCGCGAAGTTCGACTGCGCGGACTGCACCATCTGGCTGCCATCGCTGATCGTCGCCATCTGCCACGTCATGCCCGCGTCGGTCGAGTAATACAGCCCGCGCACGCTGTAGCTGCTCGTCTCCGCATTGGTGATAGTGCCTTCATCCGCCTGCGAGACGGCTGCGACGACGAGGTTGGGCGAGGCAGTGCTCCATGCAAAGCCGGCAAATCCCTCGCCCACGAAGCTGTGGTTGCCCGCCACGCCGTCCAGCGAGTTCTGGATCAGCGACCACGTCTGCCCGCCATCGGCGGAACGTAGCACCCCGCTGCCGTAGTAGGAGTCCAGCGCATCGTTCGGATCGCCGGTGCCGGCCAGCACTACACGCGTGCCGCCCGGCTGCACCGTGATCGCGCCGATACTCAGCGAGGCGATCGCCGCACCGCCATTGAATACCGGCAGCGTATCCGTGAGCGGCGTAAAGGTGACGCTGGCCGCGGTGCCTGCCGCATTCACCGACTTCCAGACGCCGCCGCCCGTTGTCGCGATGTAGACGGTGTTGCCCGTCACGTCCGATGGGTCGATAGCAATGCCGGTAACGCGGCCGGTGATATCGCCATAGGCGCTGCTGGCGATCTGTGCCGGCCCAACCGTCTGCCAGACAGTACTGAGACCGGTCATCGGAGTGAAGCCCTGCGGCCCGGCCTGCGGAGAAGCACTCTGCAGCATTGCAAGGTGTTGTACCCTTGCAGCCATCATGTCACGGGCTGCCGATGCTCCTGCAGCCTGCCGCCCAGCGAGAAAGACCTCCGCGCGGCGGGCAGGAGTCATCTGGTCCTGTGCGTGCGCGGAAATGCTTCCCACCAAAAGCAACAGGACAGTACGGCACAGCCGCGCACAACTGCGCCCACATCGGATTTTAAAGACGAGGTCCACCCGGTGAATTCCTGAGAGAAGGCAGTCAATGCATCAAATTGCAGGGTTTTCCTATCCTCTTATCGATGAGGAAAATGTGCAAGGGGACGTCACAGCTTCTTCCCGAAACGGGTCAGCAACGGATGATCTTAGGCGACTCGATGCCGCGCGTCGCATTCCGCGTGTCGATGACCAGCCGCGAGGCAGCCACGATACCCGGATAGTCATAGCTGGAGTGGTCGGTCACGATAAGTACGCAATCGTACATAACTAGATCCGTCAGCGGCGCAGACTCCATCTGCAAGTCATATTTACGCCCGCTGCCCACGCGCGGAAAGAACGGGTCGTTATAGCGCACATCCGCGCCCGCGGCACGCAGCATCTCAATGATCACCAGCGCCGGCGACTCGCGCAGGTCGTCCACATCCTTCTTGTAGGCCACTCCGAGCACCAGCACCTTCGCCCCGGCCAGCGCCGTGCCGTGGGCCTGCAGCACGGCGGTCAACATGTCCAGCACATGCTGCGGCATCGCCTCGTTCACCTCGCCGGCCAGCTCAATGAAGCGCGTGGCGAAGCCAAACTGCCGCGCGCGCCAGCTCAGGTAGAACGGATCCACTGGGATGCAGTGGCCGCCCAGACCCGGCCCGGGATAGAACGGCTGAAAGCCGAAGGGCTTGGTGGCGGCCGCGTCGATCACCTCCCACACGTCAATGCCCATGCGCAGGCAGAGCAGCTTCAGCTCGTTCACCAGCGCAATGTTCACGTTGCGGTAGATGTTCTCCAGCAGCTTGGTCATCTCCGCAACTTCAGGCGTGGACACGCGCACGATGCGGTTGAAAATGCTGCCGTAGAGCGCGGCGGCGGCATCGCCGGCCTCCGCGCTCATGCCGCCGACTACCTTGGGGATCGCCGCGCGCGCGATCTCGATGTTGCCGGGATCCTCACGCTCCGGCGAGAACGCCACCAGCACGCCGCCGGCCGCGCCGCTGCGTGAGACGCGATGCCCGGCGGCCTCGATCTTCGGGGCTACAATTTCAGATGTGGTCCCGGGATAGGATGTGCTCTCCAGCACAACCAGCTGATCGTCGCGCAGGTACGGAGCGATCTCCTCCATCGTGGAGAGGATATAACTGATGTCTGGCGCGT
>DATMLK010000176.1:0-8588 GCA_035570215.1 Acidobacteriaceae bacterium
CACGCCGAGATCGTCAGCTTTACCGACGCCATCGCCGCCGATGAGATGGAGCTGATCTCCGGCGTGGCCGAAACGCTGGTGCATCTGGCTGAACGGCACAGCGTCTGGCTGGTGACCAAGGGCAACGAGAGCGAGCAGCGCGGCAAGCTGCAACGTTCAAAGCTGGCCCACCACTTCGACGGCGTGGAGGTTCTCGCCGAAAAGAACGCTGCCGCCTACAGCGCGCTCGTCGAGCGCCACGGCTGGAACCTCAACACCACATGGATGATCGGCAACAGCCCCAAGTCAGACGTGAACCCGTCTCTGGCCGCCGGCCTGCGCGCCGTATTCATCCCGCATCCGCATACATGGGTGATGGAAGAGGCGCAGCTTTCCATGCAGCCGGACGGCGAACGGCTGATAGAGCTCAAGAACTTTACCGAGTTGGCGCAACTCTTCTAGCGCTCCTCGCCGTACGCGCAGCACCTGCGATATACTCGTAAATGGATTGGCACCAGCAGCCTGGCACTTTAGCGCCACGCAATGCGGAGGTGGCGAAATTGGCAGACGCACTAGCTTGAGGTGCTAGCGCCGCAAGGCATAGGGGTTCAAGTCCCCTCCTCCGCACCAAATCCACCCATCAGCGAGTCGAGCGGACGAAACAAAGGCTGACCCAAACCGGTTGGCCTTCTTCGTCACAGAAAGGATCCTTCACATGAGCGATTTCACCCCAAAACCCGGCAACATCAAGATCGGCGGACTCGGCCGCAAAGCGCAGAAGCTGCAGGCGCTCCGCGAAAAGGCCGCGCACCAGGCCAGCGGCGCAAAGCCCGCTCCCGGCGCCTCCTTTGCTTCGTTCAAGGCGAAGGAGACCTTTACCCCCACTAAGAAGGTTCCCTTCCAGCGCAAAGCCGTCTAGCTATGCGCCCGGTGATACACTTTTAATTGATTTGTAGTGCTAATACAGTAAGGCATCGAGGCTTTCGCTTCCTGCCTCCGCACCAAATCCACACATCCTGAGAAAGTGGCCGCGGCCAGAAACTGCGGCCGGTCTTTGAAACATCATGGGTTCTGTAGGTCTTGTTCTTCTCGTTGTCCTTCACGTCATCGTCTGTCTGTTTCTGATCGCAGTCGTTCTGCTGCAGCAGGGCAAGAGCGCCGATCTCGCGGGCGCCTTCGGCGGCCAGGGTTCGCAGACGGCCTTCGGCCCGCGCGGCGCGGCTAACCTGCTCACCAAGCTCACCACCTGGTCGGCCGTACTCTTCATGTTCACCTCCATCGGCCTGACGGTGATGATGTCCCGCCGCGCTGGAGATCACTCCGTGCTGAGCGGTGCCTCCACTACCCAGAGCAGCACGCCTGCAAAGCAATAGGTGCTGCGCGCACGACGACTCGCTCGCAAAGGCAGGCCAGATGGCTTGCCTTTTTGCTTTAATCTGAAGACACACTCTAGCCGGAGCCAGCCATGATCCTCGAAGTCCTGCCCGTCGGTATGCTGCAGTGCAACTGCTCCATCCTGGGCGATGAGGCGACCCATGAGGCCATCGTCGTCGACCCAGGTGACGAGATCGACCGGATTCTGGCCATCGTTGCCAGACATGGACTGTCGGTGAAGCAGATCATCGTCACTCATGCGCACATCGACCACATCGCCGGCGCGGCCAAACTGAAGGCGGCCACCGGAGCCCCGGTCTACTACAACCAGCTCGATCTGCCGCTGGTGAAGCTGATGGACGTGCAGGCCAGTTGGCTGGGAGTGGCTACGCCGGTCGTGGCTGCGCCAGACGCCAGTGCCGAGGAGGGGTTCAAAGTTGCCGCCGGCGGGCTGCAAGGGGTGGTTCTGCATACGCCGGGGCACACCGAGGGCAGCATCTCGCTGCACTTTCCGGTGGAGAAACTGCTGCTGGCCGGGGACACGCTCTTCGCCGGGAGCATCGGCCGTACTGACCTGCCCGGCGGCGACTTTCGCAAGATCATGGCCTCGCTTAAGGAGCGTCTGATCGTTCTGCCGGAGGAGACCAAGGTGATCGCCGGACATGGTCCGGCCACGACCATCGCGCTGGAGCGTGAATCTAATCCATTCCTTCAAACCAAGTAAAAACAAATAGATGAAGACTATTTCAAATGCTTTACTTTACTAGCATCGCTTGATGTAGTAACTACCTTGGTTCCGCCGCTACCCCTTGATCGCGGCTGATAGCCGCTCGATACCCTCAGTAAAAACCTGTGGTTCAGATAGCAGGCTCACGACAAGCCTCCCGGTCGGTGCCATGCCGTAAAACGAGCCGGGATGGACAAGAACGCCGGCCTCGCGCACCAGTCTAGCCGCCAGGCTCAGGTCGGCCTCACCAGCGGGAACGCGCAGCACGAGGCTCCAGCCCGCCTGCCACTCCAGATACTCCAGACCGGCGGCCTGCACTGCGGCGAAGTTCTGGCGGACGCGGGTGAGAATCTGCTGCTGGACCGGCTCTCGAGCGTGCAGCCACGCCGGCAGGGCGAGTTGCACCGGCGCGTTCACGGAGAGGAAGGTGTCGGCGATGACCTCCAGCCGGGCCAGCGCGGCCACCTTTACTTCTTCAGCCCCGCGGCAGACGAGCCAGGAGACCTTCATCTGCGGCAGCGCGGCGATCTTGCTCATGCCGCTCAGAACGAAGGTGAGTACGGGCGGATTCCCTGCTGTGAAGCTCATAGCTTCAGCCTTCGCGGCGGCGGAGATGGGCGCCTCTTTGGGATAGTCGAGAAAGACCTCGTCGACGATGAGGGCGAGGTTGTGGCGAGCGCAGATGGCCTCTACTTCCTTTCTCTCGTTCGCGCTGGTGTAGTGGCCGGTGGGATTGTTCGGATGCACGAGCAGAAGAGCGCGGGTGCGCGGCGTGATGCTGCGCTCAAGCGTCGCTACATCGATAGACCAGCTGTGGTCCCCGCCTCCCGGATCATAGAAGAGCGGGTAAGGCTTGAGTACGATGTTCTCCAATCCTGCAAGCAGGTCAAAGAGCGGATAGCTCGGCTGCGGGATCAGCACCTCGTCGCCGGGGTCGCAGAGCAGGCGGAAGAGGAAACTGTAGGCCTCGCTGGTGCTGGTGGTGAGCAGGATCTCGTCCGGGTCGACTGCCGCGCCGTGATCCGCATAGTACTGCGCCACGGCCTCACGTGCAGAACGCATGCCGCGAGGATCGGGATCGTAGACCAGAGCGGCGGGATCGCTGAGAGGCGCGAGGACCTTTTCCGCATCGAACGCGAAGCCGCAGGTGGTCGGGTTCGATGCGGTGAGATCGATGAGTTCCCTCTTTGAGGCTCGGGCCTCGCGCACGGCGAGAGTGTAGGCGTCCTTGGCGGACTCCCACTGCGTACGGGTTGAGAAGCGGTGCGGCATCCTCTTCTATCGTACTTGTGCGAAGCGTCGTTCACCGTCCACTACAATTTCCATATGACAACGAATAAGACCGGCGGTGCAGGCCCCTGCGCTGTGCTCTTTGACTACGGCAAGGTGCTCAGCCTGCCGGCAGACGCCGAAGCCTGGGCGCAGATAGGCAAGCTCACGGGTCTGAATGAGGCGACGCTGGGCCGTCTCTACTGGGCGCATCGCGACGCCTACGACAAGGGCACGCTAAACGGAGTCACCTACTGGCAGACGATCGCCCGCGAGGGCGGCTTCTCTCTTGATGAGACCAGGCTTGCCGCGCTGCACGCCGCAGACGTGGAGCTCTGGGGCCAGATGAATGAGCCGATGGTGGCGTGGGCGCTAAGCCTGCAGAGGCGCGGCATCAAGACCGGCATTCTCTCGAACATCGGCGATGCGATGGAGGCTGGACTGTGGAAGCGGTTCGACTGGATCGGCGGCTTCACGCATCACACCTGGTCGCACCGGCACAATCTCACCAAGCCGGATGCTGCGATCTACAAACACGCAGTCGAGGGTCTGGGCTGCCCGGCAGCTGGAGTTCTCTTCATTGATGATCGCGAGGAGAATGTGCGCGGCGCGATCGCTGCGGGATTGCAGGCGATCCTCTATACGACGCATGAGGAGTTCGAGAAGACCATGCGTGAGCGTAGGTTTGTTGACTTACTCGATACCTAAAGCAACGGCAAAAGCAGATTCCGCGCGTTTCGCTTCGGAATGACAAACAAATAGTTTGGATGGATGACAGTTAACTGCGCGTAGCGCTATTCGCCGTGCGCGCAGCACTCAACGGGATCGACTTACGCTCGACGATCTCTACGCCGAAGCCCTGCAGCGCGGGCACGTGTGTGGGCGTATTGGTGAGCAGGTTGATCTTGCGGATGCCGAGGTCGGAGAGGATCTGGCCGCCCAGGCCAACCTGGCGCAGCGTGCGCTGCTTGTGGTCCTGCGTGTCGCGGTGTAGCGACATGCGGTGCGGTGTCGCTGTGCGATCAACTCCAAAGCCCGCTGTTGCGTTATGTAAATAGACGAGCGCGCCGCGGCCCGCCTCCGCGATCATGCGCAGCGACTGTTCCACGATGGCGCGGCAGTCGCAGCCGGCGGAGCCGAAGACGTCTCCCGCAAGGCAGTGCTGGTGCACGCGGACGAGTACCGGCGAGGCAGCCTGCTCCTCTTCACCACCGATATCTCCGCAAACGAGCGCGACGTGCGACTCGTCGCCTTCAACCTCGCTCTCGTAGGCGATCATGCGGAAGTCTCCGTGCTGGGTCTGCAGAATGGATTCGGCCACGCGATGGATGTAGCGCTCGTTCTGCAGGCGATAGCGTATGAGCTCGGCTACGGTGAGCATCTTTAATTTATGCTCCGCGCAGAACTTGATGAGGTCGGGGACGCGGGCCATGGTGCCATCGTCGTTCATGATCTCGCAGATAACGCCGGCGGATTTGAGTCCGGCCATGCGGGCGAGGTCGACGGAGGCTTCGGTCTGCCCGGCGCGAACGAGTACGCCGCCCTTGCGGGCGCGTAATGGGAATACATGACCTGGTCTTGCCAGGTCAGCGGCTGTAGTCCGGGAGTCGATGGCGACCTGGATCGTATGCGCGCGGTCCTGCGCGGAGATGCCGGTGGTGACGCCTTCGCGGGCCTCGATGCTCTCAGTGAAGGCGGTGCCGAAGCGCGAGGTGTTCTCCGATGTCATGGGGCCGAGGCGCAGATAGTCGGCGCGCTCTTCGGTCAGGGTGAGGCAGATGAGGCCGCGGCCGTACCGGGCCATGAAGTTGATGGCCTCGGGCGTAACGAACTCGGCGGCGAGCGTGAGGTCGCCCTCGTTCTCGCGGTCCTCGTCGTCGACGACGATGATCATGCGTCCAGCGCGGATCTCATCGAGCGCTTCGGGGACGGTCGCGAAATTTTTATCGTTCTGCGGCATAGGCCTGTACCAGCTCTAAGGATAAACCTGCTGCGTCAATTCGATTCATGGAACAAGGTTGACGATGCAGGTTCAAAGGAAACGCCGCCCTTTCGGACGGCGTTTCGAGAAGCAAAAGCAGATTCCTTCCCCTTCCCCTTCGCGCTGCTCAGTGTCAGGGTGCGGAATGACAATAATCCTAGAGGGTCGATTCGATCTCGAAGCCCCAGGCCTCGAGCAACGCCTCGGGGATGTACTTGGAGTTCTTGTTGCGCCGCGCCCACTCGCGCAGGCGGGTGGAGCGGATGTACTGGTCGGGGGTGAGCTTGAACTCCTTCACCACGAGTTCGAACGATGTAACGGTGGGGACGACGGGGCCAATCGGCTCCGGCTTGCCCCAGTTTGGATTGCCACGACGCTTTGCCATGTTTCTGTGCCTCTGTTTCTGTAAACGGCGGGAGTTCGCTACGAGCTGCGGCTCTATTGCCCAACCTTCTAATTCTAAAGGGATTTTGGCTTAAAATCAAGCCTTTTGCTGGCATTTCCCTGCTTATTGCGCAGATGACGCGTAGAAAGTACTCAGGTCGGCGCGAAACTGCTTCAGCGCGTCGGGATTGAGGTAGATCATGTGGCCGGAGGGGTAGTAGCCGAGCTGAACATTGCCCTGCAGAGCCGGAGGGAGCTGCATGTGGGCCAGGTCGTACTCGGTGGCGAAGAAGGGCGTGGCCAGGTCAAAGTAGCCGTTGGCGGAGAAGACCTTCAGCTTCAGGTTCTTGCGCATGGCGTCGGCCAGATCGACGGCGGTATCGGCCGCGGCTTGGGGGCCATCCGGCGAGAGGTGCTTGAACTCCCACGCGCCGATGACGCCGGGGCCAAAGACGAAGAACTGGTCGGTGGTCGAGAACTTCAGCTCACGCGACAGATAGTCGTTGAAGAGCGCGACATAGGCGCCGGTGATGCCGGTTTCGGATGCGTCATAGTCCGGCGTCTCGCCGGCGGAGTCTGAGTCCCAGCCCTCGTAGCGCGCGTCGTAGCGGCCCAGGGTACGGTCTTCATCGCGCAGCAGCTCCTTGCGGAAGCGGGCGGGGGCGACGCGCAGGTCAGCCTGCTTCACATACTTCACGGAGAGCCCGGTGAAGTAGGCGATGCGCTCGGCCGTGGCATCGAACTCGGCGGGCGTGAGTTTGTCGCCGCTGAAGAGCGCCTGCGCATAGGAGCCGCGGGCGAAGACACGCACCTGCTGCAGCCAATCCTTCAGCTCGCCGGTGTGCTTCACCTTGTCGTGGTACCAGGCGATGGCGGCGTAGCTGGGCAGGTAGGAGATGTAGGAGTTGTCATAACCCTCCGCGCGGATGCCGTAGTTCAAAATACTGGAAAGCAGAATGACGCCGTTGCACTGCACGCCGTCTGTCTGCAGCGCGTCCACGAGCCCGGCGGTGCGCGTGGTGCCGTAGGATTCGCCTAAGAGGTACTTGGGTGAGTTCCAGCGCTGGTTCAGCGTGATGTAGCGGACGATGAAGCGATCGAAGGCGTGGATGTCCGGGTCGGTGGCGGTGAAGTCCTTCAGCGTGCCCTTGCCCACCGCGCGCGAATAGCCGGTGAGTGGCGCGTCGATAAAGACGAGATCGCTCTGGTCGAGCAGGCTCTGATCGTTCGGCACGAGCTGATACGGCGGGTTGCCGCTGGGCTGCGGGCTGGCTGTTGCCACACGCACCGGGCCGAAGGATCCCATATGCAGCCAGATGCTGGCCGAGCCGGGGCCGCCGTTATAAAGGAAGGTGATGGGACGCGTCTTCTGGTCTGCGCCGTCTTCGGTATACGCCACGTAGAAGATGCTGGCATCCGGCTTGTTATCCTCCGCGTCTCCGCCGGTCGCGGCATGGATCAGCAGATTGCCTGCCGTCGCGGTGTAGTGCACGGTGCGTCCGCCAAAGACGCCGTCGTGATGGGTCACACTCGCAGTCTCGGGCGGAATGGGCTTCAACTCTTCCGGCGCGTCGGACTTCTTGCCGCTGTCGGTTTTGCTGTTGTCTGGCGAGGATTTGGTGTCCTGCGGTGTAGCAGCTGCCGGCGATGTTGCAACGGTGGCCGGTGACGTCTGCGCAGACACGAAGCCGCTCAAGACCACGAGCAGTGTGGCGAGTTGCAGAGGACGTAGAGAGATGTTGCGCATGGGAACTCAGTGCTCAGAATACTGCTTTTCGCGCGGTGAGGCGAGAGTGCGGTGATCCGGGAAATAGAAATGCCGGTGAGAGACATCCTCACCGGCGGATTGATCTGTAATCACCTTCTAGTCAATCTCAGGCGGATCGATGCCAAGCGCCGTGGCGAGCGCGTTGTGGTGGTCCTGCTCATCCACCAGAATGCCGCGCAGCGTCTCCGAAAGGGCGAAGAGGTTGAGCGCATCCGCCTGTTTGACGCGGATGCGGTAGTTTTTGATCGTTTCGCTCTCGTTCTCAAGATCGAAGCGCAGCATGTCCTTGGCCTTTGCGGAGGTCTTGACCGCCTTCGGCGTCACATTCGGCTTGCCGCCGAGGTAGTCGATCTGGTCGGCGATCTTGAGTGCGTGCTGCAGCTCTTCGCCGGCGTGAACCTCGAGCTCGGCGGCGATGTTCATGAACTCCGCGCCCTTGATCGTCTTGGAGTAGACAATATAGGCAATGATGGCCTGGTACTCGCGAGAGAGATCCTCGTTCAACCCGTTGATAAGCTCTTCTTTACTAACTTCCTTTGCGCTGACTGCCTTTGCGTCTTTCTTGTTCTTTCCTGCCATGGTCTGTACTCCTTGTGAGGGATTAGATGCGTACTGCGGCAAAGCGTCTACTCCGAAAGCATAACTCTTTCTCAGGCGAAGAGGATGAACATGGGGTGCGGCACAGCGATGGAGTTACCCGTCGCGCTGAGCGCGCCGGTCGCAACGTCCCGCTGAAAGACGTTCACCGTGGAGGAGTCCTGGTTGGCGGCGAGGAGCCAGCGGCCATCCGGCGAGAGCGCGATGTGGCGCGGCGTTCTGCCGCCGGTGCTGATGCGCTGCACGAGAGTCAGGCTGGAGTCCTTCGCGCTAACGGCGAGAACGGCTACGCTGTTGTCGCCACGATTGCTGGCGTAAACAAAGCGGCCATCCGGCGAGACGAGTATCTCGGCACCGGTATTCGTTCCCGTGAAGCCGCTGGGCAGTATCGACACGGGACTGCCCAGCGTGGTCAGCGTGCCTGCCGTCGCATCCCACTGCAGCACGTCGACGGTCGATACGATCTCATTGATGTTGTATACGGTGCGGCCATCCGGCGCGAAGACCAG
>DATMLK010000177.1:0-3077 GCA_035570215.1 Acidobacteriaceae bacterium
CGTAAGGATGCGCCATGCTTCGGCGACATCGCCGGCGGCCAGCCACAATTCAAATTTTGGAACGAGCACGCTGTAAGCGCGGACGACGGTGACGGGGATGCCATTGAGGCTTCCCGCTGCGAAGGCCAGCATCTCGGGAACGGGCAGGCCAAGGGTGCTTAGAAGTTTAGGCGCCTGCGGGCCGGCCACACCCAGAGTGGTCGAAGATGCGTCTAACTCCTGTAACTCCACGTCATCCATGATGATGAAGTGCTCGAGATGTGCGATGAGGCGAGGCGCCTGAGAACGGTCGGTTTCAAGCAGGAGATGGTCGGCGGCGCGAAAGACATATCCATCGCCTTGAATGCGGCCCTGTGCGTTCAAAATGAGGGTATAGTTGCCGTAACCCTGGGGCAGCGATTGCACGGTATTGGTGACCATGCCATTCAGCCACCGCAGGCGGTCGTCTCCCGTGATGCGGATGCGGGTGAGATAACCGAGGTCGTAGACGGCGGCGGTATGCAGGAGCGCGGCCAGCTCGGATTCCCGATCAGCAAAAACGCGAGGCGTAATGCGCCCGAGGTGCATCTGAAGGTCAGACGCCGGGGAAAGCGCGGCCAGCGGCGTGAGTCCAGCCTCGGCGATATGCGGCGTTTCGCTCATAGGAAAATTATAGCCTTCAAAGGTGTGCCGTGTCGGGCATGGGAAGGAAGCAGGAAGTGAAGAGGGCAAAGCATTTAGTCCTGATACTGGCGATGACGGCGGCAACGTGCGGCGCGCAGAGCTCGGCCAACACGGCGGTGGAGAAGACGACGCCGCAAGGCACGCATATCAGTCCAGCGCAGGCCAAAGAGCTGTTCAACTCGGTGGGCGTGATCCTGAAATTCGCCTCTGCCGATACGAAGCTGCCGGTTCACCATGACGTGAAGCGCAAGCTGACGACGAGGGATGCGGTCGAGAAGTATCTTGTCGAAAAGATGAACGACGACAAGGACGCCAAGCGCATGGAGCGCTCGGAGATTGTGCTCAAAAAGTTCGGGCTGCTCGATCGGGATTTTCAGCTGCGGCCGTTTCTGCTGGCGCTGCTGAAAGAGCAGATCGAAGCCTTTTACGACAGCAAAACGAAGACGGTGAACCTGCTGGACTGGGCCACGCCGGATACGCAGAAGCCGGTGCTGGCGCATGAGCTGACGCACGCGCTGCAGGACCAGCATGTGGACCTGGACAAGTGGGAAGATGACGGCGTCAGCGAAGATTTGCCGCACAACGTGAAGCAGGACAACGAGCATATCCAGACCGACGAGGTGGATACGGCGCGCGAGGCGGTGCTCGAGGGCCAGGCGATGGCGGTTTACCTGGACTACATGCTGGCTCCTTCCGGCAAGAGCCTGCTGACTGACCCGGAGGTGGTGGATAACATGGCGGACAGTGACGATACGTCGGATTCGCCGGTGCTGGCGCGCGCGCCGCTGCTGCTGAAGGAATCGCTGCTCTTTCCTTACCAGGATGGGCTGAAGTTTGAGCAGGCTGTGCTGAAAGACGAAGGCCAGCAGGGAGCGTTTGCGGGGGTGCTCGACCGTCCTCCGGCTTCGAGCTTCGAGATCATGAACCCGCACGCCTATATGCGGAAGCGGGCGGTGCCGGTGCTGCAGATGCCGGACCTGCATCCGCTGCTGGATGCGAACTATGAGCCTTACGACATTGGTGTGATGGGCCAGCTGGATGTGCGCATGCTGTCGGAGCTTTTCGGCGGACAGGCCATGTCAGCGGCGTTGACGCCGGCATGGGACGGCGGCATTTACTACGCGGTACAGAGCAAGAAGGCCAAGACGGATGCGGAAAAGGATTCGACGGCGTCTGTTGGGCTGATGTACCTGTCGCAGTGGAAGTCGCCGCAAGCGGCCGCGGTGTTTACCAAGATGTATGCCGACGAGCTGGGCAAGAAATACTCCAATGTAACGCGCGATAGGAACAACGAGGCCGATGACACCGAGCAGGTTTACAACACGAGTGAAGGCCCAGTGGTCCTTACGACCAACGGACGCATGGTGTTTGTGAGCGAGAGCTTCGACCTGGCGACGGCGCGCAAGCTGGCCTTTCTGATGATGGGTGCACAGGCAAGCGACGATGCGAGCCAGGCGGCGAAGCTTGAACCGCGAACGCCGGTGGTGGGCGGCGATCCTGAATTGAGCTCGAGCATCGTGCGCTTCTTTTCCGCCTGCGGTGTAATGCGGGCTGCGCTGCCGCATTAACAGCCAGCCACTGCGCACCGTTTATACTGAATCTTTTGCGTCATCTTTATGAAAGTCATTCTTCCTGTGCGGAGGAATGCGATGGAGTCTGGTTTGCAGCAAGCGGAGATTGGAATTATCGGAGGCAGCGGACTTTATGCGATGCCCGGTCTGTCGAACACGCGCGAGGAGCGCATCAGCACGCCGTTTGGAGAGCCGAGCGACGCGTTCGTTCTGGGCGATCTGGAGGGACGGAAAGTCGTCTTTCTGGCGCGGCATGGGCGCGGGCACAAGCTGCTGCCGTCGGAGCTGAACTTTCGCGCCAACATTTATGCGCTGAAGACGCTGGGCGTGGAGCGGATTCTTTCCGTCTCGGCGGTGGGCTCGCTCAAGGAAGAGCATAAGCCGACGGACTTCGTCGTTCCCGACCAGTTTATCGACCGGACCTATGCGCGTGTCTCCACTTTCTTTGGCGACGGCATTGTGGCGCATGTCGGATTCGGCGATCCGGTCTGTGCCACGGTGGCCTCGGTTTTGAAGCAAGCCTGCGACGCCGTGGGCGTAGTGGGTAAGAGCGGCGGTACCTATGTATGCATGGAGGGGCCGCAATTCTCCACGCGTGCCGAGTCGAATCTCTATCGCAGCTGGGGGGCGGACGTGATCGGTATGACCAACCTGCAGGAGGCGAAGCTCGCGCGCGAGGCCGAGCTTTGCTACCTGACCGTGGCGATGGTGACGGATTATGACTGCTGGCATCCGCACCACGACTCGGTGACGGTGGATCAGATCGTGGCTGTTCTGCTGAAGAATGCTGAGAACGCGACGAAGGTGGTGCGCGCCACCGTGGCGGCGATGCCGCGGGAGCGC
>DATMLK010000178.1:0-9148 GCA_035570215.1 Acidobacteriaceae bacterium
TCCAGCCTGGCCTGCTGCTGACGCACCTCCGCCGCGGCCGCATCAGCCTTCGCCTGCTGCTCCATCCGCTGCCCGCCGGCGTTCTGCGTGCTCTGGCGGGACTGCAGCTGTGCCTCGTGTGCACCCTCCTGGGCCGCGATCACGTTGGCCTGCGCCTCCAGCACCTGGCTCCTGGTCGCGTCAGCCGCTGCCACGGCAGCGTCATACTGCTGCTTGGAGATCACATCACGCTGCACCAGCGGCGTATAGCGGTCCACGTCGTCCTGCGCCTTGAGCGCGTTGGCCTGCGCCTCCTCCACGCGCGCCTTGGCCGCCTCCACCTGCTTGCCGGATTGCGAAGCAGACAAACTTGACGTACCCACATTCGTCGCCACATTCACATCCGTGATGGGCACGTTCACCTTCGCCTGCTCATAGTCGGCCTCGGCGCTGGCAAGGTCCGCCTGCGCCTGGTCCACGGCCACCTGATAGTCCTTCGGATCCATCTCAGCCAGCGGCTGGCCGGCCACGACCTGCTGGTTGTCCTCTACGTAGACCTGGAGCACCTGTCCGTTCACGCGTGAGCTGACCTGGTAGATGTCGCCATCCACCTGGGCGTCATCCGTGTCCTCGTAGTAGGTTGAGTGCCAGTAGAAGAGCGCACCTGTCACGACAAGCAGAGCTACGACACCGATAAGGATGCCGCGCTTGTTCGACTTCACCTCTACCAACTCGTCTTCTGACGTTGCCTCTTCGGGTTGTCCCAATCTTTTTTCTTCGCTCACGGTTGCTTCCCTCCGAAATAATCCTTGTAGTTCGTCTGCGCCACGCCCAGTGCACGCGCCAGCGAGAGCTTGGCGATGTTGTGCTGGTAGAGCGCGCTGATGTACTGGTCGCTCGCCTGCTCGGCCTGCGACTCCGCCTGCGAGGTGGCAAGATTATCGCTCACGCCCGCCTTGAATCGTTGCTGTGCTTCGCTCAATGCTTCATTCGCCAGATCGACGTTGCTCTTCGTCGCCTCCACCAGCTTGGCCGCGGTCTGGATGTCGAGGATCGCGTCGCGCACATCCGCGCTCACCTGCTGCGTCATATCGCTGTACTCCGCCTGCAGCTGCTTGTACTGCGCGCCGGCCACCTCTTCATCGCCGCGCGTCTTCGCGATCTGCAGCACTGGCGCGGAGACGGTTCCGCTCGCCGTGTAGGTATCATGCGAATGAGCGGGCGTGGTGCCGATGTCGCCGAAGTCTCCGCTGAAGCTTGCCGCCGGCAACTGCTGCGCGAATGCCGCCTTCTTCTGCGCCTGCGCGGCCTTCAGCTGCTCCTGCATCGCCTGCAGGTCCTTGCGGTTCGCCAGCGCCTGCGCCACAGCCTTATCTGCGTCAACGCCATCGAGAGGAGCATACGGCGCGGCATCCGTCAGGTTGAACTCCTGCGCCAGCGGCAACCCGATCACCCGCGCCAGCGCCAGCTTGTCCTTGGCCAACTGGTTCTGCGCCACGATCATCTGCTGCTGCAGGTTCTGGTTATCCACCTGCGCGCGCAGCACGTCGAGCTTTGGGCTTGTCCCGGCATCGTGGTTTGCATTCGCCTGGTCGAGCGAGACCTGCGTCGTCTGCAGCTCCGAACCCACGCTCGTTACCCGCGCCGCATCGGCGACGCAGATCAGATAGGCATTGCCTACCGTGAGCACCACCATGTCGCGCGCGTCCTGCGCGGACAGCTTCGCGCCCTCAAAGTTATGCCGTGCCGCGATAAAGTTCTCCAGCGACGCCACGTTGAAGAGCGACCACGTCAGGTAGGCGCGAAAGTCCACCACCTGGAACGGCCCGACGATCGGATTGATACCGGGAAACTTGAAGCCTTCAGCCGCAAGGTTGATCTGCTGCACCTGCACCTTTGCCTGCGCGTCCACCGTGGGCAGAAGCTCCTGCAACTGCTGCAGCCGCGCACCCGCTGCCGCCTCCTGCTGCGAACTCTGCAGGATCACGCCGAGGTTGTGCTGCAGACCGCGCTGAATCGCGTCGTCCAGTGAAAGGTCCATCACGCTGCCCGTCGGCGTATCCGTCACCAGGCTGCCCTGGAACGCGCTCGGGCTCACGCTCTGCGGCCCATAGCTCACGGGCACCCCCTGCGTGGGCGGGCCACTCTGCGCGGTACCCGGCAGTTGAGCCACCACGGGCACGGCAAACACCACCGCAAGCATGGCCGGGAGGACTCCAGCCGGTCTGAATCGAAGCCAATCCATCATCGTTCTGTAAATGGTACTGCCTTTCCACTCTTCAAGTCGCTCCGGCGCCTATCTCCAGCAACCTATGCACTTTGGATACCCATTTTGGATGTCTCAGCCGCCCGAAGTATGCAAATTCTTTTAACATTGGAACTGTCTCGCGCACTTCCGCCCTCCCGTAAACTGGATTCTGTTCTCATTACCGATAATGCCCAAAGCCCCCCAACTCGTAACTAGCCCCTATCTCGGGCGCGACGACTCCTGGCTCACCTTCAACGAGCGTGTGCTGCAGGAGGCGCAGGACCCCTCGAATCCCTTGCTGGAACGCGTGAAGTTTCTCGCCATCACCGCCAGCAACCTGGATGAGTTCGTCGAGATCCGCCTCGCCGGCCTGTTGCAGCGCATTGAAGATAGTCAGGGGCAGGCGCCACCGCATGAGGAGGACCAGGGTCTGCCGCCGGAGGTGCGCTTCGAGCGCCTCAGCGCCCACCTGCAAGCCTTCGTTGCCGCGCAGTACACCTGCTGGAATGATCTTTTGATTCCCGCGCTGGCCGAAAAGAAGATTCACGTTCTCGAGTGGAACGAACTCGACAAGGCTGCCCGCGCCCACGCGCTGCACTTCTACCAGAACGAAGTCGACCCGCTGCTCACGCCGGTCACGATCGATCCGTCTCACCCCTTCCCTCGCGTGCTGAACAAGGCGCTCTGCCTCGCGCTTCTGCTGCGCCGCAAACGCGCCGGCAGACTGCGCACCGCGGTGACCGAGCTTGGCGTTGTCACCGTGCCGCGTTCGCTGCCGCGCCTGGTCACGCTGCCCGCGCCCGCGGGCGAGCATCGTTTCATCTTTCTCCATCACCTGATCCAGGCGCAGGCCGAGACCATGTTCCGCGGCTACACCGTACTCTCCGGCGCGGCCTTCCGCGTCACGCGCAACAGCAACCTCTACCTGCAGGAGGAAGAGTCGCGCTCCGTGCTGGAGAGCGTGCGCGCCGAGTTGCATAACCGCCGCAAAGGCGACGCCGTGCGCCTTGAGATCGAGGCCAGTGCAGATCCTGACATCTCCGAGCGCCTGCGCATCAACTTTGAGCTCGATCCCCCGCAGGTCTTCTCCACCGATGGCCCCGTGAACCTTTCGCGCCTGATGAACCTTTACACCGCCGTTCCCGATCCCGGGCTGAAGTATCCGCCCTTCGACGGCACCAAGCATAAGCCCGCGACCGGCGTCGCCAATATCTTTGAAGAGATCCGCCGGCATGACATCCTGCTGCATCATCCCTTTGACAGCTATGACACCGTGGTCAGCTTCATCGAAGACGCCGCCACGGATCCCGCCGTCGTCTCCATCAAGCAGACGCTCTATCGCACCAGCGCCGACTCCTCCATCTTTCAGGAGCTGGTCGAGGCCGCGCAGGTCAAGGACGTCACCGTCGTCGTGGAACTGATGGCGCGTTTTGACGAGGCCTCGAACATCCGCTGGGCGCGCATGCTGGAGGACGCGGGCGTACAGGTCTTTCACGGCATCCTCGGCCTCAAGACCCACTGCAAGCTCGCGCTCATCATCCGCCGCGATGAAGACGGCGAGTTGCGCCGCTACGCCCATCTCGGCACCGGCAACTACAACCCCGTCACCGCGCGCTTCTACACCGACATCAGTCTGCTCACCGCGGACCCCGCCATCACCGCCGCCGTGCACAACGTCTTCAACTACCTCACCGCCCATGCCGAAGCGCAGGACTTCCTCCCACTGCTGGTCGCGCCGCTTACCCTCGCCGGCGGAATCGTTGCCCTCATTGAGCGGGAGACGGAGCACGCCCGCGCCGGACGTCCCGCGCGCATCATCGCCAAGATGAACTCGCTGCTCGACCACAAGGTCATCGACGCGCTCTATACCGCGTCGCAGGCCGGCGTCTCCATCGACCTCATCATTCGCGGCATCTGCGCGCTGCGCCCCGGCGTGTCCGGCATGAGCGAGAACATCTCCGTCCGCTCCGTTGTCGGCCGCTTTCTCGAACACAGCCGCATCACTCTCTTCGGCAACGGCGGTGACGAGGAGATCTACTGCGGCTCCGCCGACTGGATGCCGCGGAACCTCTACGAACGCTGCGAGACTCTCTTCCCCATCACGAATCCGGCGCAGAAGACGCGCCTGCGCGATGAGATACTGGCATCCTATCTCGCGGACAACGTGAAAGCGCGTCTGCTCGATGGCGACGGCATCTACCACCGCGCGGCCAAGGGCGGCACTCCCTTCAACGCGCAGGATTTCCTGATCCGCCTGACAGAAGGCAGCGCCACCATCGCGGAGATTCCAGCGCCTGCCCTGCAGGCCACGCACAAGCCTCCGGTAAAACGCGCGGCGAAGCGTACTGCCTGAAGTAGAAGCGTACCGCGTGAAACAAAAAGGCCGCACCCGGAAGGATGCGGCCTCTGTTTTGCCTGCTGCGGTGTTAGTTCACAGTGAGTGTGAAGTTCGTCGAGACGGTGGGGACCAGCGCATTGTTCAGATCCGTTCCCGTCACGGTGATGATGTACGACCCGGTAGGCAGACCACTGCTCGACCCGCTGCCCGGTGCGTATCCGCCGCATCCCGTCGCGCCTGCCAGCAGACCACCCAGCACGATAATTGCCGCCACCGCTGCCAGTCGCGGAAGCCTCCGCCGTCTGCGCGCCATGCATCCGGCCAGGCAGAGTACCGCCAGCACTGCGCCTGCGCCGCGCGCCATGCGTGTGTCATCATGCCCAAGGCTGGCGCTGCCGGCGATGTTCCTGCGCATACTGCCCGTTGTTCCCGGAACCGCGAGAGAGCAGGCGTCGATGCTGGTGATACTGAGCATGGTCGTCACGCTCAGGTTGGCCGGCGGCTGCACAGGATCGACAGTGAAACCGTAACAGAAAGAGATCGTGGTGGAGGAGAGTGTAAGGTACACGGGATCGGCGAATCCGCCGGTCGACGTCACCGTTACGGTAGATGTTCCCGGCGCAGCGGACGAAATGGTGATGGTCGGCGCAGTGATCGTGAACGCTGGAGCCGCGACCGCGATCGAGAGCGTATTCGATGTGGATTGCTGATACCCCGTGTTTCCGTCATAGTGCGCGGAGACTGCCGTTGCGCCCCCGGCGGCCGGATAACCGTTGGCAGTGGTGACTGCGGTGGCAAGCAATGTCACCGTGCATGACGTCGTAGAGCAGCTTGATGTGGAAACACCGTTCTCGTTGACACCTGTAGGTACTTTGGTCGATACAGCGCTGCTCCCCGAGCCAACGGTGAATGTAACCGTGGTGCCGGATAGCGTTCCCGCCGTTGCCGAGGAGACGACCGCCGTGTACGCCGGCGAGCTGCTGGAGTAGAGTGAGGCCGAGCTGCTGCTGGGTGTAAGCGTTGTCGTGGTCGCGGCCGCGCCGCCCGCGTTGGTGAAGTTGGAGATCGTCACTGTAGGGCTGATCGAAGCGTAGTCGCCGCTGTCGCCTGAGTAGGAGGCGATCACCGTGTGCGTTCCGCCGGAGGCGAAGCTGTAGGTCGTGGAAGCTACGCCCGAAACCAGCGTGACAGCGCTGCCAATGGTGTTGCCGTCCACGCTGAAGGTGACTGTGCCGGCCGGCGTCCCACTGCCGCTGTTCGGCGTCACCGTCGCGGTGAATGTGACCGTCTGCCCAATGGCCGGCGTGGCCGGCAGATAGCCCAGCGCGACGCTGGTGCCGATCTTGCCGCCATTGCCCAGCACATAAGCGGCAAAGGCCGTGGCAAGATTGTTCGCGTCAATGCTACCCAGCCCGGTCACCTGGTCATAACCCGTTCCGGCGTCGTAGCCGAGCAGTCCATTCGTGCATCCGGTGCCGCCGCTGCATGGCATGATGTTGCTGCCCACGGTGACGTCATGGAAGGCGCTCGCATAGGTCGTGGAGTTCGACGCGATGGTATAGAGCGCCTTGTTGATCGTTCCCTGCGGCGCGCCCAGCTTCTGCTCGATCAGCGCAAGCACGCCCGCAAAGGACGGCGTGCCCAGTGACGTGCCGCCGTAAACGGTCAGTTCATTATTGTCCGCGTAGCTTCCATCCGAGACGCGGAATCCGTTGCCGCAGCTTCCGGTGTACGTCTCCGTACTGACAAGCTGCACCTGCGTGCACACCAGATACGGATCATGGACAGGCGACGCGTTGAGCGCGATATCCGGCACATCGCGCTTGCCGTCGGCGGGAATGCCGGCGACGCCCGTCTGCCACGTTGGCTTGCTGAAGGAGCTGCTGGCACCACCGCCGCTGCCCAGCAGGCCGTCGTAGTACGAGGCCAGCGCCGCCGTGGGAGTATCGTCCCATCCCATCTCGGGAATATACGAGATAGCGGAGTTGACGACGTCATACGACGGGCTGTCGTTCCCACTGTTGGGCCAGTTACTGCTCCAGTATGCAGAGGCTCCGAGGGCTGAACCCTCGGTGAACTCGGTGCCGCCCATCGCTGTCACGTAGGCGCTCGAGGCCGGGTAATCCACGGCCAGGCCATGCGTCGAGGTTGTGACTGGATTTGACGCCGTACCGGTATCGCAGCCCGCGGCGCCGCTGTCGCCCGAGGCAACGATCACCGTCTGCCCCTGTGAGGCTGCCTGCTGGAATATAGGCTCCAGCATGGCAATAGTGCCTGAAGACTCCGCTTCGCAGGCGCCATAGCTGAGGGAGAGAATGGGAATCAGAGTGCTGACGCTGTTCACCGTCACCCGGTTCTGTATGCCGTAGGCCAGAGAGGTGAATACGTCGTTGGAGTTCAGATAGACGATGTTAGCGCTTGGCGCGATGCCGCCCGACCACTCCAGGTCGATATCCGCCTCCGGCAGATCGGTATAAGAGACTCCGGGATCGCCGGAGCCCGCCAGCACGATCGTGGGATTATTCACCGACAATCCAGCCGCGGCGCGAAAGGCGGTAATGTCCGAGAGCACGACGTCCGTCTGTCCGGCGATGCCGATCGTCTCGCCCGTGCCTGTATATCCGCCGCCGGTAAGCGTCTTCACGTCATAGATGGTGCTGAAGTCGCCCGGTGCGAGAAAGTGGCTGCCGCTGATGCCCGATGTAAAGAGCGGCGCTGCGCCGCTACCCGCCGTTGCAGCCTGGCTGCGAACGGATTGGGGAACCGGATGGAAGTCGTTCAGCCCGCTCACACCCGTCACCGCCCCGGCCAGTGCAGCCGGAAGCGTCACCGCGCTGGCATTGGCGTAGTGGGTCTGGCTATTGACTTGATAGTGATGGATCTCGGTGCCGAACGCATGATGCACCTGCCCGGCCGTACCGGCGAAGAGAATCGCGTTACCGCTGTCCGCGACCTTGACAACGGTAAAACCCTGCGACGTAAGCCATGCCGTAGCCGTCGCGATGTCCTGCGCGCTCATGCCGAACTGGGCCGCGAACTGCTCCGGGGTCAGCCACTGGTGAAAGAGCGGCGAGTCCGGATCACTCTGCCCCGCCAGCAGCGTCTCCAACGCGGCCTGCTGCGCCGCCGAACGCTGAAAGTTGAGAGCTAGTCCCGTGAGCGGCATCGTATCCGGCACGGCGCCGCGATCGAACTCTGGCCGCGCCAGCGGGTGCACTGACCCTGGAACCGCGGCTGTCGCCGTCCAGTTCCCTGAAGCCAGACGGTCGGCCAGACCCGCGGCAAAGGCCGTCTGTAGCGAAAGCAGCAAAAGAGTAACAGTCAGGATGCGGCGAAGCGTCTGTGTCGACATGCGTGCGGCTCGATTCTGAAAATAAAAGTCAAGAATACAAAAGCAAAAGCTGCGTCGGAGTCCATGTTACCCCTCTGACAGCGCAATCTGCTCGGCAGACGCACCTTCGGCCCGTGCCGATGGACTCTATGCGGTTAAGACGGCATTCTTTTGAGGAAGTTGCGGCCCGGAAACGCCTTTAAACTGCACGGCCGTTTGATGCCATGAACGCTGGCGTGAAGAATGGGATAAGGAGGATAAGGAATAGATGAACGCCGGAGTAACGTCACGCCTACTGTGTCGTCACCATATAGCTGGTGGTATGGCTCACCGTATAGGTGCCGTTGGATCCCGTGGAGACGCCCGCCGTCGTGATCGTAAAGTTGATGCTGCCCAGTGGCGTACCCGTGTCCGTTCCGGTGCCGCCGCTTCCCCCTGTGCCCGTCGTAGTGCCGGAGGCGACGTTCACCGTGGAGCAACCCATATTCGCCACCCCCGCGGCCAGCAGGAGCAGCAGCAGACCAGCACCCATGACTCTTCCCAGCCGCTTCCGGCCTCCGGGAAGGATCAACAGCAGCCCCATCGCCGTAAACGGTATCAGGACCGGAGCAAGCTGGGCCGTCGTGGTTCCATGCGCCGCATCCGGAGCTGTGGTCCCGATGAAGAGCATCGTCGACCCGCCGGCGGCTACCGTCGCCGGCAGGAAGTCGCAGGTCGTCTCCGTATCCGGCGGCGGCGTGCAGCCGAAGGTGATCGTCCCGTTGAAGCCGCCGAGCGTCCCGAGAATGACCGCTACCTGCGCGCTCTGTCCGCGCGTCAGTGTCAGCGTGGTGGGGTTGAAGAGCAGGGTGTAGCTCTGCTCGGTGATCACCAGCGTGGGGCTGGTTGAGGTCGCAAAGTTCGAGTCCCCGCCATAGATGGAGAAGATGTTGTGCGTCCCGCCCTGCAGGCCCGTGGTGGTAAACGTGGCCTGCGAGGAGAACGGCCCCTCTGCCGAGAGCACTGCCGTGCCCAGCGTAGCGATAACGCCGTTGTAGTTGTCATAGAACGTCACCGATCCAGTCGGGTTCAGCTGGATGGTGCTGTTGGTGCCGCCCACCACCGCCGTCAGGATCAGGTTGGTCCCGCTCAGCGCCGTCGTGTAGTTCGAGCCCAGCGTCGTCGTCGTGGGGCTGGCAATCGCAGTGACTGGCGTGGCCGTACTCGTGCTTCCCGTCCAGTTCGTATCACCCAGATAAGTCGCCGTGATGTT
>DATMLK010000179.1:0-33666 GCA_035570215.1 Acidobacteriaceae bacterium
CCCGGTTCCTATATCACCAGCTCGTCTCTAAGATGGACATGCTCCTCTCGATGGTCAGCCGTGGCGCTACTGTTCACCGGTTGATGACAGAGCAAATTCGATCGCTCGATTTTGTCCTCCCCCCTCTGGCTGAACAGCAGCGAATCGTCGACATTCTTGATGAAGCGTTTGAGAACATTGCTACGGCTAAAGCACACGCCGAAAAGAACCTCCGAAACGCCTGCGCCCTCTTTGAAAGCCACCTGCAATCGGTATTCACCCAGCGCGGGCGGGGGTGGGTGGCCAACAAGCTGAAATCTGTCACGACGAAGATTGGTAGCGGGGCGACTCCACGCGGCGGTGAAGAATCCTACCAAGTCGAAGGAATTTCGTTGATCCGTAGTCTGAATGTTCATGACTTCGGGTTCAAATATCTCAAGCTCGCTTTTCTGGATGATATTCAAGCCGATGAGCTATCAAATGTCAGGGTGCAAGCCAGAGACGTCTTGCTCAACATCACGGGAGCTTCGGTGGCACGGTGCTGCATTGTTCCAGAGGACGTGCTGCCGGCCCGCGTAAATCAACACGTCTCAATAATTAGACCGATTGCCGAAAAATTAGACCCCGATTTCCTGCACTACCTTCTCATCTCAAAACCTTATAAAGACCATTTGCTCCAGACGGGCGAGGAAGGCGGTTCAACCAGACAGGCAATCACTAAAGCACAGATCCAAGATTTCTCTGTCGAATATCCGGCAACCGTCAAAGAGCAAAAGGCAATCGCCGCCAAGTTGGACGCGATGCTTGCCGAAACCCAACACCTCGAATCCATTTACCAGCAGAAGCTCGCCGCGCTGGATGCGCTGAAAAATTCCCTACTGCACCAAGCCTTCTCGGATCAGTTGTCGCAGCTAATTTCGAAGACAGTGGCAATCCCATTCCCAGTTACGCTGCCGAATATTTCCTCAACAGATTTACATGTTGGAATTCTCGCCATTGCCTATGAGGCTCACCAAAAAGCGCATAAGGCATCCACCTTCGGTCATGTCAAAGCAGAAAAAATTGCTCACATGGTAGAGGCATACGTTGGGGTGGATCTGGGGCGGAACCCTGTTCGCGACGCGGCTGGACCAAACGATTTTCCACACCTGAAACGTGTCGAACACCGTGCCGATAAAGCTGGCTATCTCACCTTCAAGCGTCAGGCAGCGGAGGGATACAAGGTTACAAAGAAACGAGGTTTTGATTCTCTCATCAATAAGACCCGCGTCGCGCTGGGGGATCGGAATCAAAAGCTTGGTAGCCTACTCGATCTGATGATACCTATGGATAGTAAACAAGCAGAGATTTTTGCTACGGTCTACGCTGCTTGGAATAATCTTCTCATAGACAAGGAGCCCATTACAGATGAGCGCATCGTTCAGGCTGCAAGGGAAGATTGGCATCGCGACAAGCTGAACATTCCTCGTGAAAGATTCTTCCGTGCAATTGAATGGATCAGGGCGAAGGAACTCTGTCCCGAAGGTCAGGGGAAGAGAGTCGAAAGCAAAACAAAATAGAAAGCCATGCGCTACACAAAGAAACCCAATGCCTCGAATCGATTTACCAGCAGAAGCTCGCCGCTCTGGAAGCATTGAAAAAGTCACTTTTGCATCAGGCATTAACGGGCAATCTCTGATCTATGACCGATACGACTACAACCCTCATCGCTTATTGCCGGGAAAATGGCCGTGTCTGCCCCCAGCCGATGCGTTGGAATGAGCTATGGGAGATGCTGCCAGAGCGCAGGCAAGTCGGTTCTGGGTGGGAGCCGTCACTCCCGTTGATGTTGGGAGCCTGGCACCATGCCTCCAACTTAGAGAAAATGTTGCGTCTGCAAGAGCACATTCAATGGGCGCAGGAGCATGGTAGTCTGCCGAATATCTCAGCCTTTCTCCGCAAACTTACAGAAGATAAGTGGCACCACCTTACTGACTGAAAGAGACTGGCTATGAACGAAGCCGAGACCAGAGCCGAGCACATTGACCCAGCCCTAAAGGCTGCGGGATGGGGCGTGGTCGATGGCAGCCGCATTCGGCGCGAGTATCCGATTACGCCCGGCCGCATCGAAGGCCAGGGGCGGCGTGGCAAACCGCTCACGGCGGATTACGTGCTGGAGTATCGCAACACCAAGCTCGCCGTCGTCGAGGCCAAGGCATGGAACGAGGCACTGACCGAGGGTGTGGCGCAGGCCAAGAACTACGCCGGGAAGATGGCGATTCGGTATACCTATTCCTCCAACGGCCAGGGCATCTACGGCATTGACATGGAGACCGGCGAGGAAGGCGAGACGCTGGCCTATCCAACACCGGATGAACTCTGGAGCATGACGTTCGCCAAAGCGAACTCCTGGCGTGACCGCTTTGCTGCCATCCCCTATCCGGATAAGAGCGGAACATGGTCGCTTCGCTTCTACCAGGAGATTGCGGTCAATCATGTGCTGGAGTCGATTGCGGACGGCAATGATCGTGTGTTGCTGACGCTGGCCACGGGTACCGGAAAGACATCCATAGCCTTCCAGATCGCATGGAAGCTCTTTAACGCGCGTTGGAACCTTGCCGACTGGAAGAGCAGAGCAGAACCCACACGTCGCCCGCGCATTCTCTTCCTTGCCGATCGCAACAACCTCGCCGACCAGGCCTATAACGACTTCACATCCTTTACCGCGTTTCCGGAGGACGCTCTCGCGCGCGTTACGCCGGGAGACATCCGCAAGAAGAGCAAAGTTCCGAAGAATGCCAATATTTTCTTCACCATCTTTCAGACCTTCATGAGCGGACCGCCAAAGGACGGTAAGCCCTCGCCGTACTTCGGCGAGTACCCCCCGGACTTCTTCGACTTCATCATCATCGACGAGTGCCATCGCGGCGGCGCGAATGATGAAAGCAACTGGCGCGACATTATGGATTACTTTACCCCTGCCGTTCAGCTCGGACTGACTGCGACGCCAAAGCGCCAGGAGAACGCAGACACCTATTCCTACTTCGGAGAGCCTGTCTTTATCTATTCGCTCAAAGAGGGCATCAATGACGGCTTCCTCACGCCGTTCCGCCTGAAACAAATCTCAACAACGCTGGATGAATATGTCTACACCCCGGATGACCAGGTGGTAGAAGGCGAAGTGGAGGCCGGGAAGCTTTATGAGGAATCCGACTTCAACAGGACCATCGAGATCAAAGAGCGTGAAGCGCACCGCGTGAAGTTGTTCATGGAGCAGATCGACCAAAATGAAAAGACACTGGTCTTCTGCGCCACACAGGAACATGCGCTGATTGTGCGCGATCTTATCAATCAAATGAAGACGAGTGCCGACCCATACTATTGCCAGCGCGTTACCGCGAATGATGGTGAACTCGGCAACCAGCATCTGCGGGATTTTCAGGACAACGATAAGACCATCCCAACGATTCTGACTACCTCACAAAAGCTCTCGACCGGCGTGGATGCTCGCAACATCCGCAACATCGTTCTGATGCGCTTGATCAAGACCATGATTGAGTTCAAGCAGATCATCGGTCGCGGTACACGGCTTTACGATGGCAAGGACTACTTCACCATCTATGACTTTGTGAAGGCGTACCAGCACTTCCGCGATCCAGAATGGGATGGCGAGCCGCAGGAGCCGGAGCCTTGCGAAACATGCGGCGTTTACCCCTGCCAGTGTGTAGTGCCATCGCCCGAGCCATGTGAGGTCTGCGGAAAGCTGCCGTGCGAGTGCCCGAAAGAGCCGTGCGAGATCTGTGGTCAGCGTCCGTGTGTGTGCAAGAAGAGCCCCAGGGCTAAAGTGAAGCTTGCTGATGGCAAAGAACGTGCCATCCAACACATGGTAAGCACCACATTCTGGCACCCGGATGGTACGCCCATGTCTGCCCAGCAGTTCATGGAGCTACTGTTTGGCAAGCTGCCAGAGTTCTTTAAGAACGAAGCCGAACTGCGAGCATTGTGGAGTGTACCCGATACAAGAAAGATGCTGCTGAAAGGGCTCGCAGAGAAGGGTTTTGGCCATGAACAGCTAGCCGAGATGCAAAAGATTATCGACGCCGAAAATAGCGATCTCTTTGACGTGCTTGCCTATGTGGCCTATGCTCTTCCACCGCTCAACCGCGAGGAACGCGCGGCCAGAGCTAAAGTCGCCATCAGCGCGCACTTCACCAGTAAGCAGCAGGCCTTTCTGGACTTCGTGCTCTCTCACTACGTTCGCATCGGCGTGGAGGAGTTGGACCAGGAGAAGCTCACGCCATTGTTGCGGCTCAAATACCACAACTCCATTGCCGACGCTCTGGCCGATCTGGGACGAGCGGAGGAGATAGGACAGGTCTTCGTCGGCTTCCAGAAGTATCTGTATCAGCAGCAAGCGGTTTGATTATTTTTGCTCATGAGAATGAGCGAGGTTTGCAATATTTACTCTCTAACAAGACGGGAAGGTATACCTGCGCGTCTTAAGATGTCCGCCATATGGCTTGTTATACCAATATTTCCTATAAGTCGAATGGCAACACCGGTCCCAAGAGACTGATTAGTTATATGACGTAGCTCTTCGAGACCGGCATCCGTCCTGAAAGTGATTTCAGAGCTGAAATCACCGTCAACTATTACAGCACCGCTAGACTGTGAGGATTCTTGCTGAAGCTGTACGATCCATATTCGATCTCCATCAAAAACCCACTCGATGCGTATGCTCCCGAAGTCTCGCTGGATGCAGTCATGCAGATTGCGAAGCTTTATTTTTAGATCTTCTGGAAGGTTGCTGGGTCCTACGCTGCCGAGCATGAGAGCATCACCATATCCAGGAACGCCTTCGATAATAGGCTCCTTATTTACATCCGTCAGCAGGGCGCCAGAATACTTAGCTGGAACCTCGTCTTGAATCAGAACAGCGGGTATTGCCTCGCCCTTAGGGTCCTCAATCATGAGTAATTTAAATGGATCGGTCCAGCCGCGAACCGTTGTAAAACGTCCAGGGGCTGCGACGCGCGGTGAAGTTCTCACCCAACAAATATCGGAGTTTGTTGGGCACCCGAAAATAAAAGGCTCAAGATGGCGGCTTAGAACCTTAGTGCGGGGTACGTCGTATCCTTCGCCGTGAGCTATAAGCAAACCAAATAATTTGTCGCCAAGGAATTCACTAAAGTCATTAGGCCAGCGAGGATTTGGTGGCAGTTGCTCAATAGCAGTCTCTTCGAGTTCCCAAAGAATTGTGTGGCTTTGTCGCCAGCCGCGCCGAATCGGATGAATACTGAATTCAACTCTAAAGCGTGGTGGAAATGAAATGTCGGGTGAGAAACCATAAACAGACTCGAGAATACTAAGACCTGTTGAAAGCCTTAAGCTTACAGGGCGGGCGGTATCAACCACCCTAGGTGTTCCGTGAGGTGCAAACTCAATAATCGAACCTTGTGATACGCCCGATACGCCTCCGTCGTTAACATCGACCGTTTCGTTGAGAATGACATAGAATCCAAGGCCAGCAAGCCTCCGAACGTTTTCAATCACACTCTTGACATCAGAGAGGCCATAGATGAATTCATTGCCCTGGTGATTCTCGGGCGTAAAGCTACGGACGTTGATTCTTCGCTCCGGGGAGGCCGCGAGCAACGCACTAACGGCAATCTTGAGATCGAGCCCTTCGTTTGGGGAGCGATCAAGTATCCGTGAATAGCGCGGTGTAAGAGACGGATCAAAGCTGGCAAATTGTGCGACATTACCGTAGGCCGCAAGTCGATCTAGAGATTTATCTTTGAAGAAGGCTGTCACGTTCCCACCATCATATAATGAACAAGAAAGATGAGTTCACAATGGCAAATAATGGGCTAAACGGGAAATATACAGAACACGATTTCGCACGGCGATTCAAGCAGGGCTCCTCTCAGCAAGAACGCTCCCCATTTGAAACAGATAAGGGCAGGATCATTCATTCATCGGCTTTTCGTCGACTTCAAGGCAAGACACAGGTGCTTGGAGTTGGGGAAAGGGACTTTTATCGCACTAGACTGACACATTCACTTGAAGTTGCTCAAATCGGACGAGGCATGTGTGCCGAGTTGCCCTGCGGCTTCCAACCAGATGCTGATCTCGTTGAAGCCATCTGCCTTGCTCACGATATTGGCCATCCTGCTTTTGGCCATTTTGGAGAAAAGATCCTTCACAAGGCCATGCATAACCACGGAGGTTTTGGCGCAAATCCACAGAACATTCGGATCGTGACCTTCCTTGAGGCGAAATATGAGAACGGAGGACTCGATCTCACGCGAGCAACGTTGGATGGCTTGGTAAAGTATCCAGTGCTGCATAACAAAGAAACAAACAACAAATCTAAATGCACATACAGCGAGGACAGCGAACTGTTGGATTGGATTAAAGATGGCGTAAAAGATCCCAAACGTAACCCGATCGAAGGAGCAATTGCTGATTGGGCAGACCAGATAGCTTATGCTGTCAATGATATTGAGGACGCTTTTCGCGCAGGGCTGCTTAGCTTAGATGAAATGGAAATTCGGGCGGACGAAATTGAGCTGGCAGCAAAAGGTGAGGTGAAGCAAGATGGCGATGAAAATGAAACTAGCGCAGACGTCATCCGCAAGTTAGCTCAGAAGCTAAAACATGATCTCGTAGAGGAGAAAAGTCTAAGGCTACGCAAGGTCAATCTTAAAAAATGGACTTCTGAAACAATCAAAACTTTAATGCACGCAGTTGTAATACAAGAAACGCATTCTGACGAAATCTCATATCGGTATAAGTATTCGCTGATTGCATCAAAGCAAGCTAAGTCAAAAATAGCTGTACTCAAGAAAACCTCTCAAATATTGGTATTCGATGATCCTCGGGTAAAGACCCTGGAGTACAAAGGTGGGAAAATCCTGGAAAGCTTATATGATGCTCTCGTCAGTGATACCAAGCTGCTTCCGCTTGATTTTCAGGAAATGGTAAAGAATAATCCCAGCATCACGCCGCGAGCGGTGTCTGATTTTGTTGCAGGTATGACAGATCGCTATGCCTATTCATACTTTAATAGGCTCTTTCAGCCTGGATCTGGTTCGTTTTACGAGGATGTTTAGTAGAGTGCCTCACCTAGAAATAAATCTCCGGGTTCTCGATTATTCTTTGCAAATTTCCTAGTTTCAGCTGCAGCGATTGATAAATGTCGCCTGCATACCCACAAAGACGATACGGGCGTCCACTCTTGTCCATAGCAGTGCGATCAGCGGAATCAAAATTGAGAAGATGGTTGAATGCAGTTGCCGCTCGCGGAGACAATGCCGCTACAACAGCTTCGGTGCTCGTCCACCATGATTTCGCGGTTTCCGCCCATTCTGACAACTCAGGGCTATTCTCTTGATGTTGGTACGGAACCGATGATTGTATGTGCCTGCCACTTTCAAGTAGTGGGATGAGAATCCTTACATTTTTGGCAGCACGGCGCTTGTGCAGTTGGTCCGGCAATTCGAGCCACAGAATCGCCCCCAAAACCAGCATGTCCACCCAAAAGAGAAGCCAATCTACCGGCTTAGACCCGTCCATTATGTGACGCCAAATCCGGTAGATCATGTCCATGAGAGGAACACCCACGCGACGATAAATAAATTTCGCCTGCGGGTCATGCTACACCCCCGCCAAAGACGGAAGGCAATTCTGTTGCCAAGCAGATGCTCTGTGGAAACCAAACGGCACCACTACCGGGAATTGGGAAAATGGATATTTCGCTTCGTGAGCCCAAATGGGGTGCTGTATACCCCCACCCCTAGAACTACCATCCTGGCGGTCGCAGGGGCAGGAAGGGCGCTTCACTGGCGGTAGGCAGGTAAACAGCGCGGCGGGTTGATCCTGGTGATACAGCCGAGCAGCCTACATCGGGATTTACTGCTGCACGGATTGAAGAGAAGCTCGGGATAGAACCCATATGCACGCACGATATGGGGGCAACTATAGGGGCAACTCCCAAAAATCGAAAGTGGAATGTCGCATATTATCAATGGTTTACGGATGCTATTCGGTAGTGACCAGGCCACCAAATTCCCCAATAACCTAGCTAACGCGATTCTTCCCGGCGGGGAGATTTGTGTCATGGTTTGTGTCATAACCCGTCACTCTGCTATTGGCGAGGGTTAGCCTGCCACGAACCGTGGCAGTTCTCCGCTTTCAGGAACCTGGTCTAGCAGCATCAGATAGCAAATAGCCTCCGTTCAGGTCTTCTGATCAGGCATGCATCCCCCAGTTATACCCTCCCAATCCCCCAAAGGTACCATTTCTGATGGTTACTTCATGGGGTTACTTTTGACTTAGTCAAGTTGCTCTTTGGAGGGCATCTATGCAAGCTCACGGCCCCGCTCTTATCGGCTTTTACGACTATCGCCTCGTTGCGTTGTCGGTTCTCATTGCAGTCTTTGCGGCGTATGCCGCACTCGATCTCGCCGGACGTGTGACGGCCAGCCGGGGCATGGCCCGGGCTGCGTGGCTGGGATGTGGTGCCTTGGCCATGGGTATGGGTATCTGGTCGATGCACTATATTGGCATGCTGGCCTACCGTCTGCCGGTTCCGGTGCTATATGACTGGCCCACGGTTCTGCTTTCCATGGTAGCGGCTGTCTCTGCCTCGGCTGTGGCCCTTTTTGTAGTGAGCCGAAAGACGATGGGGATTATGCAGGCCATCGCCGGCAGCATCTTAATGGGTGGCGGCATTGCGGCGATGCACTACATCGGTATGCGGGCCATGCGGCTGCCTGCGATGTGCAGCTATTCATCCGGATTGGTTTTCCTTTCTGTTGTTCTTGCAATCGTTATATCTTTTGTTGCGCTATGGTTGACGTTTGCCGTAAGAAGCCAGGCGGTAGCGTTGAGCTGGCAAAAATCCGCCAGCGCACTTCTGATGGGCATGGCTATTCCTGTCATGCACTACGTCGGCATGGCGGCTGTCCGCTATAGTCCAGCTCCTCTGCCGGCTTCTGCGCTCACGCACACGATAAGCGTCTCCCCTGTTGCTCTTGCCAACATCTATATGGCCAGCTTTGGGATACTTGCGCTGGTCATCGTGATATCGATAGCGGACCGGCTCTACTGGACACAGCGACAGCTGCTGGACGCCTTTCTGGAAAATATTCCCGACCGTATCTATTTCAAGGACCTTAATAGCCTGTTTCTGCGCATCAGCCGGGCAAAAGCGGAAGCCGCGGGACTGGACGATCCGGAGCAGGCCATCGGCAAGAGCGATGCGGATTTCTTCCATTCGGAAAACGCGGCACAGCAGCTAGCAGACGAACAGGAGATCATCCGTACCGGCCAGCCGGTTGTCGGGAAAGATCAAGAGCTGGTCTGGCCGGACGGCCGCATAACGTGGGCTCGCTCCAGCAAGGTCCCGCTGCGCGACCGGAGAGGCCAGATCATCGGCACCATGGGAATCTCCCATGACATTACTGCCCGCAAACTGGCTGAGCAGGAACTGGCCAGCAAGGCGGAAGAACTGGAACGCACCAACGTTGAGCTGGAGCAGATGGCGAAGGCGGCCAATGCGGCGAGCCAGGCGAAGGGAGATTTTCTGGCCAATATGAGCCATGAGATTCGCACCCCGTTGAACGGCATCATCGGTATGACCGATCTGACTCTTGGAACGGAGTTGACGCGGGAGCAGCGAGACTATCTGGAGACGGTGAAATTGTCCGCCGATTCGCTGCTGAGCGTCATCAACGACATACTCGACTTCTCGAAGATCGAAGCGGGCAAGGTCGACCTGGAAGAGATCGACTTTAACCTGTGCGAGTGTATTGAGGGAGCCATGAAGACGCTGGCCCTGCGCGCCGACGAGAAGGGCTTAGAGCTGCTGTGCGAGGTCTCTCCCAAAGTTGCCGAGACGGTAGTCGGCGATCCTGGCCGCCTGCGGCAGATATTGATCAATCTGGTTGGAAACGCACTCAAGTTCACTTCAGAAGGCGAGGTCAGTCTGAAGGTTGAAGCGGACATGATCGAAGCAAAAACCACCACGCTTCACATCGTCGTCACGGACACGGGCGTGGGCATACCCCAGGAAAAACTGTCGAATATCTTCGACTCATTCACGCAGGCAGATACTTCGACTACGCGCGAATACGGCGGCACCGGGCTCGGTCTGACGATCTCCAGGCGCCTGATTGAGATGATGGGCGGCCGCATCTGGGTGGAGAGCGAACTGGGTGTGGGATCGCGCTTCCACTTCACGGTGAAGCTGGGCACCGCGGTATCGAACAAGGTCATGGCGGAAGACCTGATCGCACCAGCGATCCTGCGCGGCGTCAAGGTTCTGATCGTGGATGACAACCGCACGAACCGCCGCATTCTGGATGGTCTGGTGAAACGGTGGGGAATGAATTCGACCGTTGCCGCCGACGGTGAAAAGGCTCTTGCCGAACTCTCAGCCGCCTTTGAAGCGAACGAGCCATTCGGTCTCGTTCTGACAGACATGCACATGCCCAAGATGGACGGGTTCACTCTTGCGGAATACATCAAGCAAAGGCCGGAGCTCTGCAAATCGACGATTATGATGCTTACGTCTGGCGGTCAGCGTGGAGACGCGGCGCGTTGCGGAGAGCTCGGCATCTCCGCCTATCTTCTCAAACCGGTCCGGCAGTCGGAGCTGCGAGAGGCCATCGCCCGCGTACTCGGTGCTAAGGAACAGACTGGAACTATCCCCGTGATCACTCAAAGCGCGTTGCGAGAGAGCAACACTGCAAGGAGCCTGCATATTCTGCTGGCGGAAGACAACGCGGTGAATCAAAAACTGGCGATTCGACTGCTCGAAAACCGTGGTCATCAGGTGGTCCTTGCCGCCAATGGCCTCGAAGCTCTCTCGGCCCTTGAGGCAGGCTCCTACGATCTGGTGTTGATGGATGTGCAGATGCCCATCATGGATGGACTGGAGGCGACTAAACTGCTCCGCGAAAAAGAAAGAGGGTCAGGGCATCATCAAGCGGTGATCGCCATGACGGCTCTGGTGATGAAAGGCGACCGCGAGCGGTGCATGGCGGCCGGCATGGATGGCTATCTTACCAAGCCGATTCGCCAGGAGGGGTTAGACGATGTGCTCGAAAGCTATATGTCCAAAAAACATAAAGAGGTCTCAGGCGAGGCGCCGGTGAGTGCGCCGGTCAGCGCGGCAGCGGAAGCTTCAGTATGCACAAGAGAGCTTCTCGAGCGGGTTGATGGCGATTACAGTTTTCTTGCGGAGTTGCTGGAGCTCTTCCGCGGAGATTATCCCGTACTTATTCAATCCGCGCGGGAGGCTGTGAGTAACGGCGACGCAGTGGTGTTACAAAGAGCAGGACATACGCTACAGGGCGTGCTGGGAAATCTGGCGGCCCCGGTCGCCTTGAGGATCGCGGGCGAACTTGAAGCGATGGGGAAGGCCGGCAACCTCGCGCTTGCCGGGGCCAAAGTAACCGAACTGGAGCGGGAGCTGGTCCATGTGCTCGAATCGCTGGAAGGGCTCTGCATGGAGAAGGTCAAATGAAGATCCTCGTCGCGGATGATGATCGTGTTTCACGCCGGCTGATGGAGCGCATGCTGCAGCAAAACGGGTATGAAGTGATCACGGCTGAAAACGGGCGTCAGGTTGTTGATGAATTGGCGAAGGAGGGCGGCCCGCGACTCGCTGTCATTAATTGGATGATGCCGGAGCTGGATGGGCCGGGTGTCTGCCGTGAAGTTCGGGCCACGCATGGCGATTCCTATATATACATTCTTCTGCTGACGTCAAAGCAAGCGCATGAGGATGTCGTGGAGGGTCTTCAGGCGGGGGCCGACGATTACCTGACGAAGCCCTGCCATCCCGCTGAGTTGAAGGCGAGACTGCATACTGGCCGGCGTGTTCTTCAACTGGAAGACAAGCTGGTCGAGGCTCGTGAGGAGATGCGTTTCAAGGCGACGCATGATGCACTGACCTCTTTGTGGGACCGTGGCGCCATCTTCTCACTGCTTCAAAGCGAACTTTCCCGGTCGATTCGTGACCATTCACCGGTCTCCATGTTGCTTTGCGATATTGATCACTTCAAGCAGATCAATGACGTTTATGGCCATCAGACGGGTGACGAAGTTCTGGAGGAGCTGTCCACGCGTCTTCTGGATGCAGTCCGCGCGCATGATGCCGTTGGGCGTTATGGTGGGGAAGAATTTTTAATTGTGCTCGGCGGCTGTGATAGGGACAATCTGAAAGAGCGTGCCGAACATGTGCGCAAATCGATCTGTGCTTCGCCTTTTATGACGGCGCAGGGACCTATACCAGTCTCCTTAAGCGTGGGGGCCATCACCATCGAGAATTGGCGGAACTCGGATGCCATTGGGCCGTATCTGAAGCAAGTGGATGCCGCGCTCTACCAGGCAAAGGCATTAGGCCGGGACCGGGTTGTTTATGCCGAGACGCTGGTTAGCGTGTAGACGCGACTTTACACGGGTTCACCAAATTTCCCAGTAAATGAATCGTGATCTTAGAGCCTGAGTGCGGAGTCGCGCCCGGAGTTCCTTCTAGATAAGGTGCGAGGCCTTGGCGGCTGCCGTCAACTTCATCGCGAAAGCACGGACTGGTAAGGCCGATCAGCGCATACAGGCTAACGGACAAACTCCGCTCTCTCCGTGACGTGCGTCACAGGAGAATTAAGGCGATGAAAGTGTCATGAAAGCAAAGGAAATAGATGCGCTCCGCTGTGTTCATCGATAGACTCTTCAGGGTTCAGGCTTCGCCGATGCACTCTTTCCAGAGGTCGGGGCGCAGCTTCTGGAATTTCGCGATCAGGTCGATGCACTCCTGAGAGTGGAGGTCGACCACGTCAAAGCCCTGCTGCACGAGCCAAGACATGCCGCCCTGCGCATTGACCGAGTCGCCGACGATGATCTGGCGGAAGCGGAACTGATTGATCAGTCCGGTGCAGTACCAGCACGGCGCGAGTGTAGTGACCAGGATGGTGTCATGCCAGGTGGGGCGGCGGCCGGCGGCGCGGAAAGCGTCAGTCTCGCCGTGGAGCGAACCGTTGCCCTCCTGCACCAGGCGGTTGCGGCCCGCGCCGAGCAGCGTGCCGTCGATGTGGAAGATAGCTCCGCCGACAGGGACACCGCCTTCCGCGAATCCGATGCGTGCCTGCTCCAGCGCGACGGCCAGCATGGCGTGCGGATCGAGAACTGAAGTCATCGCTACATCCCACCCTGTCCTATGTCCGCAGCCGCAGCGGCTTCGCTGCGTTCGTCGATGTACTCCTCGGTGACCTTTTCCAGCAGACCCTTCGCGGCCAGGATGAACTCGACGGCGTCGCGGCCTGCTCCTTCGCCGCCGTTGTTGGGTGTTATCCAGTGCGCGGTCTGCTTCACTAATTCGCGCGCATTTTTCACCGCGATGGAAAGACCGCAGAGACGCATCACCGGCAGGTCGATGATGTCGTCGCCGACGTAGGCGATCTCCTCGAGCGTGATGCCTTCCTTTGCCATAATTTCGTTTACGGCGTTCATCTTGTGCGCCTGGCCCATGTAGATGTACTCCAGCCGCAGGTCGCGGGCGCGCAGGGCCACCGTCTCCGAGATGCGCTTGGTGATGATGCCGCACTTCATGCCGCCGAGGCGAGCGAGCGAGATGGAGGTGCCGTCATGCGCGTGGAAGCCCTTGGCCTCTACCGTGGTGCCGGACTTGATAGCGTAGCCGCCTTTGTCTTCCAACTTATGGATGGCCTCGGAGGTCTTGCCCGTGGCGGTCTCCGTGCCGGCGGGTGCGGGAAAGAGCCAGATCTGGCCGTTGGTCAGGACGCCGTCGACGTCGAAGAGAATGAGCTTGATGCGCTTGGCGCGTTCGATCGCATTGAGTGACATGATCTCCATGATAACGAAGTGGGCTGACCCGTGGGTATATTGGCTATTAGCGGTTCAACCAGGAGCGGTATCTGGAAGATCTGGAGGAGGTCCCAACGAGCTGATGAGCGAGATAAAGCCCCCACTTGCGCCGGAGGATTTCTATTTTGAGGACGGCCTCATGGTCTTTACCGCCGCCTATCACCTGAAGCGCGGAAGCTGCTGCGGTAAGGCCTGCCGTCACTGTCCATACGATCACGAGAACGTGCCGCAGGATGCCAGGCGCGATGGATCGTGACTTTGGCAGAGCTGCTACCGCTGTTGGTGGTGCTGTAGGAGTTAGAGATGCCGGGGCGAGAGACGCGTTCCACCGCCATTATTTGAGCAGAGTTCTTCACTTCCGGCGCACTTGATTTACACTGCCTGTCTATGTCCGCAAATGGATCCGAGATAACGCAACCGCATCATCACCATCATCACTCGCACGACGAGGAGCATTTTCAGTCCGGCGACAGTGTGCGCGATGTCGTCATCGGTATGTCCGACGGCCTGACGGTGCCGTTCGCGCTCGCCGCCGGACTCTCCGGCGCGGTGAACTCGACGCACCTGGTGGTTCTGGCCGGTTTTGCGGAGATTGCCGCCGGCTCGATCGCGATGGGCCTGGGCGGCTATCTCGCGGCGCGTGGCGATGCCGAGCACTACGCCAGCGAACGCCTGCGCGAGGAGCGCGAAGTGGTAGAGCGCGTCCGCGACGAGGAGGAGGAGATATACGTCATATTTGAAAAATATGGTGTAGCGCGGCATGAGAGCGAAGGCGTCTTGCAGGCGCTGAAGCGGCGGCCACAGTCTTGGGTGGACTTTATGATGCAGTTCGAGCTTGGCCTGGAGACGCCAGTTCCCGGCCGCGCCTGGCGCAGCGCGCTGACGATCGCGATCTCCTACATCGCCGGTGGCATGATCCCGTTGCTTCCGTATATGCTTCTGCCGCGGAATGGTCCGGCGCTGCGTGACTCGGTCGCGATCACACTGGTCGCGCTTGCAGTCTTTGGCGCGGTGAAGGGCAGGCTTGTCGGCACCGGATGGCTGCGCAGCGCACTGCAGACGGTGATGATCGGGGGAGCTGCCGCCGCAGCTGCCTTTGGACTGGCGCGCTGGCTGAGTGCCACGCACTCGTAAAATTTTTGAAGAGCAACGGGCCCGCGCAGCATCTGCATCCTAAAGAAGCAATCTCTAAAACGCCACGAGAACGGAGATGCGTACTATGCCAACGCCTGCACTAACCGCCCTGCCCGGTACAGAGAAGTCTGCCGCGCGGCTGCTGGAGCACTACCGCGCCGTGCGCGCGCAAAGTGAAGCTCTTACCGTCCCGCTTTCGGCGGAAGACCAGATGGTGCAGTCCTGCGCCGAGGCCAGCCCGGTCAAGTGGCACATGGCGCACACCAGCTGGTTCTATGAGACGTTTGTGCTGCGCGAGTTTGTGCCCGCCTATCGCGACTTCCATCCCGACTTTCACTGGCTCTTCAACAGCTACTACCGTACGCTGGGCGGCGAACTGCCGGAAAAAAAGCTGCGGGCATCATTTTCACGCCCTGCGCACACGCTGGTCATGGCCTATCGCAAGCATGTGGATGCACATATCGCCAATCTGCTGCGGCATACGCCGGAGGACAGGGTCGCCGGTCTCATCGAGCTTGGCCTGCAGCACGAGCAGCAGCACCAGGAACTGATCGCCACCGACATCAAGCACGCCTTCTTCACTAACCCGCTGCATCCGGCCTATGCGGAGAGCAAGGTACAGCCCTCGGTTACGCCGAATGCGCTGCGGCAGGAGTGGGTGGAGTTTGCCGGAGGATTGAAGCAGATCGGTCATAACGGCGAGGGCTTCTGTTTTGATAACGAGCTTCCACGGCACAACGTCTTTGTGCAGCCGTTCCGTCTGGCCACGCGGCCGGTGACCTGTGCGGAGTACCTCGCCTTCATGGAAGAGGGTGGATACGGCCGGCCGGAGCTATGGCTCTCCGAAGGCTGGGAGATATGCGAGGCGCAGGGTTGGAACGCGCCGCTCTATTGGCAGATGCAGGGTGGCGCGTGGCAGATCTTTACGCTCGGCGGCTGGGTCTCGCTTGGACAGCTGAGCGAATCGCCGGTCTGCCATGTGAGTTTTTTTGAGGCCGACGCCTATGCGCGCTGGGCCGGGCATCGTCTGCCCACGGAGGCGGAGTGGGAGTTGGCCGCTTCAGCGATCCCGATCGCAGGAAACCTGCTTAATGCGGGCCGCCTGCATCCGGCGGTCGATGAGAATGAAGAGAGCCCATCGCAAAAGCTGTCGCAGATATGGGGCGATGTGTGGGAGTGGACGCAGAGCCCCTACACCGGCTACCCCGGCTATCAGTCGCTTCCCGGCGCGCTGGGTGAATATAACGGAAAATTCATGAGCAGCCAGATGGTGCTGCGCGGCGGCTCCTGCGTGACCCCGGCGGACCATATCCGCGCCAGTTATCGTAATTTCTTTGCTCCGGCCACGCGCTGGCAGTTCTCAGGAATCCGCCTGGCGCATGACAACGTATCTGTAACATCCGCAGTCTAAAAACAGACCTTATGAGCACACTCGCCGCACCACTCACGGAACGTATATCAGTCGCGCCTGCTCCGGCGGCTTCGCTGTCACTGGTGGCGCGTGCCGCGCTGCGCGGGCTTACAGCGACTGACCAACGCACGCTTCCGCCGTGGCTCTTCTATGACGCCATCGGCTCGGCGCTCTTTGAGCGCATCACCGAACTGCCGGAGTACTACCTGACGCGTACAGAACGCGCGATCTTTACCGAACATGCTGATGCGATCATCGCCGAGGCTGCAGGCGAAGAGATATTGAGCATCGCTGAACTGGGCGCGGGCACGGCGGCCAAGACCGGCCTGCTGCTGGCGTCCGCTGTGCGCAGGCAGGGCAATGTCTTCTACCGTCCGGTGGACGTCTCACCGACGGCGCTGGAGATGGCCAAGCGGCATCTTGAGACCAGTGTGCCCGGCGTTCTGGTGGAGCCGCAGCTGGCCGACTATGCCCGCGAGCCGATCCTGCTGGATACGGCTGCCGCGCGGAGACTGGTTCTCTACATCGGCTCGAGCATCGGAAACTTTTCGCCGGAGGATGCCGTGCGTGTGCTGCGCACAGTGCGTGAACAGCTTCTGCCCGGCGATACTCTATTGCTGGGTGTCGACATGGTGAAAGACGAGCCGGCGCTGCTTGCGGCTTATGATGATGCGGCAGGCATAACCGCCGAGTTCAATCGCAACATGCTGCACCGCCTGAACCGCGAGCTGGGCGCCGACTTTGATGTAGCCCGATTTTCGCACCGCGCCCACTGGAATGCGGCAGAGTCGCGCATGGAGATGCATCTGGTGAGCAACGGGCCGCAGCGCGTGACCATCGACGACCTGGAGTTGAACTTTGCAGCCGGCGAGACGATCCACACCGAGAACAGCTACAAGTTCACGCAGAGGTCGATTGCGTGGCTGTTGAAGCAGTCCGGATTTACTCTGGGGCAGCAGTGGACGGACGAGAAGGATTGGTTTGCCGTGAATCTTGCCGTGGCGAGCTAGTTATTTGCGCTTGTACTCGCCGCTTTTGCCGCCGGATTTCCTGAGCAGCTGTACCTTGCGGATGCGGATACCCTTATCCAGCGCCTTGCACATGTCATAGATCGTCAGCGCGGCGACAGTTGCGGCCGTCATCGCCTCCATCTCCACGCCTGTGCCTGCGGTGGCCGCCGCGGTCGCGTGGATCTGGATGCCCTTCGCGGTGAGCTTCATTTCCACATCAATAAAACTGAGCGGCAGCGGATGGCACATCGGGATCAGCTCGGAGGTCTTCTTCGCGGCCTGCATACCGGCGAAGCGCGCAATCTCCAGCGCGTCGCCCTTGGGATTCTCCGGCAGCGCGGCCAGCACCTCACGCGAAAGCTCGACGAAGGCTTCGGCCACGGCCTCGCGGCGCGTTGCTGGCTTGGCGCTGACGTCTACCATCCGCGCGCGGCCTGCCTTGTCGAAGTGCGAGAGTTTTTTCTTCGTTGCCATTTTTATCTCGTGACCCACAAGCCTAACAAACTACCGGAGTAGGATGCTGACGCTCTCTCCTGTTGCCAGACGCTCACACTCCGCCGGCAGCACAGCGTAGCAGTTGGCGCGCGCGTTCGCTGCGAGATCGCCCGACCCTTGTGTGGTGATGACGCGCACTGTGGGCTGAGGCAGTGTCTGCATCAGAATGGCAGGCAGAAAGCGCGTGAGGCCGGGCTTGACCTTAACCTCTTCTGCAAGCTGCGCCGCAACAAAACGTGGCGGCTGTGCGCCGGCGCCGCCCAGTGCGGCCAGCAGCGTACGCGCGAAGACGAGGAACGTGACCTGTGTCGAGACCGGATTGCCCGGCAGACCGAAGAAGTACCGCGCCGGCCGCTGGCTGCGTGCAGGGATGCGCCCGAAGACGACCGGCCGTCCCGGCTGCATGCGCACTCCGGTGAAGTAGAACTCCGCACCTTCGGCTGCCAGCGCATCCTCCACTAGGTCATGTCTTCCCACCGACACGCCACCGGAGAAGAGCAGTAGATCGCAGTCGCGCGCCTGATCGATCGCGGCTGCCAGCGCCTCGCGTGTATCGGCCGCATGTTGAAGACGCACAGCCTCGCCGCCGGACTCTTCCACCAGCGCGGCGAGAGCATGGCTGTTCGAGTTGCGGATCTGGTGCGGAAGCGGCGACTCGTGCAGCTCAACAAGTTCATCGCCCGTGGTGACAATCGCGACCCGTGGTCTGCGATAGACCGCGAGAGATACAGCACCGCACGATGCAGCCAGCGCGATCTCCGCCGCGCCGAGACGAGTACCGGGTGTGAGCAGTATCTCTCCACGCCGCGCCTCGCTGCCGGCGGATACGATGTTCTCGCCTGCTATCAGCGTTCGCCCAGCATGTAGCGCGATGTTTTTTCCAGTCTGCGCGACATGCTCGAGCATGACCACGGCATCCGCGCCTGCGGGCACCGGCGCGCCGGTCATGATCTCAATCGCTGACTTGCTTCCCCGTGTTCCGCCAGTCCAGGCCTCACCTGCGCGCAGCGATCCGGTAACCGCGACAGCTCCCGCATTCAGCTCGGCCGCACGGACCGCGAAGCCGTCGCGGGTGGAGCGATGGAAGGGCGGCTGGTCGCGGTCCGCTGCGAGCGGCTCAGCCAGTACGCGGCCGCGTGAGTCCGCAAGCTCCGCAGTCTCCGCGGCCGGAGCCGCGAGGCCGGCTGCATGGCGCAGGACCAGCGCCAGCGCATCGTTAAAGTCGAGCGGGGCGGGTGAGGGAGAAGCATTCATCGCACTCTCAGGGTAAGTCAAAAGCAGGCCGCGCTGTGCGGCGCAGGTGCAAAAGCCCGGCATCCACCGGAATGGGCGGCGGATGCCGGGCTCTTCCGCGCAACAGCGGTTAGTTCTTCTTGGCCTTGTAGGAGCTGTGGATGGTCTCACCGAGCGAAGTCAGGACGTCGGTGGCATCCTGCGCATACTCACCGTTGGGAGCAAGCTCAATGTACTTCTGATAGGCCTCTGCACATCCCGGCGGTGCAATGATCTTGCCGGACTTATCCACGGTTGCGTTTTGGATCAGGGCAGTCGCGCGGATGTAGTAGGGCATGGCTTGCGTTGGATCGACTGCAATGGCTTTGTCCGCCGCGGCGAGTGCTGCTGTGAATGCTGCTGCGTCGCCATTCTGGCCCTTGTTGAAGAAGATAGCCGCCTCATTGAAGTAGTACATGCTGGCTTGCGAGGGCTGTGCCTTGACCGCGGCTTCGAAGGCGGCAACCGCATCCTCTGTCTGGCCTGCCTCGGCCTTCGCCTGCCCGAGATTATTGTAGGCAGCAGCGTCCAGCTCCGGATTCGGCTTCTTGCTGGCGTCGTTCAAGGTAACGGCCTTGTTGTAGGAGACGGCTGCATCGTCATACTTCTTCTGGCCGCGCTGTGCGTCGCCCAGCGTGAACCAGAGGATGCTCTGGTCCGGCTTGGCGGCTACGGCGTCCTGCAGCAGCGAAGCTGCTTGATCGAAATTGGCCGGCGGTGGTGGGCAGACAACGTTGTCCGGCTTTGGCGTTGTGCAATTTGCGTGAGTCGACTCCATATCTGCGCGCGCCTGTTGCAGGGCGTTATTCAGGCTTGCGATCTTCGCGTTCTCGGTTGAGGCGGCAGCTACCTTGGCCTTGTAATCCGCCAACTGCTGCTTCTCCTCCGGCGTCATCTTGTCGATGAAATCCTTGCGCGTCATGTCGAAGTCGGCCGCGGTGTCGGTGTTGGCGGTGATCTTTACCTTGGAGAGCAGGTCGACAGGGCTAGCTCCCTGCATGTAGACGGCGGTGTAGAGGCCCTCCGCGACTCCATCGCTCTTATAGTTTCCGTTCTGATCCACCGGAAAGTCGTACTTGAACTGCGAATTCGCGGATGGGGTAACATCCCTGGTGAGCTTCACGTCGCCTGTGGTCACGGCAACACCGGCAGCATTCTGCACGTGCCCGTGGATGCTGCCGGTTGGTCCCTGGGCAACGGCCCGCGGCCCTGTTACGGCCATCAACGCGCCAGCTGCCAGCGCGCCTGCCACCATCGTCGTCTTTATCCATCGCATGCTTCTTGTGATGCTCATCTTGGGCTCCTTCAGCGCTCTCGTTAGACGGCGCCGGTTGTAGAAAGAATCAAAACAGGTCGAATATCGGTCAATAATTGTTCAATGGGCGGTCTCATAGGGTAATGGATCCGCGACACCTGCCTGCTGGAATGCCCGCAGCCGCAGCACGCAACTATCGCAGACACCGCACGCCGCCGCGTTACCGGAATAGCATGACCACGTTACATGGAACGGTGCATGCAGTTCAAGGCCCAGCCGGACGATCTCCACCTTCTTCAGAGTAATCAGCGGCGTTATGATCCGGATGTCACCCTCTTTTGTGCCCACCTGAACAAGCCGGTTGAAGGCCTCGTAGTAGGCGGGCCGGCAGTCGGGGTAGCCGGAGCTATCCTGCTCCACCGCGCCGATATAGACCTTCTTTGCGCCCAGCACCTCCGCCCAGCTTACGGCGGCGGACAGGAAGTGCGCATTGCGAAAGGGAACATAGGTGACAGGGATGCCCGCTGCCGGATCGCCGTCCAGCGCGGCGCCCGCTGCGGTACGCGGCACGGCGATATGGGAGTCCGTGAGTGCGGAGCCGCCGATGCGGCGGAAGATGTCGAGGCGCAGATGCATCACCTCGCGGATGCCGAGCGCCTGGGCGACATCGCGCGCGGCGTTGAACTCGCGCGTCTCGGTGAGCTGGCCGTAGCTGAAGTGGATGCCGTAGGTCTCGTAGTCGCGCGCGGCCAGCGCCGCCGTCACGCAGGAGTCCATGCCGCCGGAGAGGCAGACCACGGCGCGTTCGCGTTGCTTTTTAGATTGAGTGGTGGCCATTAGAGTCCGTCGCTCCCTTCGTTGTGCGCTTCTTCAGTGTCTTCCGGCACTTCGCCCATCTGCTCGCTCAGGGCCTGGCGCGCGGCCTCGGCATCCGCCTTTTTGACCTGGATGCGTACGCCGCCGAAGTAGGCGGCTTCGAATCCCATGATGCGGTTGGTGTTCTCGTTCGCCAGAAAGTAGGAAATGTCGGCAGATTCCAGCACGCTCTGGACGATGGCGATCTCAGCGGGCGAGATCAGGCGCAGCACCGTGACCCACGCCTCGGGGTTCGTCTCCAGCCTTTCCAGTTCTTCGTCGCTTATGGCCATGTCTAGACTCCCTTCTTCAGCGGCTCCCATATGAACTTATGGATCTGCAGACTCAGCCGCGTATCCAGACCGTCTTCCAGCATCCACTCCACCAGCAGCCGCGGATCCAGAGCGAAGTTCTCCGCCGAGCGTACTGGCGTGGGCAGCTTCTGGAAGGCCGGTGAAAGCAGAACGCTGTTCACCTTTGCTGGCAGATTGTGTGCTTGGATAAAATCGCGGGCGAACTCATAGTCGACGCGGTCGCTGATGACGAACTTCACCTCATCATTTGTTGTCAGCGCATCCAGATTCGGCAGGTGGAAGCTGTTCGCCGCCGAACCGGCTCCGGGACACTTGACGTCGACGATCTTGTGTACCGCCTTCGGCACATCGGTCAACGGACGCTCGCCGCTGGTCTCCATCATCAGCGTGTAGCCCTTCGCCAGCATCCGATCCATCAGCGGGAGCAGTTCTTTGGCCTGCAGCATGGGCTCGCCGCCGGTGAACTCGATCAGTTTGCAGGGTGCTAGCGCGGCGATCTGCGTCTCCACTTCTGCCTGCGAGAACTTCGTGCCGCCGGTGAACGTGTACTCCGAGTCGCACCAGGCGCAGCGCAGGTTGCAGCCCGCGAAGCGTACAAAGATGCACGGCAGCCCGGCGAAGCTGGATTCGCCCTGAACGGATTTGTAGAGTTCGATTAAATACATAGCGTAAGTGCTGCGGAAAGCCAAAGCAGATTCCCGCTTTTGCGGGAATGACAAAAAGAAATTATTCGTAGTAAACGGCGCTACTGGTGTCGGTCTCGAAGATGGTGGAGCTCTTCACCGTCACGCGGCCTCCGGTCATGCCGGCGAGCTGCTTGTTCGTTTCGTCATAAAAATACTTGGCAAGATTCTCCGCCGAAGGGTTCACGGTGGTGAACGGCTCCAGGTCGTTGATCATCTGGTGGTCCAGATACTCCACGACGGGGCGCAACACCTGCTTGAGCAGTTTGAAGTCGAGCAGAAGCCCGGCCTCATCCAGATCTTTGCCCTGCAGCGTGACCTGCACCTTGTAGTTGTGCCCGTGGGGGTTTTCGCACTTGCCGCGGTAGTTGCGGAGATAGTGGCCGGAGGAAAATCCGGCATCGACTGTGACTTCGAACATGGTTCGATCCTTCTTACTGGTCTCCGGACTAAGGAATCGTAAAGTTTCCGGGCCAATTGCTTTTCTACTCTCAATTGTACTTCTTGTTAGATGCGTCCGCTGCGATGGTCGCGACGCTCACGTCTGCTTTTTTCCTCAGCCCGCCGCTCAGCCTGCTCAAAGAGCGAGGTCAGCATGCCGGCCACGGTCACCACCAGCGCGATGAGCAGCAGCACCAGCGCCATCATGTGCCACAGGGCGCGGTCTCCGCTTGACTGGGCGACGGACGTATAGGCCACGCCGCAGGTTGCCAGAGAGAAGACGAAGAGCGTTGCCGCGAGGATGTAGAGATTCCTGCCCAAATTTTTATTCCTTGTCGTCGCCTGCAGAAGTGGATTTGGCCTTCGCGATGCTCAGGATTCAGAGCGGCGGTTACTCTTTATGCTACGCGACCGGCTCAAAGAACTGTTCCACCTCGGTGATGTCATATGAGATGCGGTAGGGCGGCAGGCTGTCCAGAAAGATGCGGCCGTAGCGCTTGGTCTGGATGCGGGGGTCGAGCAGCATCAGCAGTCCACGGTCCTCAAGCGAACGGATCAGGCGGCCGAAGCCCTGTTTGAGCGTGATCACGGCGGCGGGCACCTGATAGTCGAAGAACGGTTTGCCGCCCTCAGCCTCTATCGCCTCCATTCGCGCCTGCACCACTGGGTCGCTGGGTACGGCGAAGGGCAGGCGGTCCACGATGACGCAGCTCAGCTGCTCGCCCTGCACGTCCACCCCCTGCCAGAAGGACGATGTGCCGAAGAGAATGGAGTTCGGCGTAGCCCGGAATTGCTCCAGCAGCGCTTTGCGCGGGGCGGTTCCCTGGAGCAAAAGCGGGTAGGGGAGCTCGGTCAGCAGCCGCTCATAGATATCCAGCATGGCGCGGCGGCTGGTGAAGAGGCAGAAGGCGCGGCCGCGCGTGATCTCCAGCACGCGGCGCATCCGTTCCGCCGCCTGCGGCAGAAACTCCGGTAGATTCGGCTCCGGCAGGTTGGGTGGCAGGTAGAGCATCGCCTGGCGGGCATAGTCGAAGTGCGAGGGAACGACCAGCTCCCGCGCCGAGTGCAGACCAAGCCGCGCGCGCACATGCTGAAAACCGTTCTCGACCGTGAGGGTCGCGGAGGTCAAGATGACGCTGGGGTAGGTGTCAAAGAGCGTCTGCGCCATCAGGTCAGAGACATCGATGGGCGTGGCCTGCAGATGCGTGTTGAAGGCCGTGCCGCCTCGGGCAAGATTTCTCACGCCGCCCATAGGCCGCCGCTGGATCCAGAAGACGATGTTGCGCTCGGTGGTCTCCATCAGGAACTTCAGCTGCGAACGGATATCCGCCGCGCGCTTGCGAAGGCCCGCGGCCTCTTCCACCTGCTTCAACTGCTCCAGATCGCCTTCCAGCCGCTGCAGCGCATTGAGCGTGGCGAGATAGAGGTCGCCGTGCTCTTCGAGAAACTCCTCGCGATTCGCGAAGGGCATGCGTCCACCGGCCGGCCCATCTGCTGGAAGAGCTGCAAAGAAGGCGCGGCCACGGTCGCGCAGCATGCCGCAGGAGCTTTCGAGCGAGGTGGAGAGCGCCTGCTTCGCGCGCATCATGATCTCCACGTCGCGCGCCATCTCCTCCAGCCGCTGGTTGCTCAGTCCAATGCCGAAGTAGGTGCTCGCCGTCTCTTCCAGCTCATGCGCCTCGTCGAAGATTACGGCGCCGGCCTCGGGCAGAATGCCTGCGTCCGGCGCGCCGCCCGCGGTCTGCTTGATGCCGAGGTCGGCGAAGAAGAGATGGTGGTTCACGATGATGATGTCGCTCTCGAGAGCCTTGCGCCGCATCTCCGTAATAAAGCACCGCTCGAAATCGGGGCAGGACTGTCCCAGGCAGGCTTCAGTGCGCGCGTCGATCTTTCCCCAGAGCTGGCTGTTCTCTGGCAACGTGTTGAGTTCGGCGCGGTCGCCGGTGATGGTCGTCTTCTCCCACTGTGTGATCTGGTGGAAGTGGTCGATCTCTTCCAGTCCTGAGAGCACGGGCTGATCGCGCAGCGCATAGAGCTTATTCCGGCAGAGATAGTTGCCGCGCCCCTTCATGTAGCAGACGCGCAAAGGGCCGAGCATCGACTCCAGGAACGGTATGTCCTTGAAGTAGAGCTGTTCCTGCAGGTTTTTCGTGCCCGTGGAGATGATGATGCGCTGGTTCTTCTCCCGCGCGGCGCGCAGAGCGGGCAGCAGGTAGGCGAGCGTCTTGCCGGTGCCGGTGCCTGCCTCCACGATCAGGTGGCGCTTCTCCTCAAAGGCCTGCTCCACGGCACGCGCCATCTCATACTGGCCGCGGCGGAACTCGAACTGAAGCTTCGAGCGCGAGAGCACGCCGCCGGGCGAAAAAAAATCGTAGAGCGAGGGCAGGGCTGTGAGCGCTTCAGTCGAATTGGGCAGGGAATTGGACATGGGAGACGGTTTAAACAAAGCGGAGCGCTACTTCCTATAATAGCTAGTACGGGCCTGTGCACTTCGCACCACCCGAGCGCCCGTTCCCGAAAGAGCACCCCATGCCTCAGAAGGCCAAAGCATCCCGCAAACGCATGGGCAAGAAGCACCGCAGCGCAGACACGCGCCCGAAGAAGGGCCGCAATCCGCGCACCGTCTCCGGCGGCGGCAGCAAGAAGGCCGCGCCCCAAAATGCATCCAAGAAGAAGCCGGTCGCCAAGGCTGCCGAAGCGGTCGAGGCGAACGAGAACGACTGGCGCATCATCGATCCCATCGACGAAGCGCGCGTTACAGCCGCTACCGAGGCTGCCGACACCGCCGGGCTTCCCCTGATCGCCGTCTGCGGCCGCCCCAATGTCGGCAAGTCCACGCTCTTCAACCGGCTCACCCACTCGCGCCGCTCCATTGTCGGCGACGAACCCGGCATCACCCGCGACCGTATCTATGGCGAGATCGAGTGGCAGGGCGAACGCGCCCGCCTCGTCGACACCGGAGGCGTTGTGCCGGATGACGAGGCGCTCATCCCGGCGGAGATCTTCCGCCAGGCGCAGGTCGCGCTTGAAGAGGCCGACGCCATCATCATGGTGGTGGATGCTCGCACCGAACTCGCCGCGCCGGACATCGAGTTGGCGCGTTTACTCCAGCGCGGCGGGAAAAATATCTTTCTCGCCGTGAACAAGATCGACACCGAAGCGATGGAGGTGCAGGCGGAGAACTTTCGCCGCCTCGGCTTTCGCAACGTGCTGCCCATCTCCGCCGAGCACGGCAGCGGCATCGGCGACCTGCTGGACGAGGTCTTCGCCGTGCTGCCGCCGCCGAGGCTCGTCGTTCACGAGAACGCCGAACACGAAGAGAGTAAACCCATCACGCAAGCCGGTGCCGCGGCACCCACGCCCGGCTCGCACCTGCGTACGCATGGCGAATACGACCAGCGCGAGACCAAGATCGCCATCATTGGCAGGCCGAACGTCGGCAAAAGCACGCTGCTGAACGCGCTGACGAACTCCAGCCGGGCGATTGTCTCACCGATCGCGGGCACCACGCGCGATGCCGTAGACGAGATCGTGGAGCGCAAGGGCCACATCTATCGCTTCGTGGACACCGCCGGCATCCGCCGCAAAGGCAAGACCAGGCTGATGGCGGAGAAGCTCTCCGTGGTGATGGCGCGCAAGCATCTGGAGGCGGCGGACGTCTCTCTTCTCGTTATAGACGCGACTGAAGGCGTCGCCGCGCTGGATGCGAACATCGGCGGTTATGCGCATGAGAGCGGCCGTAGCGTCATCATCGTCGTCAACAAGTGGGACCTGATGACCACGCACCGCACCGATGGCAAGCCGCCGGCAGATCAGAAGGTCTACGAAGAGCAGGTGCGCCACGCGCTCAAGTATCTGGACTACGCGCCGTTGCTCTTCATCTCCGCGACCGAGAAGAAGAACATCGACCAGGTCTTCGCCAAGGTGGAACTCGTCGCGCGTGAACGCCGTAAGCGCGTATCCACAGGCCAGATGAATAAATTTCTCGAACGAGTCGACTTCCAGCGCGCCAGCGTACCGATGAAGAACCGCGTTCGCATCTTTTACATGACGCAGGCCGCGGTGGCGCCGCCCACCTTCGTGCTCTTCACGGACAAAGAGGTGAAGCTGCACTTCGCCTTCGAGCGCTTTCTGGCCAACCAGATCCGCGAGAGCTTCGGCTTCATCGGCTCGCCGATCTGGTTCAAGGTGCGCGCGCGCAAGAAGGTCACGCTGGCCGAGCGCAAGGGCAGCGCTTAGGCTGAAAGCTCCGGCTCAGGCAGCGGCGGCTCCAGCACGTCGCCAAGGGGCTTGTGGCGTCCGCCGAGGAAGTAAAGTCCATAGTTGGTAAAGAACGTCAGCACGATGCCAACCACTCCAAGCTCCACGTAGAAGATCCAGCAAAGCGCCAGGATCTCTCCGATGGCTATTTCCACAAACATGACGACGTGCCATAGTACGCCCGCCTGGTGCAGCAGTAGCCAGGAGAGACCTCCCGCGACGCAAAACACTATCAGGCCAACTATAAAGGTGATGATCTCCACCAATAAAATAGCGATGATGAAGGCAACTGCGCCAATAAGGCCTAAAACAATCTTTAAGACAAGATATGCAAGTACTGCCAGCGGCTCCGTCCAGAAGAGACGAAACATGCGCGAAGCGGCTTCAACGAGGGGCTGGTCTTCCAGCGCAAGTGTGGGTAGCAGGAAGTCCGAGAGCAGCGACGAAAAGAGAAACGCAATGCCGATGCTGAGGAAAAGCAGGAACTCCGTGCCCATGATTTGGCTGAACATCTGCATCTGCAGTCGCGGATTGGGTGTGTCACCTGGGTGCGGCATACGCGCCATCATGAAAATGAAATAATGGAAGTAACCCATTGCAGGTACTACCAGAATTGCGCATAGAGCTATAGAAAGAAGCAGACGCGCGCCGATAAGCTGCCAGGTTTGCTTTCCATATCTGCGCCATACGGGTGCTACGAACTGCGCCTTCGTCAGTAAAGCCTCAAAAAGCACAAACTGCATGCGAGCGCCGAGATAAAAAAAGTAGAAGCAAAGAGCAGTAAGTGCTAGGGAGCCTGAAATAAGGGTCGTCCAGAGCCATGGGCTGCTGTGATGCGGCATAAAGAAGAAGAGGAAAGCAAACGGGAAAAAGAAGAGTCCGAATTGCGTGACGTATGCCGAGGCACCCCACTTCCACGAGCGGCCTATACGAAAGGGCTTAAAGTAAAACGCCCACGTGCGTTTGAAGGCAGGCGCAACAGCTTCGCTGGCGGAGAGAGCTCGCATCGGTTACCTCGACAGGCACGGATCAGGACGCCGCCCAGAGTATCGCAGCCCTGCCGCTCAGGGGAAGTGAAATATGCATTAAGCGTGAACGGGTGAGTCCGTGCGCGCCAGCCACGCGTCAAACGCCGCAAGCGCGAGTTCACACTGGATGCGATGCCGCTCTTTCTTGTCGCGCATCTGTTTACGCATTGCCACATCCATCGCCTCCTTATCTAAAGGCGGCAGCAGGTCGAAGGTCATGTTCGCGGGCTGAAAGCTCTTCGCCTCCGTGTTCGTGATGTAGTGCGTCAGCGAGCCGAGCGCGCACTCGCGCGGCGCGGGCTGCGGTATGTGGTCATGCGCGATCGCGGCCGCATAGCGTCCCGCGAGCAGGCCAGAGGCGATGGACTCCGTGTAGCCTTCGACGCCGGAGAGCTGGCCCGCGATCAGAATACGCGGATGCGCCTTCAGCTGCAGCGTCTCGGTCAGCAGCGTCGGCGCGTTGATATAGGTATTGCGATGGATCTGGCCGTAGCGCAGGAAGACGGCATTCTCCAGGCCGGGGATGAGCCGCATCACGCGCGCCTGCTCGCCGAATTTAAGATGATTCTGAAATCCCACGAGGTTATACGAATCGGCCCGCAGGTTCTCGCAGCGCAGCTGCACCACGGCATACGGTGTATGCCCGGTGCGAGGATCCCGCAGGCCGACGGGCTTCATCGGGCCGAAGCGCAGCGTGTCGCGTCCGCGGCGGGCTGTCTCTTCGATGGGCAGGCAGCCTTCAAAGTACTTCAGCTTCTCCCACTCCTTCGCTTCTACATTCTCGGCGGCGATCAACGCATCGAGAAACGTGTCGTACTCTTCCTTCGTGAACGGGCAGTTGATGTAATCGGCCGTGCCCTTGTCCCAGCGCGCGGCGTAGTAGACGCGGTCCATGTTGATGCTGCCGGTCTCCACGATGGGGCTGATCGAATCGTAGAAGGCGAGATGCTCCGCGCCGGTGAGCCGCTGGATCTCCGCCGCAAGCGGTGACGAGGTGAGCGGCCCGCTTGCGAGGATGGTGATGTCGCTGGAGCTTTCATCCAACCGCGTTACCTCTTCGCGATGCACGGTGATGCGCGGCTCCTTCGCAATCATCTCCGCGACGAGATGCGAGAAGACCGTGCGATCCACGGCGAGCGCATGTCCCGCAGGCACGGCACTGGCGTCGGCGGCCTGCAGCAGCAGCGAGCCGGCACGCCGCATCTCCTGCTTCAGCAGCCAGGGTGCGGTGTTCACGCTCTCGGACTTGAGCGAATTGGAGCAGACCAACTCGGCAAAGTCGCTGGTCTGGTGCGCCTCGGTCGAACGCTGCGGCCGCATCTCGTAGAGGTCGACCTCGCAGCCGCGCCGCGCCGCCTGCAACGCCGCCTCCGGCCCGGCGAGTCCGCCGCCGATTACCTTAATGCGCATACTCACTTCGTGTCCTCATCTTTTGCTGCAAGATCCAGCGCGGCGAGATTCGCGAGCCCGCCGCCATCCACGCGCATGATCCGCCACTCGGTCATCATGCTCGCGCCCATCTTTTCGTAGAAGGCGATCGCCGGCTCGTTCCACGCCAGTACATCCCACTGCAGGCGCCCGCACTGCTCTGTATGCGCGATCGCGGCCACGCGCAGCAGCAGCGCCTTGCCGATGCCCAGCCCGCGAAACGCCGGACGCACGAACAGATCTTCCACATGAATGCCGCTGCGGCCCTTCCACGTGGAGTAGTTGTAGAAGTAAAGCGCGAATCCAGCCGGTTCGCCGTTCCACTCGGCCATCACGCAGCCGAAGCGCGGGTTCTTGCCAAAGCCGTCGCGCAGCAGATCCGCTTCGGTCGCCACTACAGACTCGGGCTCACGCTCATACTCTGCAAGCTCGCGCACGTAGGCCAGCATCTGGGGAACATCGGCGGGCGTGGCGGGGTGTAGTTGCAGCATCCCTCCATGATAGCGGGCTGAACGGGGATATTGCTGAAGGCTGCCGCAGCTTGTGAGATTAAACATTTTCGCGAATACCGGCAGCAGAGGATGAGGCGAGCAACGTGAGCCGTTGTTTGTAGCGGTGAGTTGTAAGCAAAGCGAGCGCACGGCCGTGTGGCCATCAGCACTAGGGCTTGGCCTGCATTTTGTTCAGGTCGATCGTGAAAGGGAAGAGTTCATTGCCGTCGTGGTCCTTCACCATCTTCACGTAGATCTGCGCGCCCTGCAGCACGGGCTTATCGAGTGTGCTGACGTCATAGAGCAGAAACCCGGAGAGGGTCTTGTGCGGGTCGACAGTCGTGCCGGGAAAGCCGAAGTCATACATATCGTCGTCGATCTTCTGGTTGCTTCCTTTCCCGTGCGGCAGGGGAAAGGGCACGTTCAGCTTCTTGTCCATTGGATTGCCGGTATGGTTCATCCGCCGGTCGATCTCGTCCGGATTGGCCGCGGGGATGCGGTCATCTTCAGCGGAGATGAACTGGATGCGCACGTCATCGAGCGAGATAGGCCGGTCACCAGTGTTCGTGACGATGATGCGGATGGGCATCAGGCCGTACTTCAAGTAATCCAGCCGGAAAAAGTGGGTGCGATCTTCAGTGTCAAAGGGGTCGGCGGCGATGCTGACGCCCTCGTTGGCGTGCATATCCACATCGGCGTACTCCGGGGCGGTCCCGGCGTCGGGCGGATGACCGGCGGCCCGCGCGACCGCGCAGAGTGTGAGTGCCGCCAGCAAAAGTGCAAAGCCCCGCTTCATCGCTGTACGATTATCCTCTGTCACGCATTCCACGGTAAAGCCGCCGCAGTAAAGGCGAACGAAAGGAGCCGGACCCATCTGGATTCTATACAGCTTCGCGCTTCTGCTCGTGCTCGTGCTGGGCTCGCCCTTCTGGCTGCTGCGCATGTTGACGGCGGGCAAGTACCGCGCCGGGTTGGCTAGCCGCCTCGGCTTTGTGCCGCATGCGCTGCGGGATGCCGCGCGTGGCCGCCGTGTAATTTGGGTCCATGCCGTCTCCGTGGGAGAGATCATCGCCGCAGGCCGGCTGATTGCCGAACTGGAGAGCGCTCTGCCGGGGTATCGCGTCTGCATCTCCACCACCACGCTCACCGGGCATACGCTCGCGCGGCAGCGCTTCGGTAGCGAACGCGTCTTCTATTTTCCGCTGGACTTCGCCTTCATCGTGCGCCGCTATCTGCATGCACTCTCGCCGGAGCTGGTGATCCTCGTCGAGACCGAGTTCTGGCCGAACCTGCTGCTGCAGTGCGCTCGTCGCCACGTGCCCGTTGCCGTGGTGAATGCGCGTATCTCCGACCGCTCACTGCCGCGCTATCGCCGCTTGCGCGCTCTCTGGCGGCCGCTGCTGGCAAAGATCGCACTCTTCTGCGCCCAGAGTGAAGAGGACGCCACCCGTCTCCGCGCCATCGGTGCGCCGGCCGAGCGTGTGCGCGTGCTGGGGAACCTGAAGTTCGATGTGCGCTCCGCGGCAGACGAAGGCGCGCTCGTCGCCGTGCTTCGCGCGCAACTCCACGTCAACGCCAAGGTCCTCGTCTGCGGCAGCACGATGGATACCGAAGAGGCGGCGCTACTGGATTGTCTGCCCGCGCTCACCGCGGCCGTGCCGGGGCTGGTTTGCATTCTTGCGCCGCGGCATCCGGAGAGGTTCAGCGCCGTAGCACAGCTGCTCGAGCAGCGCGGCGTGGCGTTCACTCGCCGTTTGCAGTGGACTGGGCAACTGACGGACCAGCCGCTTGCCGGAGTCTTTCTACTGGATACGGTCGGCGAGCTCGCCTCCGTCTACGCACTCGCGGATCTGGCCTTTGTCGGCGGCAGTCTTATCGCTGCAGGCGGCCACAATCCTCTGGAGCCCGCGCAGTTCGGCGTTCCCGTGGTGATGGGTGAGTCGTATGAGAACTTCCGTGGCATCGTCTCCGCCATGCGCGATGCCGGCGGAATTGAAATAGTCTCACGCACCACACTGTGCGCAATGCTCACCGCGCTTTTGACAGATACGCAACGCGCTGCGGCGTTGGGCGAAGCAGCCCAGCGCGTCTTTCTCGCTGAATCGGGCGCCACCGAGCGCACGGTGGCGGCGCTGATGCCACTTCTGCGGAGGTCCGCATGAGCTTACGGCGCATCCTGTTTCCGCTTGTGCCGCTCTACGCCGCAGCCGCGGCGGCGAAGAACGCACTCTACGATCGCGGAGCCATGCGGCAGAAGAGCCTTGCGTGGCCGGTGATCAGCGTCGGCAATCTCTCCACCGGCGGCTCCGGCAAGACGCCCTTTGTTCTTGCGCTGCGCGATCTGCTCGCCGGTCTCGGCTGGGAGGTGGATGTACTCTCGCGTGGATATGGGCGCACCGGTTTCGCTACCGAACTGGTCGACCCCTCCGGCAGCGCCGCGCACTTTGGCGATGAGCCGCTGCTGCTTGCGCGCGCGGGCGCGGCCGTCTATGTTGGCGCGGACCGCTATCGCGCCGGTCAGCTCGCCGAGCGGCAGGCGCACACGGCGCAGCCGCTGCATATCCTGGACGACGGTATGCAGCATCGCAGGCTGGCACGGCAGGTGGAGATCGTTCTGCTGCTGCAGGCCGATCTGCATGACGGCCTGCTTCCGGCCGGCAACCTGCGCGAGCCGCTCTCGTCACTGCGCCGCGCGGACATCATCGTTCTGCGCGAGGAGGATGCCGGAGTGGAGGCTGTCGCGCGGAAGCTGCTCGGCCCGGCGCGCACGCCGCTCTTCTGGCACGTGCAGCGCGCGTTGCGTTTCAAAACGATGGTGGGTACACTCGTCCCCGCGCCGCCACGCTCACTGGCCTTCTGCGCGCTGGCGCGACCGGAGGATTTTTTTCAATCGCTGCGCAAAAACGGTTGCGACCCTCTCAGCGAGGTATGCTTTCGCGATCATCATTTCTATACCGCCGGGGATATGGCAGCCCTGGCTGGGCAGGCTTACGCGCGCAATGCAACCCACTTCGTCGTTACTGCAAAGGACGCCTGCAAGCTGACGTCCGATCTGATGGCCGTATTAACGAAGGTGGCACCGGTGATTGTGGCCGATCTCGTCACCACCATCCAGAACAAGGAAAAGTCCGCCGCCGAGTTGACCGCGCTGCTCCTGCGCAGTTATGACGAGCGCGTGAGAGGATGAAGCGATGGATGCCCGCTCTCCAGACAAAAGGCCGCCGCGCATTCTGATCGTGCGCATCGGCGCCATGGGCGACGTGCTGCATGCCCTGCCCGCCGTCGCCGCTCTGCGCGAGCATAGGCCCTCGGCCCAGATCGGCTGGGCCATCGAGCCGCGCTGGACCTCGCTGCTTGCAGCCCACACGCAGGGCGGCAGTCCGCTGGTGGATCGCATTCACCCGGTTCCCGTGCGCGACTGGAAGGCGAAGCCGTTCAACATCGCAACGGCGGGCAGCATACTTGCGCTTCGCCGTGAGCTGCACGCGGAGCGGTATGACATTGCCGTCGACCTGCAGGGCACGATTCGCTCTTCCATCATCGGCAGGCTCGCAGGCGCGGCAGTCTTTGCAGGTTCGGCTCATCCTCGCGAGGCGCCCGCCGGTCTTTTGTACACGCGGAAGATAGAAGCGCATCAGCCGCATGTGGTCGTGCAGGCATGCGAGATTCTCGGCGCTGCCACGGGCATTCGTCTGGCACCGGCTGAGCCTGTACTGGCGCGGCAGATAGCCGCCGAGG
>DATMLK010000180.1:0-8741 GCA_035570215.1 Acidobacteriaceae bacterium
GCCCCAAGGGGCTTCATCCTCCACGCGGCGTTGCTGCGTCAGGGTTTCCCCCATTGCGCAAAATTCCCCACTGCTGCCTCCCGTAGGAGTCTGGACCGTGTTTCAGTTCCAGTGTGTCCGTGCGCCCTCTCAGGCCGGATATCGATCATCGTCTTGGTGGGCCATTACCCCGCCAACTAACTAATCGACCGCGACCTCCTCTCCAAGCGCATTGCTGCTTTGACTCGTAAGTGTTATGCGGTATTAGCCCGGGTTTCCCCAGGTTATTCCCCACTCGGAGGTAGATTAGTCACGTGTTACTCACCCGTGCGCCACTGTACTCATGGATTGCTCCACTTTCTCGTGCGACTTGCATGTGTTAGGCACGCCGCCAGCGTTGATTCTGAGCCAGGATCAAACTCTCGTTTAAAACTGGTTTGCCTGCTTCTCTCACGGAGGTGGAGAAGGCCAGGCGCCTGCCAGTGCCCGAAAAGGACCGGCAGGTTTTATAACTAGTGAGAATGACTAAACCAAATTTCGCATCATCTCACGACTGGCACGTTCAACTATGTTGTCAAAGATCCGAACGAACACCGCCTAAGCGGGCCGCTTGAATCAAGGACAGGCACTTGCGTGCTTGTGTCCTCGAACTTGAAATGCGCTGTTTGCCTTGTTTGCCGAATCTGCCTTCGATGCTTCCAGCAGCTCCAGTGAGACCCGCATACTTCCTTTACTCAGGGTCTTTCGGATTCGGCGCTGACGTTTTGCGCGAACTTTCTAAGACTATAGAGAACCCCACGGTCTGTCAATAAACTTTCTTGATTCTCTTGAGGAAATCCAGGATATATCCCACCGAAACCCCAAAATTGCACGAAAACCAGTGAAACCGGCCTCTTTGAGTCCATTCGCAACAGCGCATATTTTCAAAAGATCATCACAACAGCGCATGGCCGTCGCGGAGCTCTAAGCTCCTGGGTTTGAAACGGGGTATTCGCCCCGGATCCTCAATTGCAGTGTCTTGGGTTTATGGATGCGCCCATGGGGCCGGCATCGAAACGCTTGGACTGCGCCCCGCTTGCTGACCTCTTTGCATCCCGGCCACGCTGCGAAGCATTTGCTACTTCTCCAGAATAACCCGCCCCGCCGCAGAACGCAAATCTCCGGTGTTGAAAAGCCGGATCCTCTCCCTGCCGGCATCATGCGCCTGCTCCATCAGACACCTACTAAAAAGCTTTATAGCGCGGATTCATGCGAAAGCTCTGTATTCTGGACTCATCACAAAAAATTTCGCTTCCGGGAGGCTCCACGCCCTTGCAAGACGCGCCCTCCGTTTCTAAATACCTTCCCCGTGCTCTCTGGGTGTTTTTGATCCTCTGCATTGCGGTCACCGCCTTCTCCTGGGCCTTTGCGCATGTCTACTATCAGCGCACGCAGTTTGAGGACGCCTCGCTCTGGCTGCATGACACCGAAGACACCTTCGGCGACTTCTCCTGCTACTCCGATCTCTTCACCAGCTTCCATACGAACGACTTCTTCTTCGGCCCGGATGACCGCTTCGCCTACCCCGCGCCGGCAGCTGTCGTCTACTTCTGGCTCTACAGCATGGGGCCGCACCAGCTCTACATCTTTCTCGGCGGCATCATCACCGCCGCGCTTGCCGCCGCTGGTCTCTTTCTGCGTTCCTTGATCCGGCGAGGTATCGCGGCATGGCAGGCCACGCTCTTCGTCGCTGGCGTCACCCTGAGCTCATGGCCTCTGCTCTTTCTCTTCGAACGCGCGAATCTTGAGTTCATCGTCTGGCTGGTCGCCGCGCTCGGCCTGTGGGCGCTGCTGCGCAACCATCCCTTTCTCGCCGCCATACTCTTCGGACTGACCGGCTCCTTCAAGATCTACCCACTCGTGCTGCTGGCGCTGCTCTTTCAGCCGAGATACCGCTGGCCCTTTCTCACCGGCATGGCCGCCTTCGGCCTCTCTCTGCTCACGGCCTTCTGGTTCGTCGGTCCCAGCATTCCCACGGCCTTCCATGGCACCATCAACGGCATCCTCGGCTTTGTGAGCAACTACGCCGCCACCGCGCACAGCGAGCTGCGCTTCGACCACTCCTTCCTCGCAACCATCAAGCAGTTCGCGTCCAACCCGCCATGGAACTACCAGGACTTCACCACCCTCTCGCATATCTACGTGCCCGTGGTCGCCGCGGGCGCCACGCTGCTCTTTCTGCTGCGCGTGAATAAGCTCCCGCTCATCAACCGCATCCTCTTCATGGCGATCTGCATGGTCGCGCTGCCGCCGGTCTCCTATGACTACACGCTCGTACACCTCTACATCCCCTTTGCGCTGATCGTGCTCGCCGCCGTCCATGCCTCGCAATCGGGCGCTAACATGCCGGGCTTCAAACGCGCGCTGGCCTGTTTCGGCGTGCTCTTCACGCCGCAGCTCTTTCTCTTCCATAACGATTTCGCCCTGAACGGCGTGCTCAAGTCACTGGCCATGATCGGCCTGCTGGTGCTGCTCGCGCGGTATCCCTGGACCGATTCCGCATGGCATAACGCCGACGCAACTGCCGGCGCCGAATCCGCCTGAAACGCGCCGCACTACACCGTGATCGCGGATTGCCGCGCAATCGTTATAATTAAACGCAGGCACCACCCAACTTCTCATAGGAGGAAAGCAGTTATGCCGATTACAGCAACAAAAAATATATGGAAGAACGGCTCGCTCCTTCCCTGGGAAGAAGCGCAGATCCACGTGATGTCGCACGTGATCCACTACGGCTCCTCGGTCTTCGAGGGCATCCGCTGCTACACCCAGCCCAACGGCGCAGGCGTCTTCCGGCTCACCGAGCACATGCAGCGCCTGCTGGACTCCGCGCGCATCTACCGCATGCCCCTCGGCTACACCGTGGAACAGCTCTGCTCGGCCGTCGTCGACGTGGTCGAGGCCAACGGCGTCGCACCCTGTTACGTCCGCCCCATCGCCTTCCGCGGCTACGGCGAGATCGGCGTGAACCCGCTCAAGTCGCCGGTGGACGTCTATATCGCCAACTTCCCCTGGGGCAAATACGTTCCCGGCAATGACGGCGCGGACGTCTGCGTCTCCAGCTGGAACCGGCTCGCGCCCAACACCATGCCGTCGCTCGCCAAGGCCGGCGCGAACTACATGAACTCGCAGCTCATCCGCATGGAGGCCGAGATCAACGGCTACGACGAGGGCATCGCGCTCGATGTGAACGGCTATCTCTCCGAAGGCTCGGGTGAGAACCTCTTCATCGTCCGCGGCGGCACCATCTACACCACGCCGCTGGCGAACTCGGTACTCTCCGGCATCACGCGCGACTCCGTGATCACGCTGGCCAGGCAGCTTGGCTTCCCGGTCGTGGAACAAGCGCTGCCTCGCGAGATGCTCTACATCGCCGACGAGGCCTTCTTCACCGGCACCGCCGCCGAGGTCACGCACCTGCGCTCGGTCGATCGCATCCTGGTTGCCGACGGCAAGATGGGGCCCATCACCACGGCGCTGTACGAGGAGTTCTTCGGCATCGTCAACGGCCTCAAGCCCGACCGCTACAACTGGCTCACGCCAGTGAAGGTGAAAACAGCGGAGCCGGTCGCGGTCTAGCCCGGAAACATCAGCACAGAAAAAGCCGGCGCGGAGATCCTATCCACGCCGGCGTTTTTATGTACGCAGCTATTTCCCCGTGTAGATGACGTGCCAGATACTGCCCGACGCGTCATCGGTCACGAAGAGCGAACCGTCAGCCGCCTCGGTAATGCCGACGGGCCGTCCCCATACATCGCCACTCGCGGTGGTAAAGCCGGTCATGAAGTCCTCGTACTCGCCGGTGGCGTGGCCGTTCTTCATGGGCACGCGGATCACCTCATACCCCGCACGGGTGCTCCTGTTCCAGGAGCCGTGCTCGCAGGCGATGGCATCGCCATTGAACTCCGCGGGAAGCTGCCTGCTGTCCACGAACGCCATCTCCAGCGACGCGAAGTGCGGCTGCAGCAGAACGTCCGGCGTTATCACCTTGCTCTGCAGCTCGGGATGCTTGCCCATCAGCGACGGGTCCTGGTTGCCGCCCATGTACCACCACGGCCAGCCGTAGAATCCATCTTCCTGCACGTGCGTGATGTAGTCCGGCACCAGGTTGTCGCCCAGCGTATCGCGCTCGTTCACCGAGCACCACAGCTCTCCGGTGATGGGATTGATCGCTTCGCCCACGCAGTTGCGAATGCCCGACGCGTATATCTTTACGAACTTACCCTCAGGCGTGAACTCCAGCACATCGGCGCGATGGAACTCCTCGGGATGCGTGTCAATGTCGTCATGATTGGAGTGCGAGCCGACAGAGACGAGCATGTGCGTGCCGTCCTTTGTGAATACAACATCGCGCGTCCAGTGACCGCCGCCCTGCAGCCTGCCGCCGCCGGGGATGTCGGCGAGTTTTTCCGCGGCTCCCGTGGCCTTCAGATCGCCGCTCTTGTAGGCAAAGCGCTCCACGGAGTTCGTATTGCCGATGTAAACCCACTTCGGATCCGGCCCCGCCGGATAGAACGCGATACCGAAGGGCTGGGTCACTTCGGTCGTGAAGACAGAGACGGTCTGCGGCTTGCCGTCAGCAGTTACGCCGCGAAAGACCAGTATCTTGTTCGCGCCGCTCTCGGCCACAAACAGATCGCCATTTGGCGCCCTGCGGATGAGCCGCGGATTCTCAAGGCCGGTCGCATACTGCTCTACCTTGAAACCCCTGGGTACGATCGGCCATGCGCCGTCGGGCCTCGACACTACATGAGGGGACGAGTTTGCGCTCTCCGTGGCGAACGGCTTCGGCAGATCGGCCACGGTGAGCTTGCGCCGTACGCCGGGTGACTCCTTTGTGTAGTCGGTGAACGCGTTCTGACCGGTCAGCACCTGCTGTGCCTGCTGAGCTGCAGCGCAGGCTGCCGCCGAAAAAAGAACTCCTGCGAAGACGATCTGTCGTGTGTTCATCATCAAGCCCTGTTTCCCCTGCATGGCGTTAGTGCTCTCATGCGCGCAACCATGCTACGGCATGGAAATTGTGCGAAGATAATGCAGCCTCTCAAGCCATACGAAGATTAAAGACGCTCACGCGGTGCGGAAAGTTTGCATCTAACCGGAGTGTGCAGGAAACGAGCAGAATAATGATGCTGCGAACACAAAAAGCAGGCATGGTTGCCGCTCTGCTCTGCATGGCGATAGCCTGCGGCACAGCCCGTGCGCAGGAGATGCCAACCAGGACGCAGGGCGCGAGCCTGCAGGCCTTCGGGCTTATCTCCTATGTGCAGCCGCACTACGATACCGCAAACAATACGGGCGGCAGCCTCGGCGCGGATTTGAACTTCCGTCCCTTCGAACTCTTGCAGCCTTCCGTCGAACTCCGAGCCACCTTCGCACCCGGTGCCGACGTCTCCGAGACCACTTATGATTTCGGTCCCCGGCTGGAGGTGAACCTCGGCCGGCTGAAGCCCTATGCATTCGTCCTCATCGGCCCAGGCACCATCACCTTTGCGCATCCCATCGTATTCGCCTCCGGCCCCTACACGCATGACAGTTCGCTCGTCTACAGCGGCGGCGTCGGCGCGGATTACATGCTGACCCCTCAGATCGGGCTCCGCGGCGAGATCATGGTGCAGTCCTGGAACCTTGGTAGCCCGCAGGCCGCGGTATCCGACTCCTTCAACCCCCGCATCTTCAGCGTCGGCGTCGATTACCGCTTCGACTTCAACGGCGTCCGCGGCAAACGCCACTAACGCGCAGGCCTTGGAACGCGCGGCTTTCAGGGCCGCGGTTTATGAAGCAAGATGCTAGGCTCAATATCTGAAGCCTTTCGTATGAATCTCTCCGCACCATCGCCTGCAATCGCACCCACCAGCCGCTTCGTGCGCGCCTGCCTGCGCCTGCCCGTGGACCGCACTCCGGTGTGGTTTCTGCGCCAGGCCGGTCGCTACATGCCGGAGTACATGGCCGTCCGCAAGCATCATTCGCTGCTCGAAATCTGCCGCAAGCCGGAGATCGCCGCCGAGGTCACCATCACCGCCGCAGAAAAACTCGGCGTCGACGCGGCCATCATCTTCGCCGACCTTCTGCTGCCCTTCGATCCCATGGGCGTCGGCTTTGAGTTCATCGCCAACGAAGGCCCCGTCGTTCACCAGCCCATTCGCACCCGCGCGCAGATCGACGCTCTCCGCACCGACCGCACCGCCGGCCTCGGCTACGTCGCCGAGGCCATCGCCAAAGTCGCAAAGCACTTTTCTTCTCCTCGCGCAGATGGTGATGCCTTAGGCATCATCGGCTTCTGCGGCGCGCCCTTCACGCTCGCCAGCTACATGATCGAAGGCGGCAGCTCGCGCAACTACATCGAGACCAAGACCCTGATGTACAGCGGCCACGGCGCGTGGAACGCACTGATGGAGAAGCTCTTCGTCGTGCTCGTCGACTTCGCCGCGCAGCAGGTGAACGCAGGCGCAGACGTGATCCAGATATTCGATAGCTGGGCCGGCGCGCTCTCCGTCGCCGACTATCGCGAGTATGTTCTCCCCATCACCGCAAAGCTGGTGAAGGCCGTGCAGTCGCTCGGTGTGCCCGTCATCTACTTCGGTGTCGACACCGCATCGCTGCTGCCCACCCTGCGCGAGCTTCATGCCGACGTGATCGGTCTTGACTGGCGCGTTCCGCTCGACACCGGCTGGGCCGCGCTCGATCACGCCTGCGCCGTGCAGGGCAATCTGGACCCCATTGCTCTCTTCGCGCCGGAGGATGTGCTGCGCCGCCGCGTGCAGGAGGTGCTCGCCGCGGCCAATGGCCGCGCCGGGCATATCTTCAACCTTGGCCACGGCATCGTTCCCGGCACACCGGTGGCGAATGTGCAGCGCGTGGTGGAGTGGGTCAAGGAATTTTCAAGCGCCACCGCGAAAGAAGAGAAGATAAAAGCATGAGAGCTGTTCTCCTGCTTGCGCACGGCACGCCGAACACGCTCGGCGAGATGGCCGAGTATCTCGGCAAGGTCACCGGCGGCCGGGCACTTCCACGGAATGTGGTGGAAGAGCTGCAGCATCGCTACGCCGAGATCGGTCTCGGCGAGACGCCCGGCATAGAACCGCCTCCGCTGACGAAGTGGACGCTGAAGCAGGCCGAGCTTCTGCGCGCGGTGTTGCAAGTACCCGTCTACGTCGGCATGCGCAACTGGCATCCGTATATCGCCGGCACCGTCGCACGGATGAAGGCCGACGGCGTCAGCAGCGCGCGTGTCATCTGCCTTGCGCCGCAGACCTCGCGCACCAGCATCGGTCTCTACAAGAAAGCATTGCTGGATGCCGTCGGCGATGCCTTCGCCGTCGACTTTGTGGAAGGCTGGGCGGCGCAACCACAGCTCATCGCCGCATTCGCGGACCGCCTGAAGACAGCATGGCTCAACGCATGCCGCGAAGCAGGCCAAGAACTTCCCGTCCTCTTCACCGCGCACTCCGTGCCGCTGCGCACCGTAGAAGGCGATGCGCCCGATCCCTATGCAGTCGAAGCCAGGCACACGGCAGAGCTTGTCGCCGCGCAGCTCCCCGAGATCAGGAAACATCTCTTCGCCTTTCAGAGCCAGGGCGTCGCCGGCGGCCCGTGGATCGGGCCAACCGTGGAAGAGACGCTGACCGCACTCAAGCAGCAGGGCCAGAGCGGCGTTGTGATCCAGCCCATCGGCTTCGTCTGCGACCATGTCGAGGTGCTCTATGACATCGACGTCGCCTTTCAGCAGACCGCCCGCGAGCTTGGCCTGAAGCTCTGGCGCGCCGAGAGTCTGAACGATTCGCCGTTGCTGACGCAGGCACTCGTCGCACTGGCTAAATGATTTTTGTCATTCCGGCGCATGCCGGAATCTGCTTTTGTCTTTCAAAGTTTCTGCTTGATTTTCTATATGAAGATAGCGATCCTCGGCGGCGGTCTTGCAGGTGTAACGGCAGCGTATGAGCTCTCGCGCCTGCGCGAACGCAGCGCACCCATCGATGCCACTCTCTTTGAAGCAAGTAGCCGCCTCGGCGGCATCATCGAGACCATTCACCAGGAAAACTTCATCCTCGAATGCGGCCCGGAAGGCTGGGTCAGCGAAAAGCCCTGGGCGCGCGAACTCGCCGAAGAGCTCGGCCTCGCCACACAACCCTCACTGGATGCCCAGCGCAAGACCTGGCTCGTCGGCAAGGACAAGAAACTGGCAGCCATGCCCGACGGCATGCGCCTGATGGTGCCCTCCAACCTCGCCGCCATCGACGACTCACCGTTGCTGAGCGAGGCCGCCAAGCGAGCCTATCGCGACGAACCATCCCGCGCCGCCGAACTGCGTGCTGGCGCGCCGGAGGGCGATGAGTCCATCGCCAGCTTCGTGCGCCGCCACTTCGGCGGCGAGGTCGCCCGCACCTTCGCCGCGCCTTTGCTTGCAGGCGTCTTCGGCGGCGATATCGAGACACTCAGCGCCCGCGCCGTGATGCCTGCGCTCGTCGCCATGGAACGCGAGCACGGCAGCCTGATCACCGCGCTCGCCAAGAGTAGTTCGAAGTCCACTGCTCCCATCTTCACCACGCTGCGCGATGGCATGGGCTCGCTCATCGACGCCATGGCTGCAAAGCTGGAAGACGTGCGACTACAAACGCCTGTCACTTCAATCCAAAGGTCCGGCGCGCGCTGGCGCGTGAGCTTTACCCAGTTTGAAACATCAGCCCATGCCGAAGAGTTCGACGCCGTCATCCTCGCCACTCCGG
>DATMLK010000181.1:0-7182 GCA_035570215.1 Acidobacteriaceae bacterium
GTTCACCGCCTCCGGGCCCGGCAACTTGCTCGGGTCGATGTCGATCACCGTCGCATACGGAGTGCAGAGCTCTGCGCTGTGAGCGAATGCCTCCGCATAGCACTCCCTGGCGATCTTCAGGCCGTCGCCGCCGGACTCAGCCAGCCCGATGAGCTCTTCCAGCCACGTCGTGCCCGCCGTCTTCAAGTGGATGCCCGCATCAAACCTCTTCATGCCGTCGTGGATCGCCCGGTAGATCGAGAACTTGTCCGAGCCGGTGTGCACGCTCAGCTTCAGGTTCTTCGGCAGGCCGTACTGCTGGATGGCAAAGGCGATCGTCGCCAGGTCGTCGTTGAACTCCTGCGTGAACTTCGCCACGTCGCCCACGTAGTCCACGCCCTTGTTGAAGCGGCCGGTGAACTTCGGCGCGATCGTCTGGATGGGGATCTTCTCGTCGGCGATCGCCGCCAGGATGATCAGCAGCTCGACCGGCGTCTGCGGAGAGTCGGTCTCGTCCATCGAGATCTCGGGCACAAACGTGCCCGCGCCGCGCTTCTCCACGATGTAGCGGTAGATCCTGCCCGCCTCCTGCACCGCGGCCAGGAACTTATTCGCCACGCCGGTCACAAACGCCGCCGTGATCTCGAACGGCTTCTCGATATGCGGGATCGTGACCTTGCCGATGAGCTCCGGATGCCGCGCCACGAATGCCGCTACGTCCTCCGGCCTGGCCGCCTTGCCGATGTCGTCCGCCACATCCAGCGTGTAGAAATCGCACGGCACCAGAAAACGGTCCACCGTCTTCAGATTGATATGGTCGGCATCCAGAAAATACGGTGTCGTCCAGCCGAGCGCCTTCACCGCGGCGTCTGCCGCGGCCCTGGTCTGCGCCGGTTCGCTGCCGATGATGGTGTGCTCGCGGTTGGACTTGTTCCATACCGGTGCAATGGTCACGCCCGCCTTGGCGGCATTCACGCAGGCCTGCAGCTGCGCCCTGGCCTGGTGCGCAAAACGGTCTCCCATGCCAATGGAATACTTCGGAAGCTGCAACGGCTCACTCATGCTCTTTCCAACCCCTCAACGCCGCCCCAAAAATCCTGTTCCCCGATCCCCGCTTTAGAGCTTGTAGGCCTTGCGCACCAGGTTCACTGTCAGGTCCTGCACCACTTCAAACGCCTCATCCTCATCCAGGCGATGCTCGATCACCAACCGCGCCAGAAACGCGCAGTCCACGCGGCGCGCCACATCATGCCTTGCCGGGATCGAGAGAAACGCCCGCGTGTCGTCGTTGAAGCCGACGGTGTTGTAGAAGCCCGCGGTCTCCGTCACCTGCTCGCGGTAGCGCATCATCCCCTCCGGCGAATCGTGGAACCACCAGCTCGGTCCCAGCCGCAGCGCTGGATAATGCCCGGCCAGCGGCGCCAGCTCCCGCGAATATGTCGTCTCATCCAGCGTGAACAGGATCAGGGTCAGCCGCGAGTCGTTTCCATACTTCGTCAGCAGCGGCTGCAACGACCGCACATACTCCGTCTCCGACGGAACATCCGCGCCCTTGTCGCGCCCGAACTTCTTGTAGACCTGGCTGTTGTGATTGCGGATCGCGCCCGGATGCAGCTGCATCGTCAGCCCATCCTCCACGCTCATGCCGGCCATCTCCGTCAGCATCTGCGCCTGGAACAGTTTCTTCTCGTCATCGCTTGATTGGCCGGAGTAGATGACCGCGTATAACTTTGCCGCGTCCGCCGCGCTCAGGTCCGCCGTCAACGCGGTCAGGTGTCCGTGATCGGTCGCCGTGGCGCCATTCGCCTTGAAGTAGGCGCGGCGGCTCCGCAGAGCGTTCAGATAACCCTTGTAGTTGGCCGTGTCTTCTTTCGTGATGGCCCCGAGCTGGTCGAGATTTTCCTTGAACCCGGCATACTCGGCATCGATCACCGCATCCGGACGGAAGGTCGGCAGCACGCGCCCCTTCCAGCCCGAGTCCTTGATCATCCTGTGCCACTTCAGGTCGTCCACGGCGGCATCGGTCGTCGCCAGCACTTCAATATGGAAGCTGTCGAAGAGCGCGCGCGGCCGGAAGGCCGGCTTCTTCAGGGCTTCGGTGATGGTGTCGTAGTACTCGTCCGCGTTCTTTTCGTTCAGCAACGTCTTCAGGCCAAAGAGGGTCTGGAACACAAAGTCCAGCCACATGCGCGTCGGCGTTCCGCGGAAGAGGTAGTAATGCCTGGCAAAGATCCGCCAAACCTCGCGCGGGTCCGCGGAACTGCTCTTGCCGGACGCTTCGGGAATGCCCAGTGACTCCAGCGATATGCCCTGCGAGTACAGCATGCGGAAGATATAGTGGTCCGGCTGAATGAGGAGCGCCGCCGGATTCGTAAAAGCCTCATTCTCCGCGAACCAGCGCGGGTCCGTATGCCCATGCGGCGAGATGATGGGGAGGTTTTGCACCGTGGCATACAGCGCGTGGGCCAGTTTGCGTGTCGCAGGATCCGCAGGAAACAGCCTGTCTTCGTGATTCATCATTTGAGATAGCCCCTAAAACTTGTCTGCGCTGGAACGGAAGGAAAGAGTATCAAATTTCGGTAAATTTTGGTTGGACCACCCGTTTAGAGAGGGTCGGCTTCACCTGCGACTTTGGTGCTAGCGCGCCGGCAATCTCTCCTGCAATACTCTCTTGTCCGGCGGGTTCCGGGATATCATATGCAAAGGTTCAGCAGAGGCAAACCCGCCCTCTGCCCGCGGCATCCAACTCAGAACCGGCAACCGAAGGAGCCCCATTATGAGCACAGTCAAGATCGGCAACAAGCTGGTGGGGGAAGGCCAGCCCTGCTACATCATCGCCGAGATCGGCATCAACCATAACGGCGACATTGATCTGGCCAGGCGGCTCATCAGCGTGGCCGTCGCAGCCGGCTGCGATGCCGTCAAGTTCCAGAAGCGCACCGTGGAAGTCGTCTACACCGCCGAAGAACTGGCCAAGCCGCGCGAGAACCCCTTCGGCACCACCAACGGCGACCTCAAGTACGGACTCGAGTTCGATGAGGACGACTACGCCGAGATCGCGGCCTTCTGCAAGTCCGTCAAGATCCCCTGGTTCGTCTCCCCGTGGGATGAAGGCTCCGTCGACTTCATGGAGCAGTTCGACACCCCCGTCTACAAGATCGCCTCCGCCTCGCTGACCGACGACAACCTCCTCAAACACATCCGCAAGACCGGCAAGCCGGTCATCGCCTCCACCGGCATGAGCACCTACGCCGAGATCGACCACGCCGTCAGCGTCCTCGGCAAGAAGGACCTGGTGCTGATGCACACCACCAGCACCTACCCGGCCAACTACGACGAGCTGAACCTGCGCGCCATCCCCACCATGGCCGAAAAGTACGGCGTCCCTATCGGCTACTCCGGCCACGAGACCGGCATCCCGACCTCCGTCGCCGCCGCCGTCCTCGGTGCCTGCATGGTCGAACGCCACATCACCATGGACCGCGCCATGTGGGGCTCAGACCAGTCCGCATCGCTCGAACCCAACGGCATCAGCCGCCTCGTCCGCGACATCCGTCTGGTCGAATCTTCCTTAGGCGACGGCGTCAAACGCGTCTACGAACGCGAAGTGCCCATCATCAAAAAGCTCCGCCGCGTCGGCGCCGCCGTCTAATTTTTATACCTCTGCAAACAGAAAGGCCGCCCTTCGAGGCGGCCTTTCTACCTTTCTGTTTGAGGAAGCAAGAATGGGTGCCCCATTCATCGCGTTCTTTGCGATGAGTGGGTTATTCGAGCGAAGCTCGAACCGCTCTCTGTTCCGTGTAGCGTGATGTTATTTGAACGGCATACTGCTCACCGCCTGTAAGATCCTCGCTATTAGAGCTATCTGGAATCGGTCAAATCATATCATCGCGATCAAGCTTGGTCGTGCCAAAATCGGTTTCTTAGTTAGTCAATTCGTAAGTCAGGATAACTGCACTACACTATCCCCATGCCCTTCGACCTCACCACCCTCAAAGCTCTCGCCTTCGACGTCGACGGCACCATCACCGACGGCGGCCTCTACTGGGGCGGCAGCGGCGAAGAGCTCAAGCGCTTCGCCTTCGCCGACATCATGGGCATCTCGCTCGCCCGCCGCGCCGGCTACAAGCTCGCCCTCATCTCCGGCGAGAACTCCCCGCTCGTCGACCGCTACGCCGCCAAGCTCCACATCCATGACGTCGCCAAAGGCGTCCGCGACAAGGCCTCCGCGCTGAAAGAGTTCGCCATCCGCAACGCGCTCGATCTTTCAGAAATTTGTTTCATGGGCGACGACGTCAACGACCTCAGCGCCATCAGGATCGCCGGCTACTCCGCCGCACCCGCGAACGCGAACCCGGAAGTTCTCCGCCAGGTGAACTTCGTCTGCAAAAAAGACGGCGGCCACGGTGCCGTCCGCGAGCTCGTCGACTCGCTCCTCGCCGCCCGCGGCCTCGACCCCGAAGCCACCTTCCACATCCAACTGTAAAAGCGATCTGCAAAAGAAAATGCCACGGGGCGGCTGAACTTACTGCCCCATGGCATTCAAAAGCTTTTTGCTTATTTTGTTTTACTGCGTTCCGCCCGCGACCTCGATCGTCTGACCGGTGGTCCAGGAAGCGTCGTCCGAAGCGAGAAAGACCGCCGCGGCCGCGATGTCTTCCGGCTGGCCTACGCGGCCAAGCGACGCATTCTTCGCGAAGTGCGTCTCAAAGTCGCTACCCACAATCCCTGCAGATTCAGTGCCTTCCGTGACCACGAGCCCCGGATTGATGGAGTTCACGCGGATCTTGCGCGGCCCCAACTCCTTCGCCAAAGACTTCGTGATCACATCCACCGCGCCCTTCGTCGCCGAGTAGACGCTGCCGCCCGCCGGCGTGATGCGCGAGACGACCGAGCTGATGTTGATCACGTTGCCGCCTTCGGTGTCGAAGTGCTTCACCGCCTCCTGCGTCGTCAGCAAAAGCCCAAGAACATTGGTGTTGAACTGGCGATGGAACTCTTCCGGCGTGACCTGTTCGATCGGTGCGAAGTTATAGACGCCGGCGTTGTTGACGAGGATGTCGAGCCGGCCGAACTCCTTCTTGGCCGCGCCCACAATACCCGCGATTTCAGAGGGGTTTGCGACACTTCCGCCGGCCGCGACCGCCTTGCCGCCCGCCGCCTTGATCTCCGCGACGACCTTGTCCGCGCCGGCTTTGCTGGTTGCATAGTTTACGACGACAGCGGCGCCTTCAGCCGCCAGATGCTTTGCGATCGAGGCTCCAATGCCCTTCGATGCGCCCGTTACCACTGCTACTTTTCCGCTGAGTCTGCTCATCTCTCTACGCTCCGTTGTTACGACAATTTGACAACCATCGAATAGATGGAGCGGAGAGCGGGAAGGGTTCAGGATTATTTTTAGATCTTTGCCAGGTCTTTCAGATAGGCGGCAAGGACGTCCCGGCGGACGGCGTAGCGGGCGGTCTTGCCCTCGCGGATGACGTCGATAAGTCCAGCGTTTTCAAGCTCCTTCATGTGGTGGGAGAGAGTGGCCGCAGTGATGCTCTGGCTCTCCAGGAGTTGGCAACAGGGGCAGGTGGTCTTGGCCGCGCCGACCTCGCGCAGTATCTCCACCCGCCTCGGATCGCCCAGGGCGCGGGCTATCAATGCGATCTGACGTTCGTCGAGTTGTACCTTGCGTGCCGCCATGGTCATTCGATGCTAGCAAATGCCGTTCCAGTCCAGATAGTTCTATCTGCGTTGCATCTATTAGGATTAAAAGACCTTCTGCTCAAAGCATTTAGGATTGAAAAGCCTTCGATTAAAAGCAGTTAGGATAATAAAGATGAAACTCTCCGATTACGTTGTGGGCTTTGTTGCGGACCTGGGTATCAAGGACGCCTTTCTCGTCACCGGCGGCGGCGCCATGCATCTGAACCAATCGCTTGGCTCTGAGCCGCGCATCCACGCTGTCTGTAGCTCGCACGAGCAGGCATCGGCCATGGGCGCTGAAGCTTACGCCAAGGCAACCAACGGACTGGGCTTCTGCATGGTCACCACCGGGCCCGGCGGCACCAATGCCGTCACCGGCGTGGCCGGCGCATGGCTGGATTCGACCCCGGTGCTCTACGTCTCCGGGCAGGTCAAGCGGCCGGACCGCATGTTCGACGCCAGGACCGGCGCGCCGCTGGGCATGCGCCAGCTCGGCGTGCAGGAGGTGGACATCTGCTCCATCGTGAAGCCCATCACCAAATACGCCGTCACCGTGCTCGAGCCCGCCGACATCCGCTACCACATGGAGAAGGCCGTCTACCTGGCGCTCCATGGCCGCCCCGGCCCGGTCTGGATCGATATACCGCTCGACGTGCAGGCCTCGCCCATCGACGATCCCGCCACGCTGCGCAGCTTCGATCCCGCGGAGCTGGGCAACATGACCGGCACCGCGAATATCCCAGCCGAAGTCGCCCGCGTCATCGCCGAGTTCAACAAGGCCGAGCGCCCACTGCTCTTCGCCGGCAACGGCATCCGTCTCGCCCGCGCGGAGAAGGAGTTTGAGGAGCTGCGTCTCTTCCTCGGCGTACCCACGGTGGCCACTTGGTGCGCGGCCGATCTCGTTCCCTCGAACGATCCCACCTACGTCGGCCGTCCCGGTTCCGTCGCCGCGCGCGGTGCCAACTTTGCTCTGCAGAACTGCGATTTTCTGCTCGCCGTCGGCGTCCGTCTCGACTTTGCCATCACCGGCTATGCTCCGCAGAACCTGGCGCGAGAGGCGCACAAGATCGCCGTAGATATCGACGCCGCCGAGCTCGCCAAGCTGGAGCCGCACCTGCAGCAGCCCGTCTGCGCGGATGCAAAGGCCTTCCTGACCGAACTGCTGAAGCATAAGAACGAGTTCAAGCCTCCCCAGGAACGAGAAAAAGCACACAAGGCCTGGCTGACGCGCTGCGCCGACTGGAAGACGCGTTATCCCGTGGTGACCGACGAACACCGCAAACCCGAAGGACTGGTCAGCATCTTCAATCTCGCCGAGGTGCTGGGCACCACCTGCAGCCCCAGCGATCTGCTCATCTCCGGCAGCTCCGGCTCCGGCATTGAGATCTACCTGCTCGCCTGCCCTACGCTGCACGGCCAGCGCATCTATCACACGGCCGGGCTGGGCGCGATGGGTTACGGCCTGCCGATGTCCATCGCCGTCTGCATCGGCGGCGGACGCCGGCAGACGAT
>DATMLK010000182.1:0-6177 GCA_035570215.1 Acidobacteriaceae bacterium
AGTCGGAGAACTCCTGCAGCCGGCTTGCGAGCTGCCCGGTCACATTACCCTGGTTCTGATGGGTGTCCCAGCCGCCAATGTCGGAGAAGGCTGCCTCCACGCCGAGGTTCGCCTTCAGCAGTTGCGCGATCTGTTTCAGGCTGTTGCCGAAGGGTGTATTCGGGTAGTTCGCGCCGTTCTGCGGCTGGTACTGGGCCGGGTTGGCGGCCTTCAGCATCTTTACCGCCTCAAAGGTCTCGTCGCCGGTGCCGTGCAGCAGCGAGTCCGTGCTCTCGTCGTACATCGCCTGAAAGGCATTGCTGATGGGCGACGTCGTGGCACCCCGTCCGCCGACGGAGAAATCCGCCACACTCGCAACAGCGATCGCCGGAATCGGCCCCTCCAGCGTACGCGGCACCTGCGTGCCCAGTGCGACGGCGCGGAAGGCGGTCTGGTTACGCTTGAAGGCCAGGTCCTCGGCCTGCATGGCGCGGTTCAGCCAGCCGTCCGGCGTGATCTTGATGTCGGGCGTACCGGACTCCATGTAATCCTGCGCGTCGAAGTGCGAGCGCGAGGTCGAAGGCGAACCGGCGGCATGCACGATCGCCAGATGCCCCTGGTCGTAGAGCGGTTTGAAAGAGGCCATGGACGGATGCAGGCCGAAGAAGCCGTCCAGGTCGATCACCTGGTCCTTCTGGATGGCGATGGAGGAGCGCATATCGTAGTAGCTCTTCTCCTGGTACGGCACCACGATGTTCAGGCCGTCGGCCGCGCCGCGCTGAAAGAGCACTACGAGCTTTTTGTTGTTGGCGGCTGCAGTGGTCACCTCGGCCATCACCGAGCGTTCGAGAAAGCTGGGGATGGTAGAGGTCCCGATGAGCGCAAGCGCTCCGTTCTTCATGAATCCGCGACGCGTGATTCCAGCCAAGTTCATGGTGCCTCCTGCAACTGCCCGAAAGCAGCCCGTACAGGGTAGAGACTCGCAATCCCGCGCTTAGTTTCGCGCAAAGCCGCACACTAAAGTACACACTTGCGCTTATTTTGATGCATTTTCAGAGGGTTACAGCAGCTTAGAACGCGGCCAGCTCTTCCATCGCCCGGTAGAAATCCTCGGGCTGCGGCAGGATCGCATCCTCCAGCACGGGCTGGTAGGCGACATAGGTGTCCATCGCGCCGATGCGGCGCACCGGAGCATCCAGATCGTGGAAGAGCTCGTCGCCGATGCGCGCTGCGATCTCCGCGCCATAGCCCCAGCTCTGCATGTCCTCATGCGCCACGATGCAACGGTTGGTCTTGCGGACCGACGTGGCAATGGCCTCCCAGTCGTAGGGACTCAGGCTGCGCAGGTCGATGACCTCAGCGTCGATCCCCTTTTCGCGATGCAGCTTCTCCGCCGCCTGCAGGGCGCGTGGAACTGTAGCTCCGTAGGTGACGAAGGTGAGCTGTTTGCCTGGGCGCACGATCTTCGCCTTGCCGAACGGGATCGCATACTCCGGCCCAGGGTACTGCGCACGGCCGAAGGCCTCGCGGTAGAGCCGCTTGTGCTCGAGGAAGAGCACGGGATCGTCGCAGCGTATTGCCGTGCGCAGAAGCCCGGCTGCATCGGCTGCGTTCGACGGCATCACCACGCGGATACCGGGTATATGAGTAAAGATGCTCTCGCCTGACTGCGAGTGATAGATGCTGCCGCCGGTCAAATAGCCGCCGATGGGGCAGCGGATCACCATCGGGCAGGAGAAGTTTCCATTCGAGCGCCAGCGCAGCACAGAGATCTCATTGCGGATCTGGTGCACCGCGGGCCAGATGTAGTCGAAGAACTGTATCTCGACCACCGGCTTCATGCCGCGAACCGACATTCCCAAAGCCCGGCCTACGATGCTCGCTTCGGCGAGGATCGAGTTGAAGCAGCGGTCGGACCCGAAGTCGCGCTGCAGGTGCGCGGTCAGCTTGAAGACTCCGCCTTTCCCTTTTAACGTCCCGTCCTTCAGATGTTTGTCGCGGCTCACGTCGGCCACATCCTCGCCGTAGACGACGATGCGTTCGTCGCGCGCCATCTCCTCATGCAGCGTACGGTTGATGAGGTCGGCCATGGTGTGCTCGGTATCGTCCGCGGCGGGATGAACCTCGGTCGCGAAGGCGCTGCCGGCGGGGTTCACCACCTCGGAGTAGACATGCTTCGTAATACTTTCGACGGTGGGCAGAGCGGCGGCCATCGCGGCTTCGCCGGCGCGGTGCACCTCCTCATCCACCTGCTTCTCAAGCGCGGTGATGCCCTCGGCATCCAGAATGTTCTCGCGCAGCAGCCGCATCTGCAGCCGGGCGATGGGATCGCGGAGCGCGTCGGCGTTGCGTTCATCTTCCGTCCGGTAGAGCTTCTCGTCATCCGAGAGCGAGTGCGAGTAAGGCCGCGTGACATGCCCATGCACCAGCGCCGGACCCTTGCCGGAGCGGGCGTATGCAACTGCTTCGCGCAGGGCGGCATAGCTCTCTTCGATGTCGGTGCCGTCGACTTCGGCGAAGAAGAAGTTGGGGAAGCTGGCAACAAGTTTGGAGATGTTGCCACCCGGAGTATTCACCTCAACCGGCGTGGAGATAGCGTAGCCGTTGTCCTCCACCACGATCACCACTGGCAGCTTCGCGTTCGAGGCGGTGTTCAACGCCTCCCAGAACTCGCCCTGGCTGGTCGAACCCTCGCCAATGGAGATATAGGTGACCTCATCGCCCTGCCAGCTGATGGGGTGATAGCCGCGGTAGTCCGCGCTGTCCGGTGCAGGTGTCGCATCCTTAATCGCCGGATGATTGCGGAAGTAGCGGCCTGCCTCCGCGCAGCCGATGCCGTGCAGGCACTGCGTGGCCGTCGCCGACGAGGTACTGACAATATGCAGATCGGGCCGCGACCAGTGCGAGGGCATCTGGCGGCCGCCGCTGGCTACATCGTCCGCGGAGCCCACGGCCTGCAGCAGCTGCTCCTCAGCCGTGTTGCCGAGCGCGAGGCAGAGGGCGCGGTCGCGGTAGTATGGCAGGAACCAGTCGTAACCCGGCTTCATCGCCATGCCGGCGGCGACCAGCAGGGCCTCATGCCCGGCGCATGAAATTTGGAAGAAAATCTTCTGCTGGCGCTTCAGCACGATCTCGCGGTCGTCCACCATGCGCGAAAGAAACATCAGGCGGTACATGGCGACGAGCTGCGCAGGTGTCAGCGGGCCGGGCTTTCCCGAGGAATGCGGAGCTGCGTTCTCGATGGCCCGGGCAACGCCGGCGGCGGTCTCTCCAGGCGCAAGCAGGGCGGCGACACGCGTCAGCGTGCCGAGTTCAGCCTCCCGAGTTGCGGTCTGTCTGGCCATAGTGTCTGTATGTCCCTGTGCTGCTTGATTGTAATTCCTTGAGCGGCGGATTTGAACAGCCACGTGTCCCATGCCGTCCACGGGCCTTTCCGGGCATAAGGGCCGCTATGGGCCCCTGAGAGCTGCGATTGACCCTCTTACCTTGCACATGCTCTAATTCGCCCTTTGTGAAGGACTTCCGAGCTTTTCTGTTCTTTGCGGCTATGACGAAAAATAATGCGGGAAGCAGCTAAACTCCGCACTGTATCAATCGAGCCGTATTACGAAGCAATGATTCGCTTTTCTGGAGACTTACTTTATGTGCCCAGCCGAAACCCTTGCAGCACTTTGGCAGTCAGCGCCTGCCCCTGACGCTCTGCTGGATGGCAGGATCTATCTCTGGATCGCGCTTGGCGTAGGCGTGCTCGCGCTTGGCGTCGCCGTGGTTCTGGCGCGCAGCGTGATCGGCGCGGACAACGGCACGCCCGCCATGCAGGACATCTCCAACGCCATTCGTGAAGGCGCGGAGGCCTTCATGGCGAAGCAGTATCGCGCCATCGCCATGATGGCCATCGTGATCGCCATCGCCCTCTTCGCCGGATACTGCACGCACTCTCCCCATCTCGCCGTCAAGACCGTCATCGCCTTCCTGATCGGCGCGATCTGCTCGGGTCTCTCCGGCTTTACCGGGATGTACGTCTCCATCCGCGCGAACATCCGCACCGCGGCCGCCGCGCGCCACAGCATGAACCGCGCGCTGCGAATGGCACTGCGTGGCGGGGCCGTGACCGGCCTGGTCGTGGTGGCGCTATCGCTTATCGGCGTGGGTGTGCTCTTCCTCTGCTTCGGGGGTCTGGACAATCCGCGCGTGGTCGTCTATCAGCTCGTGGGCTTCGGATTCGGCGCGTCGCTGATCGCACTCTTCGCCCAGCTCGGCGGCGGCATCTACACCAAGGCAGCGGACGTCGGCGCCGACCTTGTCGGCAAGGTGGAGGCCGGCATTCCCGAGGACGATCCGCGCAACCCCGCCGTCATCGCCGATCTCGTGGGTGACAACGTGGGCGACTGCGCCGGCCGCGGCGCGGACATCTTCGAGTCCACGGCGGCGGAGAACGTGGGCGCGATGATCCTCGGGGCCACTCTGTATCCGGTCTTCGGGATCAAGGGCATCCTCTTCCCACTCATCGTGCATGCCATCAACCTGATCGCCAGCATCGTGGGCGTCACCATCGTCAGCTCGAAAGAAGACGAAGACCCCATGCACGCGCTTAACCGCGGCTTCTACGTCACCTCAGCGCTCGCGTTCCTCGGATTCGCCGCCGCAGTCCACTTCATGCTGCAGGACCGCTACTGGCTGCTCGCCTGCGGACTCATCGGCCTGATTACCGCCTTTCTCTTCGTCTGGATCACCGAGTACTACACCGAATCGCGTTTCGAGCCGGTGCAGTCCATCGCCAGAGCATCGCTCACCGGCCCGGCGACCAACATCATCAGCGGCCTCGCCGTCGGCATGGAGACACCCGCGCTTCCCGTCGTCGTCATCAGCGCCGCGCTTCTGCTCAGCTACTACTTCGGTGTACGCGGCCTTGCCGATGTCGCGGACGTCTCGGTCTACTCCAAAGGCATCTACGGCACGGCGATCGCCACCATGGGCATGCTCTCCTGCGCGGCTTACATCCTGGCGATGGATACCTTCGGGCCTATAACCGATAACGCCGGCGGCATCATCGAGATGTCCAACCAGGAAGAGACGATACGCAACCGCACGGACAAGCTGGACTCCGCAGGCAATACCACCAAAGCGCTCACCAAGGGATACGCCATCGGCTCCGCCTCGCTCGCCGCGTTCCTGCTCTTCTCCGCGTACCTCGCCGAGATCAAGGATATCGTCGTCCACAAGGTCGCGGAGGCAGGCGTCAACGGCTACCTGCCGCCGCACTGGGGCTTCACCAACATCAACCTCGCCAGCGTTCCCGTCTTTGTCGGCGGTCTGCTGGGCGCCACGCTGACCTATCTCTTCTCATCGATGGCCATCAAGGCCGTGGGCCGCACCGCATCACGCGTGGTGGAGGATGTACGGCGGCAGTTCCGCGAGAATCCCGGCATCATGCTGGGCACATCCAAGCCCGACTACGGCCGCTGCGTCTCCATCGTCACCTCGGCCGCGCTCAAGGAGATGATCCTGCCCGGCCTGCTCGCCGTCGGGCTGCCCATCGCGGTCGGCCTTATCTTCCGCAACTTCAGCGAGAGCTACCAGGACACCACCTTCGCCACGCTCATGCAGGCCGTTCCCACCATCAACGGCAAGGCCATCGACCTGGCCGGCGCAGAGGCCGTGGCCGCTCTGCTGATGGTGGGCACCATCTCCGGCGTTCTGCTCGCCATGCTGATGAACAACGGCGGCGGCGCATGGGACAACGCCAAGAAGTACATCGAGACCGGCAAGCACGGCGGCAAGAAGTCGGAGGCCCACAAGGCAGCCATCGTCGGCGACACTGTCGGCGATCCGTTCAAAGACACGGCCGGCCCTTCGCTGCACGTTCTCATCAAGCTGCTGGCCACGATCACGCTCGTGCTCGCGCCGCTGTTTGTATAACCGCGTAGAAAAAATCCGCATCAAAACAGAAGGCCGCCGCGGCGGTCTTTTGCATTGCGCTTTTGCATAGCCCGCCGTTTGTGATGAGATAACAGCATGAACAATGCCGTGATCACAAGCCCGGATACCGATCTGCCCAATCTCACCGACTCCGTGCCGCACGATGAGCGTGTCATCGACGTACTGCGGCGCGAGTGGCACGCCGACTTCGTGGAGTTCATCCACAAAGATCTGCCGCGGCTGATCTTCGTCGCCATCCTCGCCTTCATCCTGCTGCAG
>DATMLK010000183.1:0-7544 GCA_035570215.1 Acidobacteriaceae bacterium
TAGAGATAGATGCCGCCCCGCCATCATCTACGCGAAGCGACCCGGAGACCGCGCTCCGCCGCCCTGCTTGCGGCTGCCGCCTTTGCTCTCCTCGGCCTTTCAGCCTCATTACCAGCTATAGCTCAGCCGGCCCAGCACATCCCAGCCAGGCCGGACCCACTCTCCCGCACGCCCCAGCAGTGGATAGACGCCGCCGCCGCCCACGAAGTGCCCATGATCCAGTACGATCTGCCCTATCTCCGCTTCCACATGCTCTATAAGGGCGAGAAAGGCCTGGAACTCCGTGACGAGATTGAGAGCCGCGACGGCATGGTGGCCCGCGTGATCTCCAAAAATGGACGTCCGCTCACGCCGGCAGAGGATGCCGCCGAGCGCGACCGTCTGCAGCACCTGCTGGAGAATCCTTCAGAGTTCTACAACCACCACAAACACGACCAGCAGGACAAGAACCACGCCGCCATGCTGGTGAAGCTGCTGCCGCGGGCCATGCTCTTTACCTATGCGGCAGACCAGACGCCGGCGCCGAACGACTCCGGCCCGCAGGTGGTGCTCGACTACAAGCCGAATCCTGCCTTCAAACCGCCGAGCATGGAATCTGAGGCTTTACAGGGCATCTCCGGACGCATTTGGATCGATACCGCCTCCGAGCACATGGTGCGCATGCACGCTGACGTCATCAGCGATGTCAGCTTCGGCTGGGGTCTGGTGGGACGCCTCTATCGTGGCGGAAAGCTGGATCTGGACCAGACAGATGCCGGCCCGCGCTGGATGTTCCAGCGATTGAACGAGCAGGTTAGCGCCCGCGTCGTCATCGTCAAAGTGAATACGAATGTGCAGCTCGAAGAGAACGGCTACTCCACTGTGCCCGCTATGGGATTTCAGGACGCCATTCGCATCCTGCTGAACACGCCGCTTCCCGCACAGTGCCCCTGCAACTAAAAGCGGGGATTAGGGTAGTGTCCTGATTTGGCTTTTGGATTAAGCCCACGGCTTCAGCCGTAAGACAAGAGCTTGTAAAGAAGTGGGCTTTAGCCCCGGCTGCACTCGCAACTCAAACTTAGACCGCTACCGGGAAAGCGGTTCTGTACTAACCCTTGATCCCTAACCCCTAACCCCTGCCCCTATCGTCTCTTTCCGGATCGTCAGCTTCTCGATCAGGTCCCTCCGCACTTCAAATCCGCGGCCCGGCGTGGTGGGAACGGCGATCTCGCCCTTCGTGCTCACCGTCACCTCCGGCTCGATGATGTCCTCTTTCCAGTAGCGCTTTGACGCTGACACATCCCCCGGCAGAGAGAAGTTCGGCAGCGACGAGAGCGCGATATTGTGCGCGCGGCCGATGCCCGTCTCCAGCATCCCGCCGCACCATACCGGGATCCCGCGTTCTGCGGCTGCGTTATGAATTGCAACCGCCTCGCTGAAGCCGCCCACGCGCCCCACCTTCACGTTGATGATGCGGCAGCTCTGCATATCGATCGCCGCCAGCGCGTCTCTGCGGTTGCGTATCGACTCGTCCAGGCAGATCGCCGTCGCCAGCCGCTTCTGCAGCATGGAGTGAAAATAAAAATCGTCGTACCAGAGCGGCTGCTCGATCATCAGCATCTTGAACTCGTCGAAGGTCTCCAGGTGTTCCATGTCCTTGATGCGGTAGGCCGAGTTCGCGTCGCAGCTCATCACCATATCCGGCCAGCGCTTGCGCGCCGCTTCGAACATCGTCACGTCCCAGCCCGGCTGGCACTTCAGCTTGATGCGCTGATACCCCGCGGCCAGTGCCGTCTCGATCTTCTCCATCTGCTCTTCCATTGTCGGTTGAATTCCGATAGACACGCCGCACGCGATCACCTCACGCTCGCCGCCCAGCAGGTCCGCCAGCGCGGCCTTTTTCATCTGCGCCTCAAGGTCCCACACCGCATTCTCCAGCGAGGCCTTGGCCATGCGATGCCCGCGCACGCGCTTGAAGAGGTTTGGACAGGCGCCGCCGTTCTCCACCGGTTCCTTCATCAGCCTCGGTGCCAGCTCCGACTTCACGATGATCCACGCCGTGTCGATCATCTCGTCCGAGTAGTACGGGTGCTCGCCGGCAACGCACTCGCCCCATCCCGTCAGCCCCTCGGCTTCGATCTCAATAAGCAGAATGCGGCGGCCCGTGGTGACGCCGAAGCTGGTCTGGAACGGCTGCACGAGCGGCATCTGGATCTCGCGCATGTGGATCGCATCTATTTTCATCGAAAACCTCGTATTACTTTTTGATACTTGTCATCCTGAGCGTGATGCGCGAAGGATCTGCTTCTCTGCCGCCGGTACGTTCAATTCCGGCGCAACGCACCGCCCACGCAAAACCTAATAAGAAAACTCTTCGTCCCAACGTCCTAGTTCAAAACTTCCGTTGCCGTGCTCGTCGCGCGAAAAGCCGACGACCTCCAGCCGGTTGCGGAATGCCCTCTGCAACTCTTCGCGATTGGCCGTCTGCACTGCCAGCGCCTTGTCATGCTCGCTTGTCTTCCAATCGTGGATCTCGTGCGGCACCGTGACCGTCTGCCGCACACGCGGCCGCGAGACCTCCGCGCCGGAGAGAATTCCCTGTACACGTTTGGAGCGCAGCCACCACTCGGCAAAGAGCCGGTCAGACGGCAGGCCGCCCTGCAGCTCGGAGGTTGTGGTGCCGTAAAGGTCCGGCGCATAACGGCGGCTGATGGCGCCGAGCCGCTCTATATTGAGGTGGGCATTCTTGATCTCCAGCGGATCGAAGGTCCACTCGATCAGATCGATGCCGCGCGCCAGAGCGTCATCGCGCTGCGCCAGCTTGAGCGCGCGCCCGATGCCCGTATTGCGGTACGCCTCACTCACCGCCAGCATGTGAGAGTGCAGGTACGCGTGTCCGTTGCGATAGCCCGGCAGCGCCATGGCAAAGCCGATCATGTTGTTGTATCGCCCTGCGCCGGAGTGCGCCGTATCGAACGCGCACAGCACCTGTCCGCCGATGCTCTGCGCCACCACAAAGAGACGCTTGGGCATCGCGTCCGCGTCGTCGTAGCCCCAGACCTCGAGCTGCAGCTCCACGCAACGCGCGAATCCCTCCAGGTCCGTCACCGGACGGATCACGACGGTCGAGCCTGCATTGAGGCGTCTGGTCTCCATTGCCGGCTGTATCTCAGTCTCTGGACTCACGGGCTCACTCTGCACGTTCGCGCTGCTTGGCCTGCTGCCAAAGCGCCTCAAGTTCCTCGGCGCTCAGCGTATTTAGGCTAACCGATGGGCCGCCCTTTGCGTTAATTTCCCGCTCCATCGCGGCAAATCTCCGGCGAAACTTCGCGTTCGCGCCGCGCAGCGCCGATTCGCTGTCGATCTTCAGGTGCCGCGCGATGTTCGCCACGGTAAACAGCAGGTCCCCAAACTCAGCAGAGATTTCGTCTGTATGCGGCGGCCGCTTCTTGCTCGCCAGCATGGCACATGCAATCGCCTCTCGCAGCTCGGCGATCTCTTCGTCCAGCTTCTGGAACAATCCCGTCGCGCGGCCATCCTCCGGCCAGTCGAATCCAACCTTCGCCGCCCGCGAACCCAGCTTTTCCGCCTCCATCATCGCGGGCATCGTGCGCGAGACGTCCTGCAGCAGCGAGGCCTTTTCTTCCGTGCCTCTCTGCTGTTTTTCTTTTTGCCGCGCAGCTCGCTTTTCGGATTCTTTGATCTGCTCCCAGTTCTTCAACACCTCGCCGCTCGTGGCCGCCTCGATCTCGCCAAAGACATGCGGATGCCGCCGTACCAGCTTCGCATTCAGACTCTCGACGACATCCGCGATCGTAAAGTCGCCCGCTTCCATCGCCATTTGAGAATAGAAGAGCACCTGCAGTAGAAGATCGCCCAGCTCGTCCTTCAGGTCCGGCCAGTTCCGCCGTTCAATGGCGTCGAAGACCTCGTAGGTCTCCTCCAGCGTGTACTTCTTGATCGAATCAAAGCTCTGCTCGCGGTCCCACGGGCAGCCGCCCGGCGCGCGCAGCCGCGCCATGATCCGCACCGCCTCCGCAAACTGCTCCGCCGCGGATCTTTCCTTCGAATCCATGCGTCTACTTTACTTCTTTTTTAATTTGTCATCCTGTGCGCATAGATCGGTGCCCCATCTTCGCGACGGTTTGATCGTCGCTAAGGTGGGCATCGTCGCGCAGCGACGGCCGCACTCCACAACCGCCGCACCATATACTTGAAAAGCCATGCTGCTTCCCTACTACATCGCCACTCTCTTCGGCCTGGCCTTCGGCAGCTTTCTCAACGTCTGCATCGCGCGGCTCCCGGTGGACGCGTCCATCGTGCATCCGCGTTCGCAATGCCCGCTCTGCCGGCACACCATCTCCACGCGGGACAACGTCCCCATCCTAAGCTGGCTCCTGCTCCGCCGCCGCTGCCGCCACTGCCACGGTCCCATCTCCGTGCAATATCCTCTGGTCGAACTCGCCACCGCGGCATGGTTCGCCCTGAGCCTCTGGAGATTCGATCTCTCGCTCGCCGCCGTGAACTGCGCCGCGCTCGGATTCTTTCTCATCGGCCTGCTCGTGATGGACTGGCAGACGCAGCTGCTGCCGGACGAGTTCACCCTGGGCGGCGCGGCCGCCGGCTTCGCACTGGCCTCGGTGCGTGCCTTTCTTCTCCCAATGGATCGCGGCGAGGTGGTGCTGACCGGCCCCGAGCGCGTGCTCGTCTACCGCACACTCGCCATCCTTATCGCGGCACTCCTCTTGCTTATAGTCCGCTGGGGCTATCGCGCCCTGCGCAAGCGCGACGGCATGGGTCTGGGCGACGTCAAGATGCTGGCGATGATCGCTGCCTTCCTCGGCCTGCGGCAGGCACTGCTGGCGTTATTCTTCGCGGTCATCGCCGCCGGGCTCTACGCCGTGGCGCTGCTGCTCGGGCGCAAGGCCACCGGCCAGACGCGTCTCCCCTTCGGCAGCTTCCTCGCCGTGGGAGGCATGGCCGCCGCACTCTTCGGCATCCCGCTCATCGCCTGGTACAGCGGCTTCTATCGCTAGTTTTTATTGAATTATTTTTTGTTTTTAGATCCGTGAAGATCCGTAATTGATCCGTGGCAATCCGTGGTGAGCTTTTGTTTTATTTCTTCGCCGTCGGCTGCAGCCCGGCGAGCGCCTTCCGCGCCGCCTTCACATCACTGCCCTGCGGATCCAGCTTCAGCGCGGCGTTGTACTCGCTCACGGCCTCATCCGTCTTGCCCAGCTTGCGCGCCATCTCCGCCAGCCGGAAGTGCCCGTCGGCGTTATCCGGGTCGTAGGTGACGGCGTCCTTGTACCGCAGGTACGCGCCTTTGTAGTTGCCGTCCTTGATGTAGAAGTCGGCCACATTGTCGTCATTCTCCGCGCGTGCGATATCAATGTGCCCGGTCGAACCCGCATCATTCAGCTGAAGCTTCTGCCGCGTATCCGTCGGTAGTGTGCCTGCAGCCGGATTCCCCGCCGCGCTATCGCTGCTGGAGCTGTAACCGCTGTCATCGGGAGCCGCGGGCACTGCATCTCCCGGATACGGATGCGAATCAGCAGCCGGAGCAGGCGCGGCTGGAGTCGGTGCGGCCGGTGCCGGTGCGTCGGGAGCCGCAGGCTCCTCCTCGCCCAGACTCTTCGTCTTGGAATCACTCTCCGGGAAAGCAAACGGATCCGGTGCAGGCGCAGCCTGTGCCGGCGGAGTCTTCGTGTCGGCCGCAGCAGCAGGCGCAGTCGTCTGCGCCATCGCCGTCCCCGATGCCGCCAGAACCAGTAGCATCACCGCACCCAGCAGCCATCCGTTTTGGACTCGCACGCGCATCGCTCTCCCATAATCTTAGACGCAACTGCGGCCTCTTCGATTTATACTCACACCAACGACCTGCAAAGGAAGCATCCCGTGATACCCGGACTCATCATTCGCTCTTCCAGCATCCACGCCGCCGGCTGCTACACCACCCGTCCGGTCAAAAAGAACACGCGCATCGTGGAGTATGGTGGCCGCCGCATCCACAAAGCGGTCGCCAACGAGCTCTATGCCGATCGCGACGTCACCTACCTCTTCGGCGTCGACGGCACCAACCTCGTCATCGACGGCTACGGCACTGCCATGTACATCAATCACTCCTGCGACTACAACTGTGAGACCGTCGACTACCGCGGCCAGATATGGATCAAGGCCGTCCGCGATATCAAGGCCGGCGAGGAACTTACCTACGAGTACAACCTCTACGACTCCGACGAGGACAACTGCGACTGCTACTGCGGCGCCAAGCAGTGCCGCGGCACCATGTACTCCGAAGAAGAGGTCATCCGCCGCGCCCGCCGCATGAAACGCGAAGCCGCGAAGAAGTCAAAGCGCAGATAGCCCGTCCCAACTGCCGATCTCTGCCGTATGATCTCCGCCGTAGCCACTCCTCTCTATTCGTCGTCATCCTGAGCGGAGCCGCGAAACCGGGGTCCCCGGCGAACATGCTTGTTCGCTGGGGTGGGAAGCGGCGTAGTCGAAGGACCCCCGGATTTGCTTTTGTCGTTGTCTTTAGCCTCAGTCTCTTCATAAAAGATCGGCTCTTCCCACTCCGCGCTCAAGTCCTGCCAAGTCGGGTTGTGAGCGATGACCAGCGCAATCTTTTTCTGCCGCAGCCAGCCCTTAAGCTGCTTCTCTCGCCGGATAGCCGCAGGCATGCTATCGAAATACTCCACATAAACGAGGTGATCTAGTTTGTATCGAGCTGAAAACGACCCGGGATACGTGCCGTTCTTGTGATGCCATACTCTCTGCTCAAGGTCTGACGTCACGCCGATATAAAGCGTCCGAAAGACGTTGCTGAAGATATATACGCACGGCCGCCGGTCTTGCATGGGCAAGAGTATGCCACGGACAACCGTGCTAGTACGAGCAAAATCCGGGGGTCCTTCCACTTCCCCATTCCACTTCGCTTTGCTCAGTGTCAGGGTCAGTGTCAGGATGACGACGATAGACGACATCCACAACCCGTCTCGCAGTACACTGTCGTCAATAGACAACGCGAAAAGATGGCCTACCAAGTCCTAGCCCGCAAATACCGCCCTCAGCGCTTCTCTGACGTCATCGGCCAGGACCACGTCACGCGCACGCTCCTCAACGCCCTCGCCCAGAACCGCATCGCCCACGGCTACATCTTCTCCGGCCATCGCGGCAGCGGCAAGACCACCATCGCCCGCATCCTCGCCATGGCCCTCAACTGCCAGCTCGAGATCGGCTCCAAAGAACGTCCCACCCCCGAGCCCTGCGGCGCCTGCGTCAACTGCCGCGAGATCTCCGCCGCCTCCCGCACCGAGGTTGATATCTTTGCGGAGTCGCACTCCTTCGACGTCGAAGAGATCGACGCCGCCACCCGCCGCGGCATCGACGACGCCAAGCTCCTCACCAGCAAGATCCAGGCCCGCCCCACCAACAAGTCGAAGTACAAGATCCTCATCCTCGACGAGGCCCACCAGATCACCGACGCCGCCTGGAACTCGCTGCTCAAGACGCTCGAGGAGCCGCCCGAGTGGGCCGTCTTCATGTTCGCCACCACCCAGCCC
>DATMLK010000184.1:0-25321 GCA_035570215.1 Acidobacteriaceae bacterium
GGTACGCAGCCCATCCTGTGTGACCGCTTTACCAATACCGACATGCTCGTGAATATGGCTGAACTGATCCTGGAGTCGCGCGGCCACGTGCACCAGCGTCAGGTGCTGGGCATCGTCGGCGGCACGCAGACGCTCTCCGGCGCAACCAACTTCATGCGGCTGCACATGGTCGGCGACAAATAAGACTGCGCGCACGGCGGATGGCTCCGCGTACCGCTCGCGCTTAGACCAAAGCCTAACTACGCTTGAAGTACTGGATCTCCCGCTCGTGCTTTTCGGCCTTTTCCCGGGTTGAGAACGTGCCGAGGTTCTTGCGCTTGCCGTTCTTTCCGGTGCTGCGGGAGTAGATGCGAAACTCTCCCGACTTCAGTTTGCGGATCAAGGGCGTCTCCCTTCATTTTGGGATGCCCCGCCTGAAGCCGGGGTTTTCTGACCGGTTTTCCGCCACAGGCAACCGGATTATGATCCGCTTGCCTGTGAAGGGGTTAGATGGCGGCCGCGACTTTGTGGGCGGCGGTCGCGACAAACAGGCCGCTGAACCCACTCATGATCAGATTGATGCCTACAAGCGTGCCAACCGCCCAAATGGAACTGGATGGCCATTCGCGCCAGATGAGAAAGCTCAATATGAGCGTGACGATGCCATTGAAAAGTATCCAGCTCGAGCCGGGCAGCGGCCGCACGCTGAAGAACGCTGCGATCTCCGAAATGCCTTCAAGAAAGAATATAACGGCAAGCAGCAAGGTAAGAGATACCAGGCTCAGGCCCGGATGGATAGCAAGATATATGCCGCCAAGTATATAGAGAACTCCGACGAGCACGCGCCAGAGAAACGATCCTGCGCCGCGCGCCGCAAAGGCATAGGCCAGATAGGCTGCGCCGCAAAAGGTAACCAGTATGCCCAGCAGGACCGATATCGCAATGCCGGTTGCAAATGGAAGCGTGATGGCCAGAAGGCCCAGCACAATCATCAGAATGGAAGACCCCTTCAAAAAGCCAGCAAATTGCTTGAATGGATTATGAATGCTGTCAGTGCTCATGTGCTCTCTCCTTGGATACCTGATTTCTTTCTCTGCGATTTGTACGTCCGGGTTGGATGCCTGGCCTCTGCCCCGAAGCGCGATATAAATTTGGGCTTGGGCCAATTTTATACACCAATTCCGTTACAGGATGCACCCTTCTGGTTTAACCGTCACGCATGGCTCCCGTGCCAACCGCATCTGCTTTTTTGGAACATTCCAGGGCGCGGCCCGGGTTTTCTGACTGGTTTTCCGCCGCAGCAATTCTTGCAAAACCCTACAATTACAGCCTATGGGCCGCATCCGCGTACTCTCCGACCAGGTCGCCAACCAGATCGCCGCCGGCGAGGTGGTGGAGCGTCCAGCCTCCGTGGTGAAGGAGCTGCTGGAGAATGCGCTGGATGCCGGCGCGACCCGCATCCGCGTCGAAGTAGAGGGCGGCGGCCGCAAGCTCATCCGCGTGAGCGACAACGGCCACGGCATGGGGCGCGATGACGCTCTGCTCGCTTTTGAACGCCATGCGACCTCGAAGATTCGCAGCTCTGACGACCTGCTCTCCATGGCCACCCTCGGCTTCCGCGGCGAGGCGCTGCCGTCGATTGCCTCAGTGTCGCGGCTGACGCTGGCGACGCGTGAGAAGTCTGAAGAGGTTGGAACGGAGATCGAGATCGCCGGTGGCAAAGTGCTGCGTGTGGATGACGCCGGCCTGCCGCACGGCACCACGATCACCATCCGCGACCTCTTCTTCAATACTCCGGCGCGACGCAAGTTTATGAAGACCGAGCAGACCGAGCTGACGCATGTGGCCGCTCTGGTCACGCACTACGCGCTGGCGCATCCGGAGAAGCACTTTGAGCTGCACTCCGCCTCGCATGCTCTGTTGACCGCTCCGGGAGTGAGCAGCGCGGGCGACCGGCTCTTCCAGATATTTGGCCGCGACGTCTTTCAACAGATGATTGCCGTCGCCGCCGAAGCGGACTTTGCCCGCGCCGGCATTCCCGAGCCGCCGCCATGGAAGCGCGACGACGGCTGGACGCCGCCGGAGCCGGGCTTCCTGCGCGTGAGCGGCTTCGTCTCCAAGCCGGAGCTGCAGAAGCTCAACCGCAACTCCATCTACATCTTCGTGAACCACCGGCTCATCCGGGATCGGCTCATTCTGCACGCGCTCTCGGAGGCGTACCGCAACATCCTGCCGCCTACATCGTTTCCTGTCGTGCTTCTGTTTCTGGAGATGCCGCCGCAGGAGGTGGACGTGAATGTGCATCCTGCGAAGACCGAGGTGCGCTTCCGTCAGTCGTCGTTCATTCATGATTTTCTGCGCGACACGGTGCGTACGGCGCTGATGAAGGCGCGGCCTGCAGCGAGCTTTGCTGCGGCGCTGCACGGCGGCGCGCATGCAGCCTCGTCGCTCACGATCGATGTGAGTCCGCTGCCGGATGCTGACTCGGCCTCGCCGCAGAGCAGGGAACCGCAAAGCATCAGCGAGCTATCGGAGTTGCCGCAATCCGAGCCGCATCCTTCACGCGAAGATGCAGAAGCCTTCATGCTGCGCGAGCGCGAACTTCCGCCGCAGCCGGGACGGCTGGAGTTTACCGGCAACAGTATTCCAATTGCAGCGACCTTCTCGCCGACGCGCGCGGCCCAGACATTTGGCTCAAATCTTCCGGTGCCTGCGTCGCACGCCAGCATCGGCGACGTACCTGGCGTGGACAACACCGTTCAGCCGAGCCTGCACTCCATTGGAAATCTGAAGCCGCTTGGCCAGCTGCGCGACTCATTCATCCTTGCGGTGAATGAGGAGGGTCTCTGGATCATCGATCAGCACGTCGCGCACGAGCGCATCCTCTTTGAGAAGATCCTGCGCGAGCGCGAGGCGGAGAAGGTCCAGCGCCAGCAGTTGCTGATGCCGCTGCTGGTGGAGCTTCTGCCCGCCCAGATGGTCGCTTTTGCCGAGATCGCCGGGGAGCTGGAGCGCAATGGCTTTGAGGCGGAGCCCTTCGGCCCGCGCACCCTGGCCATCAAGGCGGTTCCGCTGGGATTGGCCGGCCAGGAGCTGGAGCAGATGCTGGAAGAGGTTCTATCTGCTCCTGACCGCGAGCAGCTGGATAATAACGAGATGCGCCGCGCCCGGATCGCCGCTTCCATCGCCTGCCACGCCGCAATTAAGGTGAATATGCCCCTTGAACAGAGCAAAATGGCCTGGCTTCTGGAAGAACTGGCGAAGACCGAGCATCCGACGGGCTGCCCGCATGGCCGGCCCATCGTATTGCGGTATTCTTTAAGAGACATTGAGCGTGCCTTCCACCGCACTTGAAGTCGGAGCCATTGGCGGGGAATCGACGCGCTTTGCATGAGCGTCTTCCACGCTGTTTCTCCAACCCGAATTGATTGAAGGTCTCCATTGAGCGATTCACCGAGCTTTACCCCGCAGCAACTCGCTGCCGCGCGTGCCGCGGTCTGGCACCAGAACGGTGAGCCCATCCTCACGCAGGAGGGTATGCAGGACTGGGTCGCGCAGCTGGGGCTTGTGCTCTACACGCCGCGCCCGCTGCAGATGCCTGCGCCCGCGCCCAGCTTTGCCGAGGCGGCCCACGGCTCGACCAATCCCGCCATGAGCCTGGAGCAGATGGAGCCGTCGCGCGAGCTTTTGCAGCGCCTGATCGCCGGCAACCACGCGGTCGCTCTAAACCTGCTGGGCACGCTCGGCGAGACGCCGGACTACATCGTCTCTGCGCAGGCGCTTGCCTTTGTTTTCACGCTGCGCGGCGACAAGAACTGGAAGAAGGCGCCAACCTCCGGCGGTGCGAACAAGGTCTCCCCGCTTGCGGTACGCGTCTATGAACTGCTCGCCGAACACGGCGCGCTCAACACGCGTGACCTGATCGTGCATGCCGGACGCGAAGTGACTGAAGCCGCCGTGCTGCGCGCGTTGGGCGAGCTGTGGTCGCAGCTGCGCGTCTTTCCGCAGTTGCAGGGCGATGGTGCGCAGACGCTCTGGGAGTTGGCGAGCGTGCGGTATACGAAACAGCTCAAAGCTGGTTCGAACGCCGGCGTGCCGACGGCGCTCTCTGCGCTGATCTCGCTCTATCTTGGCGCGGTGATCGCGGCCACGACGGAAGAGATCGAGATCTTCCTTTCGCCGCTTGCATCGCGCTCGCGCATCCGCGAGGTAGTGCACGGCCTGATGTCGACACGCCAGCTGGAAGAGCGCGTGGTGGAGGGCAAGACGCTGCTGCATCTGGTGAGCGGGCTGCCGGTCTTTGCGCCGCAGTTTGTGGAACCCAGAGCCAAGAGCGACGTAAATCCCGAAGATCTGCGCAGCGAGACCGAGACGCCGGCACCCGGCTTTACCCCGCGTATCAGTAAGTTTGCCGCAGGCGCTAAGTTCTCCCCGCGTGCCGGGGCAAGACCGGCAGGCAAGAGCTTCGGCGACCGCAAGCCCTTTGGCGATAAGAAGCCCTTCGGCAAGCCGGACCGCGAACGCAGACCGTTTGCCGGCAGCCGCGAAGGCGGAGCAGCGCGTCCGCCACGCCGCGACTTTAGCGGAAAGGCGGGGGGCGGCAAGCCCAGCTTCGGGGACAAGAGGCCCTTCACTCCGCGAGGCGGCTCCAGCGACCGCAAGCCCTTCAGCGGAGAGAAAAAGTCCTTCGGCGGTACGCGCCCTTCGCCGCGCCGTGACTTTGGCGGCAAGCCCGACTTCACCAAGCCGTGGGAGGAAGAGAAGAAGGCGCGCCCGCGTCCTGATGCTCGCGCCGGATTCGACGCCGCGGCCGAAGGCGGAGCCACGGGCGGCCACGCCACGCCGCGCTATCCACGCTTTGATGACCGCAAGCCGGGCGCCGCGCCGAAGCGTGAGTATAAGCCGCGCACGGCGGATGGTGATTCTCGTCCGCCGCGTCGTGACTTTGGGGGTAAACCGAGTTTTGGCGGCAAGCCGGGCTTTGGAGCGAAGAAGAGCTTTGGGGATCGTCCGCCACGGAAGGAGTTTGGGGACAAGCCTGCGTTCAAGCCGCGGGGTGATAAGCCAGCTTCTGCGCCGCGTACTCCGTTTCTACGCAACGAGGACGATAACTACGTACCGAGTTTTGGATTAAATGAGGGCGGCCGTCGTCCATCGCGATTTGGTAAAGTGACGGGGGAGAAAAAGTCATACTCTTCCGGTGTAAAGAATTTTGCAGCCAGTCCAAAGAAGTTTGGTGGACCCAAGAAGAGCTTCGGCCCGAAGAAGTTTGGTGACGGCGAGGCCCGCGGGCCGAAGCAGTTCGGTGAGGCAAAGAAGTTCGAGCGCAAGGGGCCAGGCGCAAGAATAGGCGCTCCGAAGAAGTTTGGCGGAGCCAGCAAGACCGGCGGCGGCAAGAAGTTCGGTGCCGGACCCAGCAAGTTCGGCGCAAAGAAGAAGTATGACTCCGGCAAAGGCAAGCCCCGTCCGCAGGGCGCGCCGCGGAAGAAAAAGGAAGACGCAGAGTAGATGCAAGAGACCAGCGAGATCATGAGCCCGCGCGAGCATCCTGTGATTGCCATCGACGGCCCCGCCGGAGCGGGCAAGAGCACGCTGGCCGCGCACCTGGCGCGCCGCTTCGGCTATCTCAATCTTGAGACTGGCGCGATGTACCGGGCATTAGCACTCAAGGCCATTGAGAGCGACTACTCTTTTGACGAAGAAGCCCCGTTGCTCGAACTCGCCGGAACCACGCGCATCGTTCTGGAGCCACAGATCGAGGGCAACCGCGTTCTGCTCGATACGCGCGACGTCTCCAAGCGCATCCGCGATGCGGACGTGACCGCTGGCGCATCGCGCGTCTCCGTGCATCCGCAGCTGCGCGCGTGGATGGTGGGGCAACAGAGAAAACTGGGCGCAGCGGGCGGCGTGGTGATGGAAGGCCGCGACATCGGCACGGCGGTCTTTCCCGACGCCGAGGTGAAGATCTTTCTGGACGCGGCGCCTGAAGTACGCGGCAACCGCCGCTACAAGCAAAACGCTCCCGAGACCGCGCCAGTCACGGAAGAGGCGATCATCCGCGAGATGAAGGACCGTGACTACCGCGACCGCAACCGCGCCGAGTCGCCGCTGAAGCCTGCAGACGATGCGGTGATCCTTGATTCAACCGGGATGACGCTGGAAGAAGTCCTGGCGAAGGCGGAAGCGATCGTGCGAAAGCATGTGAAGACTGTCTAGGAAGCGGTTTGGCGATTTTTGTCACGCCTGTACATCAGCCATGAGAAGCCTGCCGGCATAACCAACGTACAGAGCGTGAGAATCAGTGCCCGGAGCAACAGGCGTTGTCCTAACGTCTTGTGCATTAGATTGTCGTGCCTATAGATCAACCAGGAATTAATCCCAAACCACAGGAGCCAACCGATGCATTGTGCGTCGAACGACCAGCGCCTGAGCGGAGGTATCCTCACCAGCTTCCGCCGGTCTGCAGGAACTCACTCGACACGGGATTCTCGTAGAACGAGTAATCGCGCGTGACGACGGTCAGCCCGCTCGGACTTACAAAATAATTCTTCTTGTCCTCCACCGGGTCGTAGCCGATCACGGTGCCGTCCGGCACGTGCACGTCGCGGTCGATGATGGCGTGGCGGATGCGGCAGTGGCGGCCGATGTTGACGTGCGAGAAGATGATGCTCGAATCCACGTCGGCGTAGGAGTTCACGCGCACATCGTTCGAGAGCACGCTGTTGCGGACCACCGCGCCGGAGACGATGCAACCCGACGAGATGACCGAGTTGATGGCCATGCCGGTGCGGCCCGGTTCGCCGAAGACGAACTTGGCTGGCGGATACTGGCGCACGCGCGTACGCATGGGCCAGCTCTTGTCATAAAGGTTGAAGGTCGGCGAGATCGCGCCGAGATCCATGTTGGCCTCGTAGTAGGCCTCCAGCGTGCCCACATCGCGCCAGTAGAGCGCCTGCTGCTTGTTTTCGTCCACGAAGTTGTAGGCCATCATCTTGAACCTGCCGAGGATGGCAGGCAGAATGTCGTGCCCGAAGTCGTGCTTGGAGTCCGGGTTCTCGGCATCTCTGATCAGCTCGGGCAGCAGCACATCCGTATTAAAGAGATAGATGCCCATCGAGGCGTCCACCATGTCCGGATTGAAGGGCGAGCGGATCTTGGTCTCCGCCGGTTTCTCTTCAAAGCCAACGACCTCGCCGCCCTTGCCGACCTCGACCACGCCGAAGCGCGAGACGTCATCAGGATGGATCGGAAGCGTGGCCAGCGTTACATCGGCGCCGCTGCGGACGTGCTGCTCCAGCATCAGGCCATAGTTCATCTTGTAGATGTGATCGCCGGAGAGGATGAGCACGTGCTTCGGCTCCTCTGCGCCAATGGAGTAGATATTCTGGTAGACCGCGTCGGCGGTCCCCATGTACCAGTTCGAGCTAACGCGCTGCATGGGCGGCAGGATCTCAATGAACTCGCCGAGCTCGTTCGCAACGACCGGGCCCCAGCCTTCGCGGATGTGGCGGTTCAGGCTGAGTGCCTTGTATTGCGTGAGAATGTAAACATGGCGCAGGTCGGAGTTGATGCAGTTCGAGAGCGTGATGTCGATGATGCGGTACTGACCGCCAAAGGGCACGGCCGGCTTCGCGCGATCGCGCGTCAGGGGGAAGAGTCTTTCACCGGCACCGCCTGCCAGCAGCACGCCTAGGGTATCTCTCATCGCTTTCGTGGTCCTTTTTTCGGTAGAGCAGCACCGGATACTGTGGAAACCAATATACCCGTTTGCTAAGGCTTGCGACGTTACGGCTGCCATTAAAGATGCAGGGCGGACGTCCGCGAGGGATCGTCCGCCCAAAGTTGCAATCCATTGTGGCCGCGTGTCTAGCCTGCGGCTTCTCCTGGCTCTCCTGCTTGGGGCGCATCGGCAACCAGTCCTTCGGGGAGAGCGATGCGTAGAGATTTCAGGAAGTGAAGGTCGCTCTGGGTGAAGGGGCCGGCCTCCAGCGTGCCGGGGGCCGCATCCGCCTCGGGCTCATCTTCGACCTCGTTCAGGCCGATCGTCGCCTCCAGCATCAGCATCACATCGAAACCCTGTTCGCGGATGTCTTTCACTACGCCGGCTACATCTTCCGACTCGGAGACTGTCTCATGGATCGCCTCGCCTAGCTGCTGGATAAGGTTCTTCACTTTTTTATTCAACGCCACCCCCATGACCCATTTTACGGCTGCGTGCTGGAAACTTCTCTACACACTACTGCCAAGTGGACTCCGCTGCAACGTGAATTAATCCCTCAATTTTAAGGAAGCGACCTGGGTTCCTCTCGGCGGCAGGTTCCGGTTCGACGTTCCACGGGGCGGAAACGCGAGCAGCCGGTCTCTGGCGGGGCTCTGTGGCGGCTGCGCCGGGCTCTGGAGCCCCATCCTGTAAACTTTGGGCATGGATTCGGTCCGTTTCGGTCGCATACTCGGCAAAGGCGCCCGCACCGCCGCCAAAGGGCTCTATGAGGCCGTAGACGCCGCCACTGCGCCTAATCCAAACCCGCCCCTGGCCGCCGCCCCGCAGCAGCGCCAGACAGCCCAGGCGCCGGTGCAGGCTGCCGTGCACTCCGCTGCCCAGTCTATCGCCCAGTCTGCCGCTGCTTATACTGCCCATAAAAATAACGTGTCGCGCCAGTCTGGACGCATGGGCAGGCCGTTTCTGGCTCCCTTCGCCCGGGCTGGCCATGTGCTCTGGCTGGAGGTCATGGGGACATTCTTCGCACTCTTTGCAGCCATCTTTATCAGCGGCGTCTTCCGGTACCGTGCCGCACTGCGCCTGACTGCAGACAATGCCGATGCACATCGTCATGTTTTATTCTCTGCCGGAGCAGCTGCCGTCTTCAGCTACTTCGCGGTCTCGTCGTTTGTGCGGGCACGACGGCGCGAGAGACGATAAATAATGGCTGACGAGATCAAGACGACCTCCGGCATTCCGGTCGAATGTGTCTATGACGCCGCGAGCCTCGACGGCTTTGATCCGGCTGCCGCGCTGGGCGCGCCGGGCGAGTACCCCTTCACCCGCGGAATTCAGCCGACGATGTATCGCGGCCGCCTGTGGACGATGCGCCAGTACGCCGGCATGGGCGACGCCGAAGAATCCAACAAGCGATATAAGTTTCTGCTCGCGCACGGGAGCAAAGGGCTCTCCGTGGCCTTCGACCTGCCCACCCAGATCGGCTACGACTCGGACTCGCCCTTCGCGCTTGGTGAGGTGGGCAAGGTCGGCGTTGCCATCGACTCCATTGAAGATATGCAGCGGCTCTTCGATGGAATTTCTCTGGATACCATCTCCACATCCATGACCATCAACGCGACGGCCGGTATCCTGCTCGCGCTCTACGTCGCGGTGGCGAAGCGGGCCGGCACGAATGTACGGAAGCTTACGGGCACGATTCAGAACGATCTCCTGAAGGAGTACATTGCGCGCGGGACCTATATTTATCCGATCAACAGCGCCATGCGCATCATCACAGACATCTTCGCCTGGGCCGCCGACGAGGTGCCCGAGTGGAACACCATCTCCATCTCCGGCTACCACATGCGCGAAGCAGGCTCGACCGCCGTGCAAGAGGTCGCCTTCACGCTGGCGAACGGCATGACCTATGTGCAGGCGGCGATCGATGCCGGTCTGGACATCGATGACTTCGCGCCTCGGCTTAGCTTCTTTTTCAACGCGCATAATAATTTTCTGGAAGAGGTGGCAAAGTTCCGTGCCGCGCGGCGGATGTGGGCGCGCATCATGCGCCATCACTTCAAAGCAAAGAACCCGCGCAGCTGGATGCTCCGCTTCCACGCGCAGACCGCAGGCTCCACGCTCACGGCGCAGCAGCCGGAGAACAACATCGTTCGCACCACGGTACAGGCGATGGCCGCGGTGATGGGCGGCACGCAATCTCTGCATACCAACGGCTTCGATGAGGCGCTCGCCCTGCCGACGGAGAACGCCGCGCGCATCGCGCTGCGCACGCAGCAGATCCTGGCGCATGAGTCCGGTATTGCTTCGACCGTCGATCCGCTTGCAGGCTCCTATGCGATCGAGTCGCTCACCGATGAGATTGAGAGTCGCGCAAACGAGTATTTGAAGAAGATTAAAGATCGCGGCGGCATGCTGAAGGCCATCGAACGCGGCTACGTGCAGCAGGAGATCCAGCGCGCAGCCTACGAGTATCAGCGTGCGGTGGATACGAAGGAGTCGATCGTCGTCGGCGTGAACGAGTTTAGCCGCGAAGTGGAGACGCCGGTACCCACGCAGCGCATTGACGAAAAGCTGGAGCGCCAGCAGGTCGAGCGATTAAAGGCCCTGCGTCTTCGCCGCGATGCAGGTATCCACGCCGCCGCGTTGCACGCCGTGGAGGCCGCCGCGCGCAACGGCAGCAACCTGATGCCGGCGATCCTGACTGCGGTGGAGAGCTATGCCACTGTCGGTGAGATTGCCACGACGCTGCGCAAGGTCTTCGGTGAGTACAGGGAGACGGTCGTTATCTAACTCACCACTCCTTCGCGGCAGTCCCCAGAGCCACATCCTCCGCAGGCCCCTTCCAGCGCAGCACCGGCTTGCGTGCGGCAGCCGTTTCATCAAGACGCGAGAGCCGCGTGGTGTGCGGCGCATTCTGCACATGCTCGGGGTTCTCGACCGCTTCGCGGGCGATCTGCTTCAGCGCATCGACGAGCAGGTCAAGCTCTTCCATCGATTCACTCTCTGTCGGTTCGATCATCATCGCGCCGGAGACGATCATCGGGAACGACACGGTGTATGGATGGAAGCCGAAGTCGATCAGCCGCTTCGCCATGTCGCCGGTCTTCACGCCGTTCTTCGCCTGCAGCTTGTCGGAGAAGACGACCTCATGCAGCGTCCGCGTCTTGAAGGGTAGCTCGAACACATCCTCGAGTTTAGCCCGCACGTAGTTCGCATTGAGCACGGCGTCTTCCGTCGTCTGGCGCAGGCCGTCCGGGCCGTTCGCGAGAATGTACGCCAGCGCGCGGATGAACATGCCGAAGTTGCCATACCACGCGCGCACGCGGCCCACGCTCTGAGGGCGGTTGTAGTCGAGCGAGAGCGTGCCGTCGGCATTCGTCTTCACCACTGGGGTCGGCAGGAACGGTTCAAGGATCTTTTTGCACGCGACCGGGCCGGATCCCGGGCCGCCGCCCCCGTGTGGCGTGGAGAAGGTCTTATGCAGATTCAGGTGCATCACGTCCACGCCAAAGTCGCCGGGCCGCGTCTTGCCGCAGAGAGCGTTCATGTTGGCGCCATCCATGTAGAGCAGCGCGCCCTTGGCATGCAGAATGTCGGCGATCTTGTGGATCTCGGACTCGAAGACGCCGATGGTGGAAGGGTTCGTGAGCATCAGCGCGGCCGTATCGCCGTCCACCATGCGCTCGAGCTCTGTGATGTCCACCATGCCTTGCGCATTCGACTTCAGATTGGCGATCTCATAGCCGCAGACGGCCGCCGTCGCAGGATTCGTGCCGTGGGCAGAGTCGGGGATCAGGATCTTCTTCCGCGGATTGCCGTTGGACTGGTGATACGCGCGGGCTAATAAAATTCCCGTGAACTCGCCATGCGCGCCTGCCGCGGGCTGCAATGTGATGGTGTCCATGCCGGTGATCTCGACGAGACACTCCGAGAGCAGCTTCATGATGCCGAGCGCGCCCTGCGAGAGCGACTCCGGTTGATACGGGTGCGCCTCGGCCAGGCCTTCGAGCCGCGAGACGAACTCGTTCACGCGCGGGTTGTACTTCATCGTGCAGCTTCCCAGCGGATACATGCCAAGGTCGATGGCATAGTTCCAGGTAGAGAGCCGCGTGAAGTGGCGGACTATTTCAATTTCAGACAGCTCCGGCATCACGCCCAGGTCTGTACGTGTGCTGCTGCCGAGCAGCCTCACCGCATCCACGGCAGGAACATCCAGCGGCGGCAGCTTGTAGCCGCGCTTGCCCGGCGAAGACTTCTCAAAGATAAGATCTTCGTTCTGGTTCACGTGCGTCGTCGCTTTGCGCGGTGTTGCTGTAAATTTTTCGCTCACTAGAACTCCACTAACTCGCCATTGATCGTAAAACTGCCCGCCTGCGGGCCCTGCACGTCTTCTTCGCGTAAAGACGCGCCAAAGACGATGCCGTTCTCAAACTCCATCGTGATGGAGAGGCCTTCTTCCAGCTGCGCCTGCACCACGCTGTCACCGATCTGCGCGCAGAGTGCGTCGCGGTAGCCCGGCTCGCCGTAGGCGATCGAAGCATCCTCCATCAGCACATACGGCCACACGTAGAAGGTGACGGAAGGCCCTTCGAACTGCAGCACCAGAAAGTCCTGCACGAACTCTACCGCGGAGAGCTCTTCGCCGATGATGTCGCTGAACTCTGCCATTACCGGGCTCCTGCGACCGTATCCGCCGCTGCCCTCAGCGAAGCGGCTGCGTTATCGATCTGTGCTTTCGTGGCCAGCTCGGTGCAGCACCAGAGCGTCGCGTTCTCGCCCAGCTCCGGATACCACTTCGCCAGCGCAAGTCCGCCGATGATCTTTTTACTAAGCAGGACGGCGTTCGTCTCTGCAGCGCTCTTCTTACCCACCATCACGAACTCATGGAAGCGCGGCGCGCCGTCAAAGAGCAGCTTTGCGCCGCTTGTCTTCGCCAGCGTGGAAGAAGCGTAGTGCGCCTTGGCGAGATTCTGTTCGGCCAGCTCCTTCATGCCCTCCTTGCCGTAGACGGTCAGAAAGATCGTCGTCATCATGGCGACGAGCGCCTGGTTGGTGCAGATGTTGGAGGTCGCCTTCTCGCGGCGGATGTGCTGCTCTCTTGTAGACAGCGTCAGCACGAAGCCGCGCAGGCCGTTCTTGTCCTTCGTCTCGCCAACGAGACGCCCCGGCATCTGCCGCAGGAACTTTTCCTTGCACGCGATTACGCCGCAGTATGGCCCGCCGAAACCCACGGCCACGCCGAAGCTCTGTGCTTCCAGCGAAACGATGTCCGCCTCCACCGGAGGCTTCACAATGCCGAGCGATACCGCTTCAGCTATCGACACGATCAGCAGCGCACCCTTCTTGTGCGCGATCTCGGCGATGGCCGCCACGTCTTCGATCGTCCCGAAAAAATTCGGCGACTGGATCAGCACGCACGCCGTGTCATCTGTGATCGCCGCCTCCAGGGCAGCCAGATCCACGCGGCCCGTGGCCAGATAGCCGCACTCGCTCAGCGGGATACCTTGATGCTGCAGTGCGGTGTGGATGACCTCGCGATACTCCGGATGCACCGTGCGCGCGATCACTGCGGCGTTGCGGCCGGTCACGCGGACGGCCATCATCACCGCCTCCGCCGCGCCGGTAGACCCGTCATACATCGACGCGTTCGCGATCTCCATGCCGGTCAACTCGCAGATCATCGTCTGGAACTCGAACATCGCCATCAGCGTACCCTGCGCGATCTCCGGCTGGTAGGGCGTATAGCTGGTCAGGAACTCGCCGCGCTGAATAAGCGAGTCGATGATGACCGGGCGATAGTGCCGGTACGCGCCGGCGCCGAGAAAGCTGGTGTAGCCGCCCGCATTCGCCAAACCGGACCCGATCTCGCCGGTGGCGCTGTTCGCGGCGAATGCCTTGAAGCGTTCGATGATCTCGCTCTCGGCATGCTGCCGCGGGATCTTCAGATCGCGCGGCAGCTGGTACTCGCCGGGAATGGTGCTGAAGAGTTCGTCGATGCCGGCAACGCCGATGGCGGCGAGCATGGCCTTTCGATCAGAAGGAGATTTGGGAAGATAACGCACTTACACCTCAGGGAAATCGAGTCCGATGCCTAATGCCCGGTCTCTTCGCTCACAAATTTTTCGTAGTCGGCGGCAGCAAGCAGGGAATCCGCCTCGGCGGGCGCGGTCAATGCGATCTTGATCATCCACGTGGTGTTCGCATCGGTGTTGATCTTCTCCGGAGCCGGCGTGAGCGATTCATTCACCTCGGTCACGGTGCCGCTCATGGGCGCGTAGAGATCGCTGACGGCCTTCACGCTCTCCACGCTGCCGAAGACCTTGTGCGCCTCCACCGTCGTACCCACCTTGGGCAGGTCGACGAAGACGATATCGCCCAGCGAACTCTGCGCGTAATCTGTAATACCAACAGTCCCGTTGGTGCCGTCGATCTGTATCCACTCATGTTCCTTGGTGTAGCGGTACTCGGCTGGGTAAGCCATGCGATTGTCTCCGTTTGCTTATTAATTGTATGGGCAGTATGCGGGAGGCTCCGTGTGCAAAACCCGCGAAAAACCTAGGCCACCCGTTGCTTTAGGCTTTAGCCCGCTTGTAGAAGGGCGTGGGCACCACTTTGGCCTTGACCAGTTGCCCGCGTATCTCCACGGCGACTTCCGTATCCAGAGCTGTAAACTCCATCGGAACATAGCCCAGTGCAATGTTCTTCTTTAGGAATGGCGCAGGTGAGCCGCTGGTGATCTCGCCGATCTTACGGCCGTCGAGTGAGCAAACGGGGTAGCCGTCGCGGCCGATGCCGCGCTCCACCATCTCCAGGCCCACCAGCTTGCGGGTCGGCCCACCGGCTGAAGTCACGGCCTGGAGCGCTGCGCGGCCAACAAAATCACCTTTGTCGAGCTTGGCGTAGCGGCCCAGGCCGGCCTCGTAGACATTAATACTGTCAGAGATCTCATGGCCGTAGAGCGCCATGGCAGCCTCCAGCCGCAGCGTGTTCCGCGCGCCCAGGCCGCAGGGCAGGATGCCGAACTCCGCGCCGGCGGCGAGGATCTCCCCCCACACGCGGGCGGAGGTCGCCTCATCCGGGGGAATGTAGATCTCGAAGCCGTCTTCGCCGGTGTAGCCGGTGCGCGCGATCATCACGTTATAGAGTCCGCAGACCTTGCCCCAGGTGAACCAATAGTTCCTGATCGTGCTCAGGTTGGTGTCGGTCAGCTTCGCCAGCACGTCCTTCGCCTTCGGCCCCTGGATGGCGAGCTGCGTGTAGTAGTCGGAGAAGTCGTTCATGTGAACGCCGGGCATGCCGGCGATGACCTGCCGGACCCACTGATTATCCTTTTCACGAGTTCCAGCGTTGATGACCAATAAAAAATCGTTCTCGCCGAGCTTATGGGTGACCACATCGTCGACGAAGGTGCCATTGGGATAGAGCATTGCCGAGTAGTGCGCCTGGCCCACGGCAAGCTTCGACGCATCGTTCATGCAGAGCTTGTTGATAGCCGCCAGCGAGCCGGGCCCGCGGAACTGGATGTCGCCCATGTGCGAGACGTCGAAGAGGCCGACTGCCGTGCGCACGGCCATGTGTTCGGCGATCAGGCCGGAGTACTCGACCGGCATGTCCCAGCCGCCGAAGTCGACCATCTTCGCCTTCAGCGCGCGGTGGGTTGCGTTCAGCCCAGTACGGCGAAGCGCGGCGGGTGTGGTGGGTGTGGCAGCTTCACTCAAGTTGGGGATCCTTCCACTGTGCGGGTGAGTCTTAACCGTAGCAGCCGCGCTTAACGCGGGTCAATGGTGCTGCGCGCACGGCGGATCGCTCGCTCCGCTCGCAAAGGCATGGTCTGGAGCGCGCCTTGCAGATGTACCCTAGAAGAAGAGTATTTGGAGGAGCAACAATGTCCGTCTTTCACGATCAGCGCGATGCGCTCGAGCAGCACGAGTTCATGATGGGCGTCGCCCGGGGCAGGCTGGCCGTCACGCTGGACATGCTCACCGACGCCCTGATCATGGTCGGCCAGCACGGCGTCTATTGCACCAGCTCGCGCAACCCGGCGGTGCCGGCGCTGGACCTGCAGGTGGTGCTCGCGCAGATCACCGGCGCAAAGGACCTGGTCTCCTCGGTCATGGAAGAGCTGGTGCGCGAACGCGAGGCGCGGGAGAAAGAAGCGAATCCGCAGTAGCCGGCATAGTTCTCTCGCCACCCGGGCGGCCGGTACCCGGTGTAAACTACACAGGATGCGCCCGTAGCTCAGCTGGATAGAGCGGCAGCCTCCGAAGCTGTAGGTCAGAGGTTCGAATCCTCTCGGGCGCACCATCTCTTCCTTCAGATAGTTAGCTTTGGCGGCAAGAAAAGACCCCGGCATTTGCCGGGGTCTTTTCGGTTCGTGCGGCGCATTGTGCGCCATACGGTGTCGGTTAGAAGAACAGCTTCGCGGTGAACTGCAGCTGGCGCGGGCCATACAGAGTGGCGCTCGTGGCACTCGGAACACCGAACGTACTCAGGCCTGTGCTGGTGGAAGGAGAGATGCAGCCCTGCAGTGTCCCCCCAGCGGGAACAGCTGATTCCGTGGCGGTTCCAACGGCCGTGCTGCAAGCGCTGGTTGGTGATGACGACGAGGTGGCATACTGCGAGTAACCGCCCTGCACGCCGGTGACGATCTTGTGGTTGAGCAGGTTGAAGGCCTGCAGCGAGAACTGCATGTGTATCTGGTTCCAGATCGGCACATTGCGGGCAATGCTGAAGTCCACATCGTTGTAGCCGGGGCCAACGATGCTGTTACGGCCGATCTGCGGCGGACGTCCGGTTGTAGGCGCGCCCGAGCTTGAGCTCATGGCACCGCCGTAGATGTTGCCATCGGCACCGTAGCTGGTGCCAGTTCCGCTGTAGACCGTTCCGCTCATGCTCGCGAAGATCGGCTGTCCGCTGGAGGCGATCTCAGTTCCAGTGAAGATAAAGTCGTCGAGAGCGTACTTCACGATCTTGTTGCTCTCGAAGATCTCCGGCTGGTAGGTGAAGCTCATGGTAAAGCGGTTGCGGATGTCGATGTCCGACGGCCCGTTCTCGCGCTTGATGTTGTTCGGGTCAAGCGGAGTATCGCCGCCGTAGAAGGTGCCGTTGGCACCCCCTACCTGACCGTCATCGGTTGCATGCGCCCAGGTATAGTTGGCCAGGACCTCGAGACCGTTCGCGAAGGGACGGCGTACGGTCGCAGCCAGCGAGTTGTACCAGGTATTGGCGATGCTGAAGCCCGTGTTATAGGAGGCCAGCGTGGAGTTGATGCGGTCGGACTGAATATAGACCGGCACGGTGAGGGTGTTGATGACGCCACCCGTGGAATTCAACACGTCATAGGTACGCTGGCCGTGAGGTGTCTGGCCGCGGAGGTTGGCATCAACGAAGACCGGCAGGCGCATGCCGCGCGTGCCGACGTAGCCGACCGAGAGAGACGTCTTGAAGGGCAGGGCCTGCTCAAAGCTCAGATCGAACTCATGCGCATACGGCGGAGCGAAGTTGGGATCCAGACCGTGGAAGCTCTGGGGACCTGGAGTCGAGGGACCATTCACAGCGGGAGCCGCGCCGCCGGTCGGATGAACCGAACTCGAAAGCGCTGGACCGGTGACCGGGAAGGGCACGTTGGGGTACTGCAGGCTGCTCGCGCTGCTCGGGACTGTGGGGCATCTGCTGCCCACGGTGCCCACACTCGACTCGCAACCCGTGTAGTTGTAGTTGATCTGGACCACGCCGTTCTCTACGCGCATGGCGTAGTAGGTGCTGCCCTGGTTGAGCGCGGAGTAGACGCCGTATCCACCGCGAACCACCGTACCCGGATGGGGTGCCCAGCTGAAGCCAATGCGAGGCTGGAAGCGGTTCACATTCTTGATGGTGCTGCTGTAGTAGGTGGAGAGCGGAGCAAAGTTGGTATTGTTCTTCAGCGGCGCCGGAGTGATCTGGATGTCATACCGGATGCCGGCGTTGAGGGTCACGTTGGAACGGACCTTCCACGTGTCCTCGGCGAATCCATCCCACATCTTCATCCAGAAGTCGTCTGCGCCGGAACGGCCCGAGGAGACAGGGTTCACCACGTCGACGGTCTGGACGAAGGTGTTGTAGTGGTAGCCGGCGTAGGGATCGGTATCGCCTGCCTGACCCTGGAAGGCGTCCTGGATCCAGTCCTGGAAGTTTAGTGTGGTTGTGGTGTCACCGTAGCTGTAGACGCCGCCGCCCTGGAAGAGGTTGATCATCACCTCATGGACGATGTTGGCATCGCCACCCACCTTGATGGAGTGGTTGCCGTGCGTAAAGGAGAAGACATCGGTGCCCTGCCAGCGGTGTTCATCCGGCTCACCGGGGCGAGGCAGAGCGTTGGGCATGCCGAAGGTCAGCACACCCGTCGCCACGCTCGGACCGGCTGCATTGGCGCCGGCCGTCTCCAGATCGCGGCCCCACTGGAAGAGAGCCTGGTTGACGGAGCTGCTGCCGATCTGCGTGGTGAGTCCGGCGACCAGGAAGCGCTCATGATAGCTGGTGGGAGCATTGGTGGTGGGGGAGCTGTTGCTGAACGTCGCCGCGCCGTTATAGCCGAAGGAGTTGTCGTAGTCCGCGAAGTTGAAGTCCACAAACGCATCGTTGGTGCTGTTGATATGCCAGTCGACGCGCGGGAAGAAGAGGTTCTCCTTCTCGAAGCGCGATGGCTGGCCGGCGGTAAGGTCACCGACACTCTGCAGGAAGGCAATGCCCTCGTTGCATTGAGTAGCGGTGATGCCAGTGGTACCGGTGTAACCGGCGGTGCCGACAACTGGGCACTGGTTCGGCGTAGCATCACTGCTTGCAGTGTAGGCGCCGACACCGGTGGTGGAAACGGTATTGGAGTCGGTATACAGAACACGGCCGACCCGACGGAAGCCCTCATAGGTAAAGAAGCCGAAGAGCTTGTCCTTGATGATAGGGCCGCCGACGCTGCCGCCGAAGTCCTGCTGCTGGTGGGTGGGCTGGGTGAGCAGGAAGGGATTGCCTCCGGCATGCAGAGCCGAGTACTTGCTGTACGGATCCAGGGCGTTCGTATTGGGATAGCGGAGGTCGTAGAAGATATCGCCGTGAACCTGGTTGGTGCCGGACTTGGTGATGGCGTTCACCACGCCGCCTGCTGCCTGACCATACTCGACGGAGTAGGTGGAGGTCTCAGCCTGGAACTCCTTGATGGAGTCAGCGGAGTAGACGAAGGGCGCGCCTGTGGTGCGGCCGCGAGCCTCGGAGAAGAGCATCTCGTTGTTGTTAGCACCATCCACATAGTTCTGGTTGTAAAGGCCGCTGATGCCGTGAAAGGAGATAAGACCCGTAGTGCCGTCCTGCGCCACGTTGGGCGTAAGCAGCACGAAGCTGTTCCAGTTGCGGCTCCTGATCGGCAGATTCTCGATCAGGTGCTCGTCGACCGTCTGCGAAACGGCGATCTTCTCCGGATCCAGGATCGGCGGCTCGCTGAGTACAACAACATCCGTGGTGACCGAAGCACCCGGCAGCGAGGAGTTGATCGTCAGCGTCTGGCCGACCGTCAGCACCAGGTTCTTGTGGTCCACCTTGGTGAAGTTCGCGGCGCTCGCGATCACTTCATAGTGGCCCGAGAGCAGAAAGGGCATTGAGTAGCTGCCATCGCCGTTTGTCGTTACCGTATGCACAACGCCTGTGTCCGTGTCCTTGATGACAACGGTCGCGTTGGAGACAGCGGCACCGGAGGTATCCGTGACCGTGCCGCTGATGGCGCCGGATGTGCTGGATTGGGCGGCTGCGGGCAGCGCGGCGAGTGTGAACAGCGCTGCAATGCAGAGACACTTCTGAACGAAGGAACGGAGAGTTGTCATTGGCGATGGCCTCGAATAGTAAAAAAAGTTGTGTTGAGTAAGGGGTGAAATCGGTATTGCTCTGGCGCTCTTTTCGATTAAAAATGAAACGCGATGCCGGTACGGATATTCCGCTTCGGCTCAGGCAATGTTTTGTTGTAGTACTTCAAGCCTCTAGCACCTGCGCCAAAGTGTCAAGAAAAAACTTCATTAGAATGGCGTGAAATGGTTTTATACGGCGTATATGAATCGTTTATAAACACTACGCAAAGAGATGTTTACAGGGTCATATATTTATAAGAGTGCGTTCGACCGATGCAGCCGTCTTTTGCCCGCTAGTCCAGCAACTGGTACCAGTTATCGCGCTGCCGGGGCTCGTAGCCGAGTTCGGTAATCGACCGGCGAATCTCATCCACCGTCAGGCGAAAGCTTGTGCCCGCGGCGGAGACGACGTTCTCTTCCATCATCACTGAGCCGTAGTCGTTCGCGCCGTACTGCAACGCCACCTGGCCGATCTTCGGCCCCTGCGTCACCCAGGACGACTGCACATTCTCGAAGTTATCGAGGAAGACGCGGCTCAGCGCCTGCATGCGGAGATACTCATGCGAGCCGACCGGCGTGGCTTTGAGTCTAGTGTTGTCGGGTTGAAACGTCCAGCAGATGAACGCAGTGAAGCCGCTGGTCTCATCCTGCAGCTCGCGCAACCGCCGCAGAGACTCGATGCGCTCTTCCACCGTCTCCACGTGACCGAACATCATCGTCGCCGAGCTGTTCAGTCCGTTGCGGTGCGCGATGCGCATCACCTCAAGCCACTGGTCGGAGTTGCACTTCAGTTTGGAGATGGTATTCCGCACGCGGTCGACGAGGATCTCGCCGCCGCCGCCGGGGATCGATCCGAGGCCGGCCTCCTTGAAGCGCACGATCACCTCTTCCAGCGTCATACCGAAGACCTTCGCGAAGTGGTTGAACTCCGGTGGCGAGAACGCATGGATATTAATAGCCGGGTGGTTCGCGCGGATATACTGCAGCAGCTCGATGTAGTAGTCAATGGTGAGCTTGGGATGATGCCCGCCCTGCATCAGGATCTGCGTGCCGCCGATGGCTTCAAGCTCCTTGATCTTCTGTCCGATCGTCTCCTGCGAGAGCACGTAGCTGTCGGCGTCCTTCTCCGTGCGCATGAAGGCACAGAAGGTGCAGAAGACGTTACAGACATTGGTGTAGTTGATATTGCGGTCAATGATGTAGGTGACGACCTCATTGCCGCGGCCGTTGTACGCCGCGGCCTTCAACTGATTGCGGCGCGCGTTGGCCAGCTCGGCGAGCTCGGTCAGCGGCGCGTGATACAGCGCCATCGCCTCTTCCGGCGTAATGCGGCCGCCGTCCATCACCTTTGCTTGGATCTCATGTGCTACCGCACTCACCGTCGTCGTTGCCATCAGATGTACCTCACCTTCGGCGCGGCGGAGATGCGTCCGCTCTCCGCCAGCATCTGGCCAAAGAGCGCAATGCTCTTCTTCTGCTCCGTGCCCAGCGCATTGGAAAGAAACTCGCGCAGATAAATTTGCTCAAAGTCGTCCGCCGCCAGCTTCTCGTGCTTCGCGCGCCCCAGCTTTGCCGCCGTGCGCAACCCGCGCGCCGTGAGCCATGCCTTCAGCAACGGCAGCCGCATCGCCCATACCGCAAAGACGAACGGCATCCCCGTCGCATCGCGCCACGCCGCGCCCAGGTCTAAATATTTCTCTTCCGGATGCGCCCGCCGGTACGCAATCGCCGGGTCGCCGATCAGCAGTTCCGCATCCGCAGGCTCGCCCGGAGCGCGATACTCCGGCTGCAGCTTGTGAAAGCGCTCCAGTACGATGCGCGCTAACTCCGTCGATGTCTTCGACGCAGCATCCAGCGCCACGCTGCGGATCTCGCCCACCGGCACCGTATGCCGCAGATACACGCTGTACACCTCGCGCTCCGCACCGATGGCCACGCCATCCGCCACGCGGTAGAGGCCAGGCGCATCCAGCACCTCCATCACCGGCACCAACGCCACATCCAGCGCGCCATCGCGCAGAGACTGCGCCAGCGCCCGCGGCTCCAACCGCGTTAGCTGGCAGTCCAGCGCGGAGGTCAGGGGCAGCGCATTCAGATAGGGGACCGATCCAACACGCACGCCATCCGGCAGCTGCACCGTCCGCGGCACGCGCCGCTTCTCGTCCTGCGGCATAAACACAGTCATACGGTCACGCCTTCCTGCTCCGTTATTAGCTCAATGCGCCGATACAAAGTGTCGCGCTGCATGGGCACGCGCCCGGCCTCGCGGATCGCGTTCTCCAGCTTGGTGACCGTCTGGCCCTGCGGCGTCTGGCTGCCGGCCATGTGAAAGATCTTTTCCTGTTGAATGGTTCCGTGCAGATCATCCACGCCGTAGCTCAGCGCCACCTGTGCCAGCGGCAGCCCCAGCGAGATCCAGTACGCGGTGATGTGGTCGAAGTTGTCGAGATACAGCCGCGCGATCGCCAGGTTGCGCAGATCTTCAAACGCCGACGCACGGCCCAGATGAGCCAGCCGGTTGTGTTCCGGTTCAAAAGCGAAGGGGACCAGCGCGGTGAAGCCGTGGGTCTCATCCTGCAACTCGCGCAGGCGGCGCAGATGGTCAATGCGGTGCGCTGTCGTCTCCACGTGGCCGTAGAGCATGGTGCAGGTGCTGCGTTCGCCCATCTGGTGCCAGGTGCGATGGACCTCCAGCCACTCTTCCGCGCTCTCCTTGCCGCGGCAGATCTGGTCGCGAACGATCGGGTCGAAGATCTCCGCGCCGCCGCCGGTGAGTGAGTTCAGCCCCGCGGCGCGCAGCGTCTCCAGCACGTCGCGGATGGGCTGCTTTGCGATGCGCTGCGAAAGATGGCGGATCTCGATGGCGGTAAAGGCCTTCACCTTCAGCTCCGGGCACGCGGACTTCAGCGCGCTCACCATCTCCGTGTAGTAGCTGAACGGCAGCTTGGGGTGCAGTCCGCCGACGATGTGCACCTCGGTGATGCCCTTCGCGTAGGCGTCCTGGGTCTCACGTACCATCTGGGCAATATCGTAAGTAAACTGCCCCTCGGTCTCATGCAGCCGCCGCGCAAAGGCGCAGAACTGGCAGTTCAGCACGCAGACGTTCGAGTAGTTCAGGTAGAGATTCAGAATGTAAGTGGCGACGTTGCCGTTCTTGCGCTCGCGTACGATATTGGCGAGATAGCCGAGCGCGCTGAGGTCCTTCACCGTATACAGATGCAGACCTTCGGCGTCGGTCAGCCGCTCGCCTGCGAAGACCTTCTCCGCGATGCCGGTCAGCCCGTTGCGGGCCAGAATGGTGTCCATGAAGCGCATAGGAGTCAATTTCAATGATAGTAGCTGCGTTGGCGAAAAGCGAACGGTGGCGGCTCAGGGCCTTTGCCAGCCATCCTGCCACCAACGTCGCGCGCAGTAGGCAGCTGATTCATCTAGGCCCTCATCCCCGCCTGCGCTATACTGCACAGAATCCTAACCGCGGATTAACACATGACAACCTCCTCCTTTGGACCGGCAATGGTCACCAGCCGCGATCTGGCCGTCCCTACTCTGGGCGAGCCGCTCATCGACTCTCCCCTGGGAGAGCTGCTCGACCGGCACGAGCTGTCCGAGCACTACGTGGAGGAGTCTGACCGTGTGTTGCTCGACGACACGCTCTCCGCCGTCGCCGCGCGCAATGGCGATCTTCCCGGCTTCGAGCCCGCCGGTCCGCGCCGCAGGATATTCTTCGAGCCCTCCAGGACCCGTGCCGGCATCGTCACCTGCGGCGGACTCTGTCCCGGCCTGAACGACGTCATCCGCGGGCTCACGCTGGAGCTCTCCCTCACCTACGGCATCCGCGGAGTCTACGGTTTCCGCAACGGCTTCCAGGGATTCATCCCCAGCCTCGGCCACCCGGTGCTGCAGCTTACGCCGGAGTTCGTCTCCAGCATCAACGAACACGGCGGCACCGTCCTCGGCTCCTCGCGCGGCGAACAGAACCCGGCGGCGGTGGTCGATTGCCTGGAACGCATGGGCATTAACCTGCTCTTCGTGATCGGCGGAGACGGTGCCATCCGTGGCGCGATGAAGATCGAGGCGGAGATCGCAGCGCGTGGCAAAAAGATCGCCGTCGTCGGCGTGCCCAAGACCATCGACAATGACATCATGTTTCTCGACCAGAGCTTCGGCTTCCAGACGGCCATCTCGGAGGCGACCAAGTACATTAGTGCGGCGCATGTGGAGTCCACCGGCTCGCCCAACGGCGTCGGTCTGGTCAAGTTGATGGGCCGCCACTCCGGCTTCATCGCCTGCTACGCCTCGCTGGCGATCAGCAACGTGAACTTCGTGCTCATCCCGGAGGTGCCGTTCCATCTGGAGGGAGAAGGCGGCATGCTGGCCGTTCTGCGGCGCCGGCTGGAGAAGAAGGGCCACGCTGTCATCGTCGTCGCGGAAGGCGCATGTCAGGACCAGATGGGAACAGCAGATACGGATGCCGCCGGCCGGGGAACCGACGCCTCCGGAAACCAGCGATTGACGGACGTCGGCTCCTGGCTGCGCGACCGCATCACCAGTCACTTCCACGGCATCGGCATGGAGCTGAACCTGAAGTACATCGATCCGAGCTACGCCATCCGCAGCGTGCCGGCCAATCCGCACGACAGCGTCTACTGCGTGCGCCTCGCGCACAACGCGGTGCATGCGGCCATGTCCGGCAGAACCGGAATGGTGGTGGGCCGCTGGCACGGACGCTTCGTGCATCTGCCGATGCCGCTGGCCACGCGACAGCGCAATACCGTCGATCCGCACGGTGATCTGTGGATGAGCGTTCTCGAAGCCACGGGAGCAGCCGCGAACGCCGGAATGGGCCGCACCGGGAGCTCCGCGGAGCACAAGATTGTTCAGAAGATTTAGTTGGGGCGTGACGCTGTAGCGGCATGCGCCAGCAGCAGCCGCAGCGGAACGATCTGCAGCGTGGCCTCATGCGTTGCGGTCAGGATGACGCGCGGAGCAAAGCCCTTTTCGTACGCCTCGCGCCAGCGTGCGGCGCACAGGCACCAGCGGTCGCCGGGCTGCAGGCCGGGAAAGTTCTCCTGCGGCGTGGAGAGATCGTTGCCCGCGGCTTTTGATGCGGCGAGAAAGACCTCATCCACGATGATGCAGACGGTGTGTACGCCCACGTCGTCCGCGCCGGTCTCGCAGCAGCCGGTGCGGTAGAAGCCGGTCATCGGCTCATAGCTGCACGGCTCCAGTGGGCCGCCGACTACGTTCTTCGCGCCGCGTTCGACGCGTGGAGGCAGTTCGATCTCAGGGATTCTCAAGCGCGTGCTCCTGCGGTGGTCTTGTTCGCCGCGTTTACAGATAGAAACTCGGCGTACGGGCCCTTGTGGTCAGTGATGCCGTCGGCGTTGAAGTGCCAGATGCGCGTGCCGACCTCATCCAGCAGATCTTCATCGTGCGTGACCAGGAAGACCGTGCCTTCGAACTTCTGCAGCGCGATGTTTACCGCGTTGATCGCTTCAAGGTCGAGATGGTTCGTCGGCTCGTCCAGCACCAGAATGTTCGGTTTCTGCAGCATCAGCTTACAAAAGAGCAGGCGAGCTGTCTCTCCGCCGGATAGCGCCGCGGTCTGCTTCTCGCCCTCTTCGCCCTTGAAGAGCATCTGCCCCAGGATGCCGCGGATCTCTTCCTTCGTCTTCTCCGGGTCGTAGGAGTGCAGCCACTGCTCCACCGTGATGCCCTTGGGGATCGCGCCGGTGTGGTCCTGCGCGAAGTAGCC
>DATMLK010000185.1:0-2806 GCA_035570215.1 Acidobacteriaceae bacterium
GTCGAAGTCTCCCGTCACAGCGCTGCTCAGGGCGCTGCCGCCCCCACTGACCCCAACCGTCTGTCCTTTCGTGAAGCTTCCGTTGCCGTTGCTGATCCAGAGCTGCAAAGTCGGCGTTGGACCGTTCAAGAGCACTGCAAAATCCGTCTTGTTGTCGTGGTTCAGGTCCGCAGCCACTACAGCCGACACATTATTGTTTGCAGACGTGATGGTCTTCGGAGCTTGGAATGTCCCATCGCCGTTGCCGAGACAGACGACGATGGAGGAGCCACTCTGGGTAACAAAATCCAGCTTGCCGTCGTTGTTGAAATCTCCAATGGCGGTATATCCCGGACTCACGGCCGCTGGTAGCGTCTTCGGCGCCTCGTAAGTGCCGTCGCCATTGGAGAGATAGATCTGCGGCGTGGGCATAAAGCCCGTGGAAGTCTGCGTGAAGCGCTCAATCAGCAGATCCTCGGGGCCGTCGCCATTGAAATCGCCGTGGCCCGCTATCAGCGTCACGTTTGGGTCCTGGGCTATCTGGTGTGACTGAAAGGAAATCTGTGCGAGCGCACTGGCCGGCAGCAGGGCGCAGCCGATGAGCAGCGCCGAGCTCTGCACGAAACGTGGATGCGCAAAACCTAGATGCACTGGAAATGACATGGGAGCACGTCCTCTGTTTCTGAAACGGTGAATGAGAGGAGCCCCGAAAACGCGCGTGCTCCACAGCGGGGGAGAGCAGGTGATATCGATGGATGCGCGCGCATCGCCGGCAGGTTGTGCTTGTTGTATAGGGTCAATACGGATTGCTGCCCGGCCAATTTGTAACGGGATCGCGTTCGGACGAGCTCAGACAGTCTTTTCAGTAACAAGTGTCCGAATTCGGGCACACCCGCGCATCCGTGGACAGCGCAGTGTTTGCCCGCACCTCGCCGAACGCGCGGAAGTCCTTGAAAATTCGCGCCTAGTCCTGCCGGTGCCTTCGGCAATGCACGTGCATATATTTAGCCTATTCCTAAGGAGAAAGCGGCCGCGCACGGGCTTGTCTCCGCATGGTGTACGCCACGGCAGCAATGTCGCCGGCAACAGGAGAACATCTCTAGCATGCACGGGCTATTCAGCGAACTGCGTTTTACACTTCGTCAGTTGCGCCGAAGCCCGGCTTTCAGCGCGGCCGCTATTTTTACCCTCGCCCTCTGCATCGGCGCCAACATCGTCATGTTCTCCATCGTCCGTAACGTGCTCTTGCGCGTGCCGGAGTACATACAGCCTCAGCAGCTCGTCGTCATTCGGGAAAACATCCTTGCCGGACAAGCTTCCGATATGGACATGCCCGTCAACGCCAACCACTTTCGCTACTGGCAGCAGCATGCGCAGTCTTTTCAGGGCTTCGCGGCGCTGCGCTCCGGCACCATGCCGCTCGGTGGCAGCGCTCAGCCGGAGCAGATCGCCATCGCGCAGCACACGTCGAATCTCTTCTCGCTGCTCGGCGTGCAGCCCATCCTCGGCCGCACGCTTCTTCCGGCGGAAGATCAGCCTGGCCATAATGTCGTCATCATCACCGAAGGTCTATGGCGTCGCAGCTTCAACGCGGATCCCCGCATCGTCGGTCGCGCCATCCCGCTCGATGGCCGCCCCTACACCATCGTCGGTGTGCTTCCATCTGCCTTCGAACTCTCTGACACCCGGCTCGCCGGTGGCGATCATCCCATCGAAGCCTTCGTTCCCTTCGGCTGGAATGCCGAACAGCTTGCGGAAGTCGAGGGCGATCACAACTACTTCGGCATCGCTCGTCTCAAACCCGGCGTCTCCATCGCCCGGGCCACGGCGGAGCTGAACACGCTGCAGCACGCCGTCGGCCGGCAGACGACGGACCATACCGATTTCACCTCCACAGTCATCGGCCTGCAGCAGTACCTCACCGGATCGAGCCGTAGCTCGCTGCTCATGCTACTCGCTGCCGTCATCACGGTGCTGCTCATCGGCTGCGTGAACATCACCAACCTGCTGCTGGCGCGCGCTGCCAGCCGCGAGCATGAAGCCGCGGTCCGCTCCGCAGTCGGCGCAAGTGCGGCGCAGCTCGTGCGCAGTGCCGTCGCAGAGCCGCTGCTGCTCTGTGCTTTCGGATGCATTCTCGGCCTCGCTATGGCCACGCTGGTTCTACCGTCCCTGTCCCACGTCCTTCCCTCCGCGCTGCCGCTGCTGCATCCTCTCCGCATGGACGCGCCGGTCGTGCTCTTCGCCATCGCCGCGTCGCTCGTGTGCGCATTGCTGTGCGGCTTGCTGCCGGCCATCCGTTTCACCCACAGCCATCCCCAGCAGGCACTTCGCTCTGAAGGCCGCAACGCCTCGGAGTCCGTGGGCGGCAAGCAGCTCCGCCGCGGACTCGTTATCGCGGAAGTCGCGGGCAGCGTCGCGCTCGTCGTTCTCGCCGGTATGTTCCTGCTCAGCCTTTATCGCCTGCTCCGCGTCGATCGTGGCTTCGCCACCGAGCACGTCGTCAGCGCCAGCATCGTTATGCCGGACAAGCAGTACAGCGAACCCGCCGCGCGCGAGGCCTTCTACCAACGCTCGCTCGATCGCCTCCGCCAGTTGCCGGGAGTGCGTTCCGCCGGCGTCATCAGCGTTCTCCCGCTCGATGGCGACCGCTGGGGCGATATCATCTCGATCCCCTCCGATACGCGTCCACTCTTCGCTCGGCCCCTTGCTAAATATCGCTGGCTGAGCCCTGGTTACTTTGAGACGATGCAAATTCCGCTCCTCGCCGGGCGCTTCTTCACCCAGGACGATCTAGGCAAGCGCGTTGCAGTCGTCTCCGCGCGCGGCG
>DATMLK010000186.1:0-5771 GCA_035570215.1 Acidobacteriaceae bacterium
AATCAGTCCAGTCCTCTGGCAGTTTTTAGTAAATTGGCTCCACTCCTCGGCGCTCTTCCCGGCGGAGGCGTCGACCATTGCGCCCTATACGGATGCGCTGTACTTCTTCCTGCTGATCATCACGGTCGTGGGTATGTTCCTGGTGCTTGCCCTGCTGGTTACGTTCTCTATCCGCTATCGCGCGGAGAAGAACCCGGTGGCCACGCAGATCGAGGGCTCCACGCTGCTTGAGGCGACGTGGACGATCATTCCGCTCGCCATCTTTCTGGTCTGCTTCGTGTGGGGCGCGCTGCTTTACTTCCGCATCTACAACCCGCCGACCAACGCGATGAACATCTACATCGTAGGCAAGCAGTGGATGTGGAAGGCCGAGCATCCGGGCGGGCAGCATGAGATCAATGCGTTGCATGTGCCCATGGGCCGCAACGTGCAGCTGACGATGATCTCGCAGGACGTCTTTCACAGCTTCTCCATCCCCGACTTCCGGGTGAAGCGCGAGGTGATCCCGGGCCGTTACTCGACCGTATGGTTCAACGCGACCACGCCGGGCACGTACCACATCTTCTGCACGCAGTACTGCGGCACGCTGCACTCGGAGATGATCGGCGAGGTGACGGTGCTTACGCCCGCGGACTACCAAAAGTGGACGGAGGAGTCCACGAGCGGCATGTCGCTGGCGCAGAATGGCGAGCGGCTGTTTGCGAGCATGGGCTGCAACGCCTGCCACTCGGGTTCGGCTTCGGCCCGCGGCCCGAACCTTGCCGGCGCGTATGGATCCAAGCTCACGCTGACGGACGGCAGCCAGGTACTGGTTGACGACGCCTATCTGCGCGAGGCGATCCTGAATCCGTCGCAGCATGTTACGGCGGGCTTTGCGCCGATCATGCCGACCTACCAGGGCCAGATCAGCGAAGAGGGCCTGATCGACCTGGTGGAGTACCTGAAGAGTTTGGATTCAAACTACCGTGTGCAGCAGACGCTGGACACATCGCAATCGAACACAACGGCGCCTGAAACGCCGGGGACGGTGAAGCCATGAGCACAATTCTGAACCTTCCGGATCAACGGACGGCCACCCTGCCCAAGACGACCTACATCAACAAGGAGCAGGGCATCCTGAGCTGGTTGCTGACCGGCGACCACAAGCGCATCGCGATCCTGTACCTGATCTCGATCACCTTCTTCTTCTTCATCGGCGGCGCCTTCGCGGGCCTGATCCGGCTGGAGTTGCTTACGCCGCAGCCGGACCTGGTCTCCTCCGACACGTACAACAAGCTCTTCACCATGCATGGCATCATCATGATCTTCCTCTTCCTGGTGCCGTCTGTTCCGGCGACGCTGGGGAACTTCCTGATCCCGATCATGGTGGGAGCGCGCGATCTCGCGTTCCCCAAGATCAACCTGCTGAGCTGGTATCTCTACGTGGTGGGCGGCGTCCTGACGCTCGCCGCGCTGGTTCTGGGCGGTGTGGACACCGGCTGGACCTTCACCACGCCGCTTTCGACTCACTATCTGAACACACATGTCATCACGGCGGCGACGGCGATCTTTATTGCTGGATTCAGTTCCATCTTTACCGGGCTGAACTTTATCGTGACCATCCACCGCATGCGCGCGCCGGGCATGACCTGGTTCCGCCTGCCGCTCTTCTGCTGGTCGAACTACGCTGCTTCGATCCTGATGGTGCTGGGTACGCCGGTACTGGCCATCACGATCGTTCTGGTGGCGCTGGAGCGCACGGTCGGCATCGGCGTCTTCGATCCAACGAAGGGCGGCGATCCGCTGCTCTTTCAGCATCTCTTCTGGTTCTACTCGCACCCGGCCGTCTACATCATGATCCTTCCGGGCATGGGCGTGATCTCGGAGGTCATCTCCACCTTCAGCCGCAAGCGCGTCTTCGGCTATACGGCGGTCGCCTTCTCGTCGGTCGCCATCGCGGTCTTCGGCTTCTTTGTCTGGGCGCACCACATGTTCATCATGGGCGTCTCGAACTACTCGGCGCTGGTCTTCAGCCTGCTGACGATGCTGGTGGCCGTGCCTTCCGCGATCAAGACCTTCAACTGGGCGGCGACGCTCTACAAGGGTTCGATCACGTTCGAGACGCCGATGCTCTATGCCTTCGGCTTCATCGGTCTGTTCACCATCGGCGGGTTGACCGGCGTCTTTCTGGGCACGCTCGGCATGGACATTCACCTGACCGAGACCTACTTCATCGTGGCGCACTTCCACTTTGTGATGGTGGGCGGCATGCTGATGGCGTTCCTGGCGGGCATCCACTTCTGGTGGCCGAAGCTGACGGGGCGCATGTATCCGGAGGGGCTCTCGAAGCTGGCCGCGGTCACGACCTTCATCGGCTTCAACCTGACCTTTCTGCCGCAGTTCATCCTGGGCTATCTGGGGATGCCGCGCCGCTACCACGCGTATCCGCCGGAGTTCCAGGTGCTCAACGTGCTTTCGACCGCGGGCGCTACGGTACTCGGCGTGGGTTATATGCTGCCGCTGCTGTACCTGGGCTGGTCGCTGAAGTACGGCGCGATCGCGGGCAACAATCCGTGGCAGGCGACGGGGCTTGAGTGGCAGATCCAGTCGCCGCCGCTCACGGAAAACTTTACCGAGATCCCGATCATGGATCACGAGGCCTACGACTACGAGTGGCTGGCGAACCAGACCAAGCATGAGGTGACGACCGTTGGATAATCAAGCGATCGTACAGGCGCACGATGCGTACGCAGAACACCACGCGCACCTGCCGCAGCATCTGCACCACTTCGAGACCGAAGAGCAGCAGCGCGAGGCCGCGAGCTTCGGCATGTGGCTCTTTCTGCTTACGGAGATCATGTTCTTCGGCGGCCTCTTCACGGCCTACCTGATCTTCCGCAACTGGTATCACGATGCCTTTGTCGCCGCCAGCAACACGCTGAGCATACCGCTGGGCACGGCGAACACCGCCATCCTGATCAGCTCCGGCTTCTTTATGGCGCTGGCGGTGTGGGCGGCGGAGGTCCGCAAGAAGGGTCTGCTCGTCCTCTTCCTGATCCTCACCACGCTCTTCGGCATCGCCTTCCTTGGCGTGAAGTATGTGGAGTACAAGGAGAAGTTCGAGCTGCACCACGTTCCCGGCGCCAACTTCGACATCTCGCAGTTCGTGAATCCGCCGGCCGGCGCGCGCGACCAGCAGCATCTGCCGGTGGATACGGCGCGCCACACGGAACTCTACTTCTCGCTCTACTTCGCCATGACCGGCATGCACGCGGTGCACATGATCATCGGCATCGTTCTGCTGTTGCTGCTGATCTGGCGGGCGCAAAAGGGAGACTATACGGAAGGCTACGTGGCGCCGATCGAGAACTTCGGCCTCTACTGGCACTTCGTCGATATCGTATGGCTGTTTCTCTTTCCGCTGCTCTATCTCATCAACATCCACCCGGGCCGGTAGACGGAGGCGACCATGACTGAGCATCACGATCCATCGAATGTAATCAACCCGGAGCATGACGAGCACCACATTGTGAGCCCGCTGCAGTATGCCATGGTCTTCGGCACGCTGCTGACCTTCACGGCCGTCACGGTCGGCGCGGCCTTCATCGATCTCGGCATCTTCAACCCCGTGGTCGCGCTGGGCATCGCCTGCTTCAAGGCGTGCATCGTCATTCTCTTCTTCATGCATGTGAAGTACAGCTCGCGACTGGTGAAGATGACGGTCGGCGCGGGGTTCTTCACCTTCCTGGTGCTGGTCACCATGACGATGACGGATTACATCAGCCGCGCCTGGGGCCTCTGGTAGGCGCCGGCACCGTGGGTGCTTTAACTGCTTCGCGGGGCGCTCGCGCTGCTCGCGAGTGAAAAGAATAAAGAGACAGAATGCGGCCTGCGGGCCGCATTTTTGCTGCCTGCAGAAAACTCTTTCGCTGCGGCTCTGCGCGGCGTCTCGTCACTTGATATCGTAGGAAGAGATGGCCCGCTATCTGGTTACCGGTGCTGCAGGATTCATCGGCTCCTCGCTCGTGGCAGCGTTGGTGGAGCGCGGCGAGACTGTGCGCGCGCTGGATAACTTCTCTACCGGCAAACGCAGCAATCTTGCGCCGTACTGGCATCGTGACAATCTAAAAGACGCTATTGAGCTGTACGAGTGCGACCTGCGCGATGCCGAAGCGGTGGCCGCTGCGTGCGATGGAATCGAGATCATTCTGCACCAGGGCGCGCTGCCGAGTGTACCGCGTTCAATCAAAGCGCCGCGGCCGAGCCACGAGTCGAACATCGACGGGACGTTTAATCTGCTCGAAGGCGCGCGCGCCGCGGGTGTGCGGCGAATTATTTATGCGGGGTCTTCGTCGGCCTACGGCAATCAACCCGGCTTTCCGCGCGTGGAGACGATGTCTCCGCAGCCGCTCTCGCCCTATGCGGTGCAGAAGCTGATGGGGCAGTTCTATATGCAGAGCTACTGGCACGTCTACGGCATGGAGACGGTGTGCCTGCGCTACTTCAACATCTTCGGGCCACGGCAGGTGCCGGATTCGCCCTACTCCGGCGTGATGGCAAAATTCATTCTTCAGATGCTGCGCGGCGAGACGCCAGTAATTCTTGGTGATGGCGAGCAGGCGCGAGACTTCACCTACATCGACAATGCCGTGAACGCCAACCTGCGTGCCGCGGCTGCGCCAGCGGAGAGGGTCGCGGGCAAGGTCTTCAACATCGCCTGCGGCGAGCGCCACACGCTGAACGAGACCTATGCGGTGATCGCAAAGCTTCTGGACTTTCCGCATCCGCCAAACTATGGGCCGGAGCGTGCGGGCGACATCCGCGTCTCGCTGGCGGATATCTCCGCCGCGCGCGAGGCCTTCGACTATGAGCCGACGGTGCGTTTCGAAGAGGGCCTGCGCCGGACCGTTGCCTGGTACAAAGAAGAGTTTTCACGCGAGAGTGCTGATACGGTCACGGTTGAATCAGAGTGGAAGGGCGGCAAATACCGTGGATGCAGCTAGTGTTGGCGGGAACAGCGGGAATTGGCAGCAGCGAGCTGAAGAGCGCAGCCTGCATGTCGGCATCATCGGCCTCGGCTATGTCGGTCTGCCGCTAGCGCTGCTCTTTAGCGAGGCGGGATTTCGCGTGACCGGTTTTGATACCGACGCAAAGAAGGTGACTACGCTCAACGCCGGCGGCTCCTACATCTACCGCATCGAGTCCGCGCAGATCGCGGCAGCGCGACGCAAGGGCTTCAGCGCAACGACAGACTTCGCGGCGATTGCGGAATTGGACGCCATCCTGATCTGCGTTCCCACGCCGCTTGGCGACGATCACGCGCCGGACATCCGCGCCATTCTCTCCACGATGGATTCGATCGCGCCGCATCTGCACGAGGGGCAGCTCGTCGTGCTGGAGAGTACGACCTATCCCGGAACGACGGCTGAGGTGGTGGCCCCGAAGGTCGAAGCTGCGGGACATCGTGTCTCGCGGAACGATGCAGCCGGTGGTGTGCTGGTGGCTTTCTCGCCGGAGCGCGAAGACCCCGGCAATACATCGGTTGCGCGCGTGGCGATTCCGAAGGTCGTCGGCGGCATGAGCATGCAGGCCGGTGATGCTGCAGCGGCACTCTACGGCAGCATCTTTGACCGCATCGTGCGCGTGTCTACACCTGAAGTTGCGGAGATGACGAAGCTGCTGGAGAACATCTACCGCTGCGTGAATATAGCACTGGTGAATGAGCTGAAGGTGTTGGCGCTGAAGATGGGTATGGATATCTGGGAGGTGATCGATGCTGCGTCGACAAAACC
>DATMLK010000187.1:0-4481 GCA_035570215.1 Acidobacteriaceae bacterium
AACCCGGCTTTCCCGGCACCATCGTCGCCGGCAAATTCGCCACGCCCATCTCGCCCACCGGCACCAGCATCCACATCTTCGTGACCGATGCGCGCCTGCAGGACAAGGCCCTCAATTTTGACGACTACGCGCAGACAGCCGAACGCGAGCTCGACTTTATGACCGGCCTCTTCGGCCAGGCCGAGTCCGGCCGCATCAATCTCGTGGAACTGCCGGAGGACAGCGTCGCAGCCTTCTGGGCGCCGCAGATGGCGGCTCTCAACGGCACGCGCATCGGCGTGGCCGGCAGTGCGCGCCTGCTGGCAAATACGATCGCGCGGCAGTGGTGGTCGAGCGAGGTGAGCCCGGCCACGCTGAATGACGCCTGGATCACCAACGGCATGTCGCGCTACGCCGAGCTGATGTACGTAGAAGACTCCGCCGGCGAAGAGGCCTTTCAATCCGCGGTGAATGACGTGGCCGCGGGCGCGCTCGCCTATGACACGCAACCACTCTCCAGCATCGGCCGGCTCGACCCCTTCTCGCCCGAGTTTCAATCCATGACGCTGGAAAAAGGCGCGATGGTCTTTCACATGCTGCGCTGGGAGCTCGGCGATGACACCTTCCACGCGCTGCTGCACAGCCTGATGGTGCAGTTCTCGGATCGCGGCGTCAGCGGACAGGATGTGCAGGCCACCGCGGAGTCGCTGAGCGCCAACGCGGAGGCTGAGACCGGCACCGCTCCACAGCTTACAGCCTTCTTCTCGCAGTGGCTGGATTCGAACGGCGCGCCGCAGTACACCAACAAGTACACCGTCTACCGCCTCGGCGAGAACAAGGGCTTCCGCGTCATCGGCTCCATCGCGCAGGACCTCGATCTCTTCAGCATGCCCGTGCTGCTCAAGATCGAGACCGATGGCAAGACCGTGACCCAGCGCATCCAGGTCGCCGGGCCGGAGACCACCTACAGCGTGGAGACCTTCGGCCGTCCGCGCCGCATCACGCTCGATCCCGACAACTGGACGCTGAAGAATACACCCGGCCTCGCCGTGCGCGTCGCCATCCTGCGCGGACAGCAGCTCGTGGCGCAGGGCGACAACACCGGCGCCATCGCCCAGTATCAAAAAGCTTTGGATGTGAACCGCAACAGCTCGCTCGCCAGCTACCGCATCGGCGAGGTGCTCTTCCTGCAGAAGAGCTACCAGTCCGCGGCCGACTCCTTCCGCGATGCTCTGCGCGGCGACGACGACCCCAAGTGGACCGAGGTCTGGAGCCATATCGAGCTCGGCAAGATCTTCGACCTCACCGGCCAGCGCGACCGCGCCATCAATGAGTACCGCCTCGCCGTGCAGACCAACGACAACACCCAGGGCGCGCTGAACGAGGCGCGCAAGTACCTGGCAACGCCCTACCAGCGCGATGAGAGTGAGAGTTAGTTTCTAACTGCGCAGAAAGTGTTCGTTCTTCACCAGCACAGGCGCAGCCGGATCGTCGATCACGCTGGTCTGCTTGCCGATTCTCTTCCAGAACTCTTCCATGAATGAAACCGTCTCGTTCGAGGTCATCGGACTGCGCAGGATCTGCACCGCAGCGGCATCCGCCAGAGCCCCGTATTCCACGCTAACGCCGCTCACGGCGACGCAGCGGTCGGCGCGATAGGTGCACGAAGCCAGATCGGTGATGCTCATCGCCGTGCTCGGCGTGCACAGGATGGTCTTCGGCGGGGCCATGCGGTCCAGCAGACTGAAGATCTCCAGCTTCGACTCCAGCTCATCGGGCACGAAGTCGATGGCGATGTCGGCCTCGCGCACCGCCGCCTCGATTGTCGCCGCAAAGGTAAGGTTCTCCGCGCCGCGGTCGAGTGTGGCCAGCTCCATCTCCGCATGGCGAAGGTTCGAAGGCATCACGTCTTCCAGCACCACGCGAAGCCCGGACTGCGCGCACAGCAAAGCCAGCCTGCGGCCCAGCGGTCCCGCGCCAATGATCGCTACCTGCATAATTATCTAGTAGATTCGATGGCGGCGTGGACCTGCTCATAACTCGGCTCCGACGCCTTGATGTACTCGGAGACGCGCTTGCGCTCCTCCGGCGTGAGTGACGGCAGAACCGTCATGATGCGGCGCAGCGTGGTGGCGATATCGTCCACGTAGTTCATCGTGCGAATTGCTTCTCCGGAAAGCGGCATGGAAACTCCTGGTTTGATCTTCTACTTCCGATTGTAAGGGCAACCGGCTAGACCGTGCCTTCCACAGGCGGAACATAGCCGTCGCGATCCGTCATCTCCATCAGCGCCGCCAGCTGCTCGGCATAGTCGCGATGCAGCGCGCCGGGAGCATACCGCCAGGCCCAGTTGCCCTTGCTCACGCCGGGCGTGTTCATGCGCGCCTCGCTGCCCAGAAAGAGCACATCCTGCATGGGCAGGATGCAGGTGTCGGCCACCGAACGCTCCGCCGCGCGGATCATCGCCCACACCGCATCGCCGTCGTGCGAGATCCTCTGCAGATAGTTCTGCAGGTTCGCGCGTTCATGCGGCGCAGCACTGCGCCACCAGCCCAGCGTGGTGTCGTTGTCGTGCGTTCCCGTGTAGACCACGCTGTTTTTCTCAAACATATGCGGCAGATACATGTGCCCGCCGCGGTCGGAGAAGCCGAACTGCATGATCTTCATCCCCGGCATGCCGAAGTGTTGGCGCAGCTCGTCCACCTCCGGCGTGATCACGCCCAGGTCCTCCGCGATGAAGGGCAGGTCGCCGAAGACCTCCTTCAGACGATTGAAGAGCTCATGGCCCGGCGCCTTCACCCACACTCCATGGATCGCCGTCGGCTCCTCGGCCGGGATGGACCAGTACGCCTCAAAGCCGCGGAAGTGGTCGAGCCGGATAGAGTCGCACAACGCCAGCGACCGCCGGATGCGCGCCACCCACCAGTCGAATCCACGCTCCTGCAATAGCTTCCAGCGATAGACGGGATTACCCCAGCGCTGCCCCTCCACGGCAAAGTAGTCCGGCGGCACACCGGCTACGCGGATGGGGTTCAGCTTGTCGTCCAGCTCGAAGAGATCGGGATGCACCCACACGTCGGCGCTGTCATAGTTCACGAAGATGGCGACGTCACCCATGATGCGGATATCGCGCTCACGGCAGTATTCGCGCAGGCAGCGCCACTGCTCGTCGAAGAAGAACTGGATCACTTCCTCGACGGCGATCGCGCGCGCCTCCTCCTTCAACAATGCGGAGACGGCCTTCTGCTTGCGGTATGCGTACTCCTTCGGCCACTTGTTCCAGCTGGCGTAGTCAAAACGGCGGCGCAGGATGGTGAAGCAGGCAAAGTCAGTGAGCCAGGATGCATTTGTTTCAGCGAACTTATTCAGCTTGGCGCGCTGCGCGTCATTGGCGCGATCCAGAAAGTTCGCGGCAGCCTCTTCGAGCAGCGGGATCTTCTTCGCCCAGGCTGTATCAAAGTCGGCGTCGCCGTGTGCTCCGGGGAGTCCGGCGATGCGTTCGCCCGCGATCCATCCCTGGGCCACAAGGCGTTCCAGGCTGATGAAGAGCGGGTTGCCGGCAAATGCGGAGAGCGCCGAGTAAGGCGAGTTGCCGTAGCCGGTCGGACTCAGTGGCAGCACCTGCCATATGCGTTGCTTGGCCGCGGCGAGAAAGTCGGCAAACTCATATGCGGCAGGACCGAAGTCCCCAACGCCGCCGTAAGACGGCAGCGAGGTGACGTGCAGCAGAATCCCGGACGCCCGCTCACTGCTGCGCTTCATCTGATTGTCTCCTTCAACCGTTACGGCCTTCAGACGATGCGGGAACGGCTTTGGTTGTACAACCTCTGATCCCTGCCTCTAGCTGCCGAAGGGCGTTGGCGCGGTCTTTGCCTGCTTGCTGTATTTGATCGCGCCCAGTGCCTCGTACTTCTGTGACAGCGTACCGGCAAAGACGCCGAACATCTCCTCGCGCTTCTGCTCCAGCAGCTGATCGCGTGTCTTGTCGAAGTTCGCCGCGATCTCATCCGGCGCGGGCTCCTGCTTGTCCACCACGCTCAGCACAATGCCGCTCGTGCCGGTATTGATCGGCTGCGAGATATCGCCCTTCGCCATGCTGAAGGCGACACTGGCCTGGCCGGTCATCGCGCCGATGCCCGGGACCTGCCCGTCTCTGCCGACGAGGTCGCTGGTCTGCACCGTGACCTTCTGTTCCTTGGCAGCCTTGGCCAGATCGCCCAGCACCTTGGCGCGCGCGGCCAGAGCACTCAGCTTGGAGGCCATCAGCTGCGGCACCTTCTCCTGGCGATAGTCAGCCAGCACGTGCGCCTTGTAGTCGGCGAAGACCGGCGCATGCGCGGGCAGGATGTCGGCGAGCTGGAAGACGGCATAGCCGTCGCCGGTGGAGACCGCCTGCGGCGCATCACCCGGCTTGGCAGCGAATACCAGCGGCAGGATATTAGAGGAGTCCGACAGACCCGCCACAATGCTGCCTGCGGAAAGATAGTTGCTCAGGATCACGT
>DATMLK010000188.1:0-2653 GCA_035570215.1 Acidobacteriaceae bacterium
AGGCGGGGAAGGCGATTCTCCCGACGCGGTAACTCCTTGAAAGCTAACACCTGGCATCCTGCGTCCGTGATAGCATTGCGTGCGCCGCGGGAGGCGCGAAGAAGCGATGCCGGTGGTCACAATTGATGGGGCACCGCAGACGTTTGCCGTCGGGGAACATCTGCTGGAGGTGCTGAATCGCAGCGGCGCGGATGTTCCGCAGGTGTGCTACCACCACCAACTGGGGCCGATCCAGACCTGCGATACCTGCATGGTCGAGGCGGACGGCAAACTGGTCCGCAGTTGCGGGACGCTAGTTCGACCTGCACCTGAACAACGGGAGACTTCTGGAGCATTTCCACGAAGGCAGCATGACGTGTCGCACAGCTGGCATCCGCGAGAAGACGCCGTGCACGTTCGTCGAGGTGTCTCCGGAGCTGGCGCAAATGCGAGGCGTTGCAGGTGGAACGTGGGTGGAACTGACCTCGCGCTACGGCGAAGTACGCGTGCAGGCGGTGGTGACGGAACGCGTGCGGGGCAAAGAGCTGTACATGCCGATGAACTCGACCGAAGAGCCGGTGAACCGGCTGACCAGCAGCCATACCGATAAAGTGACGCACACCCCGGCCTACAAGGAATCATCGGTGCGGATGCGGGTGCTGGAAGAAAATGGACCCAATCCCCTGCCGAAGACCAACTCGCGATTCGGGCACCCGACACCGCAGCGTGGAGTGGAAGTGGAACGCAAGTGGAAACGCGCTGATTATCATCCACCGGGCAATGGAATGGTGCAGATCACGACGAATCCGAAAAGCGAGTGACGAGGAAACTATGGCACAACCGATTGCACTGGAAATTGCACCCCGGGATGCGAAGAAGGAGTTGCTGGCGCGGCTCCAAAAAGCTCCTGCGGAACACGCGGCCGCGCTGCTGGACTCCTGGGAACTGCTGCAGGCCTTGCACGATGCGGGGTTGCTGGAACTGCTGCGCGGCGCGGTAAGCGCCAGGGACAAATGATAGAGACCGCCGTAAGCGCGACGCAATCGGCAGAGGCGATCGATGGGCTGCGCAACGCAATTCTCTTTGGAAAAATGATGGGATCCATTCATCCCGAGGTAATGCAGTGCATCGCGACGGCCGTTGGTGAAACTATGGGCGCCGAGCGTTGCCCGGTGGCTGAGCCGCCGAGCCTCTTGTCGCTGCTGGGACAGTTCCGCCGCAAGGAACTCCGCCGCAGCGTTGCGCTGATCAACTGTTTTCTGGAAAGCATGGGCCAGCAATTGAAGCGGAAGGGCGTCCCCAGCCCAAAGCAGTAAAGCAATCAGAACGATTCGTGTCCCGTGGAGGGGAGAATGTCGAATAAACGCTGGGGTATCGCGCTGGCTGGAATTCTGATGCAGGTGGCGCTGGGCGCCGTCTACGCGTGGAGCGTATTTCGCACGCCGCTGGTCAAGCAGTTCCACTGGTCGATTGCGCAGGTGACGCTGACCTTCACCATCTGCATTATGGTGCTGGGCTTCTCCTCGTTTTTTGGCGGGCTGTGGCTCAATCGGAACGGCCCGCGCGTGGTGGCGCTGACGGCCGGCTTTCTCTACGGGCTCGGCACCTTCCTTGCCAGCTTCTCGGCGAATCACCTGATGTGGCTTTACTTTTCCTACGGCCTGATTGGCGGTATCGGCCTCGGCCTGGGCTACATCGTTCCCGTGGCCGTGCTGCTGAAGTGGTTCCCGGACAAGCGCGGTCTGATCACCGGGATTGCGGTCGGCGGCTTTGGCGCGGGAGCGCTGATCACGGCGCCGGTGGCCACGTGGCTCATCCAGAGCGTTGGCGTGCTGAAGACCTTCGGCTACCTGGGAATCGCGTACTTCATCGTGCTCATCCTCGCGGGATGGTTCATGCAGAATCCCCCGGCGGGCTGGGTTCCGGAGGGCTGGTCGCCGAGCGCGAGGCAAACCGCCAACCGCGCTGCGCGGGACTACACGCTGGGCGAAGCGCTGAAGACGTGGCAATGGTGGGCGCTGTGGCTGGCGCTGTTCCTCAACACTTCCGCTGGCATCTCTGTCATCTCGCAGGAGGCGCCAATATTTCAGGAAATCGCCAAAGTGACGGCAGTGGCAGCGGCGGGCATGGTGGGTGTGGCAGCGATCGGCAACTCTGTAGGACGCGTCTTCTGGGCGTGGGTCTCCGACGAGCTCACGCGGCGATGGACCTTCGTCGCGATGTATCTGATCCAGGTGATTTTGTTCTGGATCATGCCGAGCGTCACGTCCGCAGGGCTGTTGACCGTGGTCACGTTTGCGATCCTGATGTGCTACGGCGGCGGCTTTGGCACGATGCCGGCCTTCGCAGCCGATTACTTCGGCACGAAAACGATTGGCCCCATTTACGGGCTGATGCTCACCGCGTGGGGCTTTGCCAGCGCCTTCGGACCTTCGCTCATTACACATCTGCGGCAAAACGGCAGTTCCTTCGCTACGGGACTGCACGTCATTGCGGGCATCATGGCGGTCTCCGTGCTGGTTCCGATTCTGATCCGCCCGCCGCAACGGACTTAGAGGGACGGGCTGAGTGGGTCAGTAGCGCAGCCCGAGCCGCTGCGGGAAATCCTCTTCGTCGTCATCGAGGTCGATCTGTTGCAGGTGCTCGCAAATTTTCCGCCGGTGCAGGTGAGCCA
>DATMLK010000189.1:0-2741 GCA_035570215.1 Acidobacteriaceae bacterium
ATACGGACTACCGCCGCTTCCGCTCGAAGTCACGCGTCCTCTTCAACGGGCAGGAAGTGAAAGACCAGAACGCGCCGGATGGTTCACAGCCGGTTCAGACGCCGAAGCCTTAGCGAAAGCGGTTAGACGGTGTTCTGCAAGGAGTGTTGCTTGTAATGAAAATGAGCCGCAATTACAAAGAGCACATAAGGAAAATCGATATATAACGTCAAAAGTGGCTGATAGACATGGAACCCACTAAGCCACGGAGAGACTACACATAAAGCCAGTGCGCAATAACTTGTTATTAATCCTGCCCGACTTCTTCTGATGGCAAATAAGTAAAGAGACAGTGGCAGCAGTATCGCCGAAATTGCAAAAAAGGGAGTAGTTCGTATCCATTCAAACCCCAAAAAAGAACTGGCTACGATAAGCCATAGCGCCCCAAGGGCAACAACGAAAACCATCGTATAAAAGGGAAGTTTTTTCATAAAGCTCTGATCTTTCAGCAATGGCACTCAGTAGTAGAGGTACTTGCGCCACTGCTCATCGCCCCCGCCGATCATCCTCATGATGTGGCGTGAGGTATGCAGCGTGAAGGGGCGCGGCTCGCGGATGAGCTTCATGTCGCGGAGTTCGTGCAGCATCTGGTTGCCCTTGCGGCGGTTGCAGCTGTGGCAGCAGGCGACGAGGTTCTCCCACGTGGAGAGGCCGCCGCGTGAGCGCGGAACGACATGATCCAGCGTGAGCTCGCTCGAGGTCAGGATCACGTTGCAGTACTGGCAGCTGTTGCGGTCGCGCAGCAGGATGTTCTTGCGCGAGAGAGCGCGGGTCTGGTGCGGGATACGGCGGTACTCGATGAGCCGGATCACCGAGGGCATGGCGATCTTCATGCGGGCGGCGTGCAGCATCTCGCCCTGCTGTTCTTCTGTTCTCGCTACACCTTTAAGCACGAGAACCAGAGCGCGGCGCGCACCGCAGATGTTGATGGGCTCGTACGATGCGTTCAGCACCAGCACTGGCGTCGTCATAGGAGACGAGCCGCGCGTGCGCTCGCTACCCGGCGCGGGATCGCTTTCATGCCGGTGCGGGCGAAGGTGAGCGCACTTCGCCAGAGACTTCTGCTTCCGTGGATGAACTGCTGCGTTCCTCATAACCATTTCCTGCCCCCTCGAGTGATGCAATCGAAACGTGGTTGAAAAGTTCTTCCAGAGACGACGAGCAAATCTCTAATGCAGTGTTGCGGCAGCGTCCGGAGGCTGCCATGCGGTAAAGCTCTCAATCTGTGCGCGGGCGAGCGTGGCGACCCGGACGGAGGATGCGCCCGCGGCCAGCAGAACGCGTGCGCACTCGCGCGCGGTGGCGCCGGTGGTGTAGATGTCGTCGATGAGAAGCACATCACGGCCGGCGATGCGCGGCTTCTCCACGACGGCGAAGGCACCCTTCAGATTTTCGCGGCGCTGGCGCGGAGCGAGTTGGAAGTGGCTCTCGGTATCGCGCTTGCGGACGAGGGCGCTATGCGCTGTCTGCAGATGCCACGCCGGCCGTGATGTGCGCAGCGCAGCGAGCGCCGATTCGGCGAGCAGGATGGACTGGTTGTAGCCGCGCGACCACTCCCTGGCGGCAAAGAGCGGCACGGCGATGACGGTCATGGCGCCGGTTGTGTCGAGCGCGAGCATGGCCTCCGCCAGCAGAGCGCCCAGCGGTTGGGCCATCGCGGTCAGGCCTTCGTACTTCAGCAGATGCAGGGCGCGGCGCATCTCCTCGCGGTAGGCGCCGTAGGCGGCGGCGCGCACGAAAGGCGGCGGCGCGAGGCGGCAGACCTGGCACTCCTGTTTGGCCGTTAAGCCATAGGTATCCATGCCAAGGCTTTCGCCACAGCGTGCGCAGAGGTTTTGATGTTGGGGAAGAAGACGGGCGAGACATTCATCGCAGACCGGCGCGGCAGCAACGCGCAGCAGCGGACCGGAGCAGAGCCGGCAGGGGGAAGGAAAGAGGACGGAGCCGAGATCGTGCAGGGGGGTAGTTACGGAACGTGCAAGAGGAGAGGCGAGTGGACTTCGCAGCACACGCACAACCGCACGCCATGCGGACGCGTCATACGGTGCGCCCTGTGCGAGACCGGATTGGCTGCTGCTGAAGGCTCTCCTGCTGAAGATGCACCTCATCCGGGGAGGGGAAGCGCCCCTCCGTGGGCAAAGTATAGCCGCACATCCGGCACCGGTGCAAGAACGATTGCCGGATGCCCTTGCTTTTGCTAGCCTTCTGCGCGTTTCAGCACGGTATGGCTGGCATGCGCGGCGCGGCGCGCCTCGCGGATGAGGTCGGGAATGCCGACGCCGGTGCAGGCGTTGCCGATGAGTTGCAGACCCTGCGGCATACGGGCATGCAGCGTGGCGATACGTTCCACGTGGCCGACGGCGTATTGCGGCAGCGAATGCGGCATGCGTCGGGCTAGCTTGATCCGCGGCGCAGGTAACGGGCCGAGGATGGCGCTGAGTTCCTTGTGCGCGAGAGCGATGAGCTCGTTGTCGCTCGACTGCATCCATCGCTCGCCGCTGAAGAAGCCGCGCAGCATGGAGCAGCCCGGCGGAACGCGCCCGGCGAATTTCTGATGAGTAAAGGTTCCGGCGAGCAGAGCGCTATTGGACTCAGGCAACGCGAGGAAGCCGAAGCCTGCGGGCAACGATATCTCTTCCGCGAAGGCAAGCGCGACGATAGCGGCCGAGCTTGCCTCGCGCGGCAGAAGATCGGCGGCCACG
>DATMLK010000190.1:0-3848 GCA_035570215.1 Acidobacteriaceae bacterium
GTCGCTTTGCGACGATGTCCCACCCTAGCGACGATAAAGCCGTCGCAAGGATGGGGCACCCGATGTATGGGTGAGTTGAGCGGCATGGGTAGAGAAGCAGATTCCGGCGTGCGCCGGAATGACAATCAATAAAATGCCGGAATGACAATCAATAAAATGCCGGAATGACAATCAATAAAATTAGTTCACGCGTTGCAGGCGGTCGATGAGCTTCTGTGCGATGCTCTCGCCGCTCTCGGTCCACAAGAGCCGCGATGAGATGCCGCAGTGCTTCTCCACGCTGAGGGTGAAGGCGACGAGTTTTTCGACGTTCTGCTGGACGCGTTGCGCGGCGACGGGGTCGAGGTCTACTTCTTCGAGCAGGAAGGGTGAGTCGAGGCCGAAGTCGATGCGGATGTGGCCGTTCGACTCGTAGGCGGCGTCGTCGAACTCGGGGCCGTAGCCGATGACGCGCACGATGGACGGCTGTTCCTTCCAGACCACATCAAGGCCTTCGCCACCTTCGGGTGTCCAGAGGGGCCAGCGGACCTCGAACTCGTAGGCGGTGTCGTCGAAGAGCTGCTCGGTGGCTTCGGCGACGGCGTTCTCGGCGAAGGATTCTTCTCCGGCCTCGGAGCGCGCGTCGACGACGTAGATGCGCTGGTAGCTGGGGACCTCGTTCCAGCTGATGGGGTAGGCGTTGGCGGCGGAGATGCGGCGGTTGCCGCTGACGCGAGCGAACTGGTGCAGCACGGAGACAAGTTTCTCCGGCAGCGCCTGCATGCGGAAGTCGGGGAACCAGAGGCTCAGGTAAAGCTGATCGGCCATAGCTTTTATTCTATGGTGCACGGAGTCGTGGGCTTTGCTTCGAGCGGTTTAAGGGATTTTGAAGGTGTGAGATTCTTCGCGGCGCTCAGAATGACAATGTTTGCGTTTGAACGGTAACTATAATTTTTACAGTTAGATACGACACTAACTTCGCGTAGAACTCCTGAAATCCGGAAGAAACCCGAAGATTCCTGTTGCCTGCCTGTGGAAAACCGGATACAAACAATAAGCCCCTGCAACTCCATGAAGTTGCAGGGCGAACGATCCTGACTTGAGGCGAACGATGCAGACAGCATTACAGGCAGTACGCGAGGTGATGGATATCCGGCAGGCGGCGGAGTATCTGGGCATCTCGAGCGACACGCTCTACAAGTATGCATCTGAGGGGCTGGTGCCGGCGTTCAAGCTGGGCAATCGCTGGCGCTTCAAGAAGACGCTGCTGGATAGCTGGATGGACGAGCAGTCCGCGGCGGCGAAGGTTGTAGAGATCAAGACGGTGAAGCCGGCGGAGAAGAAACCGGTACGCCGGGCGCGTTGATTTTGTTCTCAAGTAACGACAACGGCCCGGGGCTAAAGCCCCTTTTGTTGCGCGCTGATCCAGGGACCTGAAGGCCCCTGCTCCCTCCGAAAGACAAAGCGTACCTCAGCGGCTAAAGCCGCTTTTATTCACGCTGCCATGACACGGCTGAAGCCGTGTCCTTAAGCAAGGCACACAAGAAGCAAGGCACACAAGCAAAAGCAGATTCCGCCACTATGCGGCGGAATGACAAGATTTTGTTGCTGAGAATCTACTTATACGGCTTCAGCCGAAAGCGTGATCATCGTAATCTCCGGCGGACAGTTCAGGCGCAAGGGCAGGCCGACGGTGCCGAGGCCTCGATTCACATAGAGTTGAGGTATCTTGCCGCCGCCGGATCCGGATGCGGGAAAGCGAAACAATCCATTGACATACTTTTTGCCCAGCGGAGGCAGAAAGACCGGCCCCATCACGGGCATACATATCTGTCCGCCATGTGAGTGGCCGGCGAAGACCAGGTCGGTGCGCTGGCCGAGCGGCGAGTCAAGAATCGCATCCACATAATCGGGTTCATGAACCATGAGCAGGATCGGCTCCCGCGGAAGCGCGGGTGGCGTGGCGGCCTGGAGATCCGGAAGATTCTTGTCGAAGCTTGCATCCTTCAGGCCCACGAGCCAGAGACGCTGGCCGTCGCGTTCGATGGGCTGATAGCTGTCCGAGAGGACCGGGATGCCGCTGGCAACCATCGCGCGGGCGACGATCTCCGCGCCGACGAAGGCGTCGTGGTTGCCCATGATGGCGTAACGCTGTGGGCAGGCGACATCCTTCAGTATCTCGGCGCAGAGATGCGCATGCTCCGAGCCGAGGGTATAGATCCCGGGCGCTTTGGTGATGTAGTCGCCGGTGAAGAGCACCAGATCCGGGGCGAGTGCGTTGATCTGCTGCACGGCGTGGCGGATAAATCCGGGCTCGGAGAAGTTGTCGTAGTGGATGTCGCTGAGCTGGACTATGCGATAGCCGTGAAAGGCAGCAGGCAGATCGGCGATATGGACGGTGCGCTCGACGATATCAATCGCGTGGCGGGCAATCTCGCCGGAGTAAAAGACGAAGCCGGCGGTGGAGAGGCCGGCCGCGGCAAGGAATCCGCGGCGGGTGAGCATGCCGGCAGAGGTGTTCGAGGGCGGCAGGTCTGTTTCGCCAGCCTTCTGCTGCGAATCACTCATGCTTTTATTGTAACGGGCCATTTTGCAATGGCTGGGGCGATGAGGCCAGCGGAAGGCGTGTTTCCGGGCAAATTTTCGCGCCCAGACGATAGAATGATAGATGCATGATCTCCCCTCCATTCAGCGTACGCAAACTGGCCGCGGCGCATAGCGTACGCACGGCCGGCGTCTCCGCCATGCTGGTCACCCATCTGCCGGATGTGCAGTACCTGTGCGGATTCACGGGATCGAATGCCGTGCTCCTGCTGTTCACCGGCAAGCGTGAAGCTGTGCTCTTTACCGACGGCCGCTACACGCGGCAGGCGAAGGCAGAGGCGGCGGGAACAGCCGTTGTCATCGCCCAACGGTCTGCGTTGCACGAGGCTTGTTCGCTGCTGCAGAAGAGCGGCGTGCGCAGCTGCGGAGTGGATGCAGCGCATACGACGGTTCTGGCGCTGCAGCATATCCGCAAGGCGATGCCTGCTGACAAGCGCAATATCTTCAGGCCGCTGCCGTCGCTCATCGCCACAGAGCGTGAGCAAAAGGATGCCGACGAGATTGCGCGGATGCGGCGCGCGGCCAAGCTGGGCTGTGCGCTGTACGACCATATTCTCGGGGTCATCGACTACGGTATGACGGAGATGGAGGTGGCCGCGGAACTGGAGCATGAGGCGCGGCTGCGCGGGGCGTCGGGCATGTCGTTTGAGACGATCGTGGCTTCGGGGGAGCGTTCGGCGCTTCCGCACGGCCACGCGACCACGGCGCGGCTGCCACGCAATGGCTTCATTACACTGGACTTCGGTGTTATGCTCGCAGGGTACTGCTCGGATATGACGCGCACGCTGTATATGGGTAAGGCGTCGGCATTCGAGCGCGATGCGTATGAGGCAGTACTCGCGGCGCAGATGGCCGGCGTGGATATCGTTGCGCCGGGTGTGACCTGCGAAGAGGTGGACGAGGCCTGCCGCAGCGTTCTGCGGCGCGCCGGGCTGGCGAAGTGGTTTACCCACTCGACCGGGCACGGCGTCGGGCTGGAGATCCATGAAGGGCCGCGGCTGGCGGCGGGGAACACGCAGAGGCTTGAGCCCGGGATGGTGATCACGGTCGAACCGGGGGTGTACATCTCCCGGCGGGGTGCGAAGGACTTCGGAATTCGCATCGAAGATATGGTGCTGGTCACGGCGAAGGGCGCAGAGGTGCTGACGGCGGCTTCGCCCAAGGCATGGACAACGATCTAGAAGCAGCGATGAGGAAAAGGCCAAGATGAATCCGAAAGATTTGAAGGAACTGAGCGAGCTGATCGACTTTCTGAAGGCGAACAA
>DATMLK010000191.1:0-10209 GCA_035570215.1 Acidobacteriaceae bacterium
ATTCGCGGAGTCCCACGGCACCGCATCGCGATCTCCGCCGCGCCATCCTCATCGCACGCAATACCCAGCACCTCGGCCGAACGCCGCACGATGTACCGCAGCTCATCATCCGTATAGAACTCCAGCCGCAGCAGGATCCCAAACCTGCTCCGCAACGGAGAGGAAAGCAACCCCGGCCGCGTCGTCGCCGCCACAAACGTGAACGGCTGTATCTCCATCACATGCGTCCGCGCCGCCGGCCCCTGCCCGATGATGATGTCCAGCTTGTAATCCTCGAGCGCGGTATACAGCTTTTCTTCCAGCACCGGCTGCAACCGGTGGATCTCGTCCAGGAACAGCACCTGCTTCTGGCGCAGATTTGTCAGGATCGCCGTCAGATCGCCCTGTATCTGCAGCGCTGGCCCCGAAGTCTGCTGAAACCCGACCTCCAGCTCATTCGCAATGATCGTCGCCAGCGTCGTCTTGCCCAGCCCCGGCGGCCCAAAGAGCAGCACATGATCCAAAGCCTCGCCGCGCGATTTCGCGGCTTCCAGCGCGATCGCCAGCTGCTCCTTCGCCTTCGTCTGCCCGATAAACTCGTTCAACCGCTTCGGCCGCAGCTTCAGCTCGAACGCATCATCATCCTCAACCTTCCCGGCCGAGACAATGCGCTCCGCATCCGCACCGCGGCTCGCGCTTTTAGCCTTACCGCTCAGGTCGATCGCTTTTTTCTTGGAGTATTCCACTCAGGCGATGCTAAGGCGAAGACCGCTCCAATGCAAATAACTATTTAAATGGCCGTCATTCAGAGCGCGCACTTGCGCGAAGAATCCAGATGAACCCATCTTTACCCAAGCCGCTCAAAGCTTCCTAACCGAAATGCGACCGCACTTGTCAGATGCGGCAAAAACCTACGCGTAGATCTCCGCCTCAAACCGTGCCAGCAACTCCTCATTCCACGCGTGCGAATCCTTCCGCCAACCGCTCCCCTGATCATCCAGAAAATTCGGGAAGTTCGTCTTGCAGTAGCCGCACCTCAGCCCGAAATCGAAGATCGCCTGCGCGCTTCCATCGATATACAACGCCGCCAGCAGCCCATCCTTCGACCACTGCACGCTCGCGATCAACTCACCATCACCCGCCGCCTTCTTCGCCGCGTCGGAGTTCCCCGTGGCCCTTCGGGCCGCGTCTACGTTATAGATCAGCATCGCATCCAGGATCGACTCCTCCTGCGTCTCCCGCGACCGGTCGCACGCATAGAAGTACCCCGCCACGCCCTCATCCTCAAACACCACCGTCCACGGCACCGTCGTCGAGTTCGACGGCAAAAACGCCCGCCCCGGCCTGAAACTCAGCGAATCCATATCTATTAAAGATACATCGTCCGCAATCGCACTTAACCTCTCAGAAGATCCGTGTGCATCCGCGCAATCCGTGGTTCGCTCTTGCCTTTGTCTTTGCTTTTCACCCGTATCCGTCTTTAAATCCGTGTAAATCCGCGTGCTTGCACTTGATCCGTGGTGGGCCTTTGTCTTTGCCTCTAAACTGGTAACAATGCACGTCGGCAAACTCAACCTCCGCATCGGCCGTCCCCAGCGCATCGCCGCCGCATTCCTTTTGATCTTCCTCGCGCAGTGCCTCTACGTCGTCCACCACCAGCAACTCTCCGAGACCGACTACCGCTTCGCCCGCTGCGGCCGCGAGATGTGGGAGCGCCCATCCCCCCTCGCCGGCTACTTCACCACCTGCGGCAACATGCAGGACGGTACCTTCGCCTACCGCCTCGCTGCCCTTCCCCTCACCGCCGAACGCCTCGCTCTCTCGTTCACCGATCTCTTCCGCGCGCCGGAGAACCGCCTCTACACCCAGGCCGTCAACGGCTCCACGTGGGAGTCGCGCCACCAGCTCATCGGCATCAAGTATCTTCTGCACGCGCCCTTCATCGCCTTCGCTCTCTGGATCGCCGCCGGCCTCTGGTGGGTCGCCCGCCGTCTCTTCGGCAATGAAGGCGGCGCGCTCGCCCTCGCTCTCTTCTGCTTCTGCCCCAGCATCGTGCAGTACGCCGTCACGCCGAACAATGAGATCCTCGCCCTCTGGGGACTCTACGGCCTTTGCTATACAGCGATTGGTGTCGCCCACGCCCTGCAGGGTCCGCGCCGCAAGTGGCGTCCGCGCATCATCCTCATCACGCTCGCCCTCGGCCTCACCGCCTGTGCCCATCTTAGCGCCGCCATCGTTGGACTCGTCTGGGCCGCGGTCTTCCTTCTTTACCTCGCCGAACGCCGCCGCTCGCAGACCATTCCCATCCTCATCTTCGCCTCGGTCGGCACTCTCGTCATTCTCTTCTGCAGCTACAGCCTCCGCCCCGAACCCTTCAGCTACATCTTCACCGGCGGCGGCGCGCTGATGGGCTGTTCTCTCGCCGGCGCCCAGCACTTCTTCTCCGATATCACCAATGCGCCCATCACCATCGCCGCCGTCATCGCGCTCGTGCTGTACGTCTCCATCAGGCGCTCCCGCTACTTCGGCAACACCGCGCCTCTCCTCGTTGCACTCTCGCTTCTTCCGCTGATCACCACCCAGGTCGTCAGCCAGCCCTGGCTCTGGGCGCTGCCGTTTCTCTTCACCTTCATCGCAGGCGTCTTCTCCGACGCCCTCGAGACCAAACACCGCAAGCTCTTCCTGGGATTGAGCGCCGCCATCGTGCTCACGCAGGCGCTGCTCTGCTTCGCCACACTGCCCGCGCTCGCACAATAAATAGATGGCCGTCATTCTGAGCGCATCGCGCGAAGAATCTCAGTATTTGTTTTTGTTTGTCATTCCGGCGAGTCGGGGTGATGAAAGCCGGAATCTGCTTTTATCTGCCGGGTGCCCCATTCATCGCGGCTTCATGCGATGAGTGGGACATCGTCGCGCAGCGACGACCGTCTTTGCTTCACTTGCCCAGCCACCCAATGCTCCATACGCAGGCCGCCAGCCCCACAACCCCGCAGAACATCAGTACAAACGCCAGCGTCTGGCTCAACCCCGGCGCGCGCGTCGGCCTCAGCTCCAGCCCAGTCGCCAGCACACGCAGCGCAGCGTTGCGCCGCTGCCGGCCCACCAATCCGCCAGCCAGCAGAACGATTCCCTCAATGCCGAAGACCACCGGCCACACCCATCGCACCATCGTTTCCCCACAAATAAACTGGTGCGGAGATTCCTCCGCGCCGGCAAGAGTATTCGCTTTTCGCCGCAACTGAAGCCGGTCTTGCTTTACCGCGGCGGCGGTCCGCCACGCTGCGGCGGATGCTCCTGCTGATACTCCTGCAGCTTCCGCCACTGATCTGTCGTCAACACCCGGCGCATGGCCAGCAGCATCCGTGCGTTCTGTTTCTCCAACTCAGCCCGCGCCTGCGCCAGGTGGTCCACCTCCGCCAGGATCTTGCCTTCGTCCGGCTGGTCCGCGTTCATCAGACCCTGCATGGCAAAGTCTTCGCGCTGCACCGCCATGCTCAGATCAAAGAGCTGCTGCCGGTTCTGCTGCATCACTCCATCGATCGCGCTCTTCTGGTCGCCCGTCAGCGCCAGCAGCTTGGCGATCTCGGGATTCTGCCACCACTGTCCCGGCGGCGCGTTACGCGGCGGTGGAGGTCCGCCCCACGGCGGAGGCCCCATCTGCGCCTGCACGCCACCCGCGAACAACACCATCACCAGCCCCATAAAGAACATCAGTTTTGATACGCGCATCAGTTCTCCTTTGCCTGCCGGGCCGCTTTATGCGGATCCTCGGTTTGGATCAGCGCCGTCAGCGGCGCCATGGACGCAGGCACACTCTCATCCAGCTGCTGCTGCACCTGCTGCATCAGCGCATCATCGTTTACAGGCTGAGCCGCGGGCGTCTGCACGGTCTGCGTCTGCGGGTGCCCCATGTCTCGCTTCTGAGACATGGGTGCGATGCCCGTACCCGGCATAGTCTTAGCGGCCGTCTCGTTCGCAGAACGCTCCTGCATCCAGTGCGGCGTCATTACGCCAACCACCAGCGCCGCCGCCAATGCCATCACCGGCATCATCCTCCAGCCATATCTTTTTTTGCCGTCATCCTGAGCCAAGCGAAGGACCCCTGTAGTTGCCTTTGACTCACTCGGCGACCACAGCAGCACTCCCTCGCGAAAGCTGCCCACCATCGCGCGCATCTCCTCGAGCCTCGCGCGGCACGCTTCGCACTCTTGCACATGTGAAGCATGCGCATTGCCATCACCCATCACCACCGCGTCCAGCTCTTCATCCGTCAGATGCCTGTCTTTCGAAGAAAAAATAACGCTCATTGCAATCCTCCCATCGCAGATCTCTCGCGAACCGCCGCCAAAGCCCGGTGCAGATGGCTCTTCACTGTTCCCATCTGCATGCCGGTCGCCTCCACGATCTCCTGCATCTCCATCTCTTCCACAAACCGCATCAGAAAGACGCTCCGCTGCCGCGCGCTCAGCGTCTCCACCGCGGCCCACACCGCCGCCAGCCGCTCGCGCGTCAGCATCTGCGACTCCGCCGTGCGCTGCTGCCCCGCCAGACGCTCGCCCACCTCGTGTACATCCACCGCCTGCGCACGCACACGCTTCCAGAACTTGAACTTCTCCGTCCCCGTGTGGTCGCGCATCAGGTTGAACGCGATCCGTATCAGCCACGTCCCCACCGCGCACTCGCCGCGGAACTGCGCCCGCGCACGGTACGCCTTCAGAAAACACTCCTGCGTCAGCGTCTCCGCCGCGTCGCTGTCGTTCAGCGAGAACGCCAGGAACCGCGTCACCTTCGCGCCATAGAGTCTGTAGAGCAGCTCTACGTCGTCCAGCTCCGTGGTGCCCGCATGTGCATCCCGCAGAAGCCCTATATCCCTGCTTGAGATAGCCCGCTCCATTACCTCAACTGACGGCGGATACCGCCCCCGGTTTACGCCCAAAGAGGATTTAAATGCCCTGAAAATAAAGAAACGAAACAAGTGAAACTACCGCTGCGCCGGATTCTACATCCCCAAGCCTGCGTAATCCCACGGAATTGGATGCCCCCTATATGCGCAGCATCGGCGTCCCAGGCGAATGTCTTTGTTCGCAGGGGTGATAGCGCGCATAGGTGGGATATCCGACCGTCTTTGAATGCCTTGCTTAAGGGCACGGCTTGAGCCGTGCCGTAACGATATGCAAGGACAAGCGGCTTCAGCCGCTGAGATACGTTTTGCCCTGATCCTGCGCCCGGGCCGTCCAAAATTCATAGACAAACCCGCCGGAACGATTTATTTTCGATCTATAGAAGTAACTCTGCTTTTGCTCGCAATGCGCTAAACCGCAGTGCCCTCCGTGTGCCGTACGGCCGCCGCGGATTTACTCAGAGCACACTCAAGTGCCGTGGAAGCCGGACGATTCCGCAAGCAGCGATCTCGCAAGCGGCGATCCGGCAAGCAAAGTACGACCCTTTTCCAGAAGTTAGCCTTGGCCTGCAAGACCAGCACATGCGTTCGATCGCGTCCCGGCATCTCCGTCGATGGAATACCGCTTGCCATCAACCACATGCCGCGCCGCCCACACAAGCTTTGAGAGGAGGCAGCCCGATGCGTCTCAGAGACCTCAACTGGCACAACGGCATCCCACAGTTCTTCGTGGTGCGCGAACGCTGCCCGCTCTGCCGCGCCACCGAGTTCCAGATCTCCATGCCGACGCCCATCACCACCCTGCTGCGCCTCTTCGCCATCCGCCGCGTCCGCTGCATGAACTGCTGGCGCCGCTACTACTGGCTCAAAGCCGGCCGCATCCACCACAGCTGAGCGCGTATTTTTGTTATTCCGAACGGGTGGGTTACCAATCCTTCAAATCTCTCATTTTCCCCAGTAAAATCAGCAGGAATCACCCTGATTTCCACCCCTTTAAACCCCTCCCCAAACCCTCTATAATGTAGTTACATGGCAGACGATCAGAACCCCGAACTCCCCCTCCCCGCGCCCACGCCCGAAGCCACCGCGATGCAAGGCCCCGGCGCCGCTCACCTCATCTCCATCAACATTGAAGAGGAGATGCGCCGCTCCTATCTCGACTACTCCATGTCGGTCATCATCGGCCGCGCCCTGCCCGATGTCCGCGACGGCCTCAAGCCCGTCCACCGCCGCATTCTCTTCGCCATGCAGGAGATGGGTCTCCAGTTCAACAAGAAGTACACCAAGTGCGCCAAGGTCGTCGGCTACGCCATGGGCCAATATCACCCGCACGGCGACTCCGCCATCTACGACACCATGGTCCGCCTCGCGCAGCCCTTCTCGCTCCGTTACACCATGGTCGACGGCCAGGGCAACTTCGGCTCCGTCGACGGCGATCCGCCCGCCGCCATGCGCTATACCGAAGCCCGCATGACCCGCATCGCCGGCGAAATGCTCGCCGACATCGACCTCAACACCGTCGATTTCGTGCCTAACTACGACGAGTCCGCCTCCGAGCCCACCGTCCTGCCTGCGCGCATCCCCAACCTCATCGTCAACGGGTCTTCAGGTATCGCGGTAGGCATGGCTACCAACATCCCGCCGCATAACCTCACCGAGGTACTCAACGCCACCATCGAGATGGTCAACAACCCCGCCGCCGGTCTGGCCGAAGTGCTCCAGCACGTCCAGGGTCCCGACTTCCCCACCGGCGGCTTCCTCTACGGCCGCAGCGGCATCGCCAACGCCTACAAGACCGGCCGCGGACGCTTCCTCATGCGCGCCAAGGTCGCCATTGAAGACATGCGCCAGGAGCGCAAGCAGCTCGTCGTCGCCGAGATCCCCTACCAGGTCAACAAATCCAAACTCATCGAACGCATCGCCGAGCTCGTGCACGAGAAGATCGTCGACGAGATCTCCGACGTCCGCGACGAATCCGATCGCGACGGCATGCGCATCGTCATCGAGCTCAAGCGCGGCGCCGAGCCCCAGATCGTCCTCAACCAGCTCTACAAGCACACGCAGATGCAGGAATCCTTCAGCATGATCTTCCTCGCCGTGCACAACGGCCAGCCCAAGGAGTTCTCGCTTCCCGACGCCATCCGCGCCTTCATCGATCACCGCATTGAGGTCGTCCGCCGCCGCACCGCATTCCTGCTGCAGAAGGCCCGCGACCGCGAGCACATCCTCCTCGGTTATCAAATTGCTTTAGACCACCTCGACGCTGTCATCAAGACCATCCGCTCTTCTTCTTCGCGTTCGGACGCCCGCGAGAATCTCTTCCAGTACTTCTCCGGCAAGACCATCGCACTCAAGGGCACCGAACTAAAAGGCGTCAAGCTCGACGCCACCAGGTACGGCATCGACATGACGATGGCGCTGAACCCCACGCTCATCCTCAGCTACCGCCAGATCGACTCCATCCTCGAGCTGCAGCTCTATCGCCTCACCCAGCTCTCCATCGACGAGCTCCTCAAGGAACTTAGCCAGGTTCGCGACAACATCGCCGAGTACGAGTCCATCCTCGCCTCCGAGAAAAAGCTCCGCAAGGTCATCATCAAGGAGCTCGAGGCCATCCGCGACCAGTACGGCGACGCCCGCCGCACCCAGATCCTCGACGAGTCCGCCGAGCTCGAGCTTGAAGACCTCATCGCCGACGAGCAGGTCGCCGTCACCGTCTCCCACACCGGCTACCTCAAACGCACACCCATCTCCACCTACCGCCAGCAGCGTCGCGGAGGCACGGGCCGCCTCGGCATGAAGACCCGCGAAGAAGACTTCGTCGCGCAGCTCATCGTCGAGAGCACCCACGCCTACCTGCTCTGCTTCACCAACACCGGCCGTGTCTTCTGGATCAAGGTCTATGAGATCCCCGACGTCTCCGCCGCCGGCAAGGGCAAGGCCATCGCCTCGCTCCTCGCTCTGCAGCCCGGTGAAAAGATTGTCACCTACCTCGGCATCCGCGATTTAGATGATGCAGCCAAGTTCATCTTCTTTGCTACGCGCAACGGCACCGTCAAGCGCACCCCGCTCACCGACTTCTCCCACGTCATGGCCCGCGGCATCATCGCCATCGGCGTCGAGAAAGACGACGAGCTCATCGCCGCCCGCCTCACCGACGGCAAGCAGATCATCTTCCTCGCCACCCACGACGGCCTCGCCATCCGCTTCAACGAGAACGACGTCCGCTCGATGGGCCGTCCCGCCTACGGCGTCCGCGGCGTCGACCTCCGCAAAGACGACTACGTCGTCGGCACCGCCGTCACCCCCTCCACCGAAGCCCGCAATGCGCTGCGTCTCGAACGCGCCGCCGCCGCCGGCCTCACCAAGGACGCACAGAAGGCCATCGCCGGCGCCGAACCCAAAACCGCCGAGCAGGAAGCCGACGAAGCCGCACTCGAGAAGCTCGAAAAGTTAGACGAGAAGCTCGGTCTCACCCCGTGCCTCATCCTCACCGTCACCGAGAACGGCTTCGGCAAGCGTACAGACGTCGACGCCTACCGCCTCCAATCCCGCGGCGGCAAAGGCGTCATCAACCTCAAGGCCACACCCAAGGTCGGCAAGGTAACGAACATCCAGTTAGTCGACGAGACCTCGGAGCTCATGGTCATCAGCCAGTTCGGCAAGATCATCCGCATGGACACCAAGACCATCCGCGCCGCCGGCCGCTCTACGCAAGGCGTCAAGCTCCTGAGCCTCGACTCCGACGACAAGGTCGCCGCCGCCGTCGTCATCCCCCCGGAAGAGACCAAGTCCCAACCGGAGAACGGCACGCTGCTGCAGTAACTGTTTATTGTTTGTCATTCCGGCGAACGCCGGAATCTGCTTCTCGCTTTTGCACTTGCAAGAGTGGCCACGGCAACCGCCGTGGCCACTCTATTTAAACCGTCGTCATCCTGAGCGCATAGCGCGAAGGACCCCCGGATTTGTCTTTGCTTTTGCAGTTGTTTGTTTGGCCGTCATTCTGAGCGCGCAGCGCGAAGAATCCAGACGAACCCACGCACCACCCATGCCGCCTCAGGCTTCCTAACCAAAATGCGGGTGCCCCATATATGCGCAGTCTCATCGCGCATAAAGCCTCTTTCAAACTAGAAATGGTGGACGCCCCAAAGATATGCCCAACCCAGCCGCTTCGCAACGAAAAACTACGCCACCCAAATCGCGGAAATGCGCAGAAAAATGCGCGCCTCTTGAGCGCGCGTCCCACGGTAAAACTGTTCCACGTGGAACGCTTTTACCGTCCAGAATCCATCATCAAAAACCAGCTCGCTTAGAACTTCAAGTCGATGTGGAACTCACTCTTCGTATCGTAAGAAGAAATACCCTTCGTCTTGCTCTTCTTCCCGCCAACCTCGGCCCATATCTCATAATCCGTCGTCGACGAAAGCTGCCCGAACCGGTACGTTCCATCCGGCGCGGCCAGGTAGCTCTTCACCGTAAGCGATCGCAGGTCCTTCAGGTAAACGACGGCGTTCCCCACCGGCTGATCGTGCGCATCCACCACGCGCCCGCTCACCACGCGCTGCACCGGCCCGCGCGTATCGGCAAAGGCGTCCGTTCCAACTGGGCCCACTGCAACCGCGCACACCAGCATCGCTGACAGAATCAGACGCTTCATCCCACAACCCTTCGCACTAAACCGAAATCGCTCGAACCGGTAGCTGCTACTCTTCGTCGTCCTCAGCGCCGGGCAGGTCGCTGTCTTCATCATCGTATCCTGCCTCATCCACCACGGCGATCTCCAGCGGATCGGTCGTCACCACCTCCACCTGCGTACCGCACTCGTCGCAGACGATGACCTCGCCCTCATCCACCTCATCTTCATCAATATCCAGTGGGTTATCGCACTCTGGACACACAGCCATCGGTCAATTCCTCCCTGCGGAATCCTAGCAGCCCATAAAATCCTAACAGCTTGGCTAGTTTTAAAGCCTTCCCGCCCTCGCGTCAAGCTCCATCTATCTTGTTCGCCTGCTGTGCTTTAAGATAACCATATGCCGCCGCGCTCCACGACCCTTTCGATGACCTTCCCGCCCTTCAGCGGCTTCATCCGCAGGCTGGTGCTGGCCAACGTCGCCGTCTTCTTCGCCCTCAGCATTCTCGGTATCGCCGCGCCAAATGCTGCGTCTTCACTGGCGATTCATCTCGCGCTCACGCCGCGCCTCGCGCTCCACGGACAGCTCTGGCAACTCGTCACCTGCAGCTTCATCCACGCCGGCATCCTGGACATTCTCTTCAGCATGCTCTCGCTCTGGTTCATCGGGTCGTACCTGGAGAGTACTCTGGGCGCG
>DATMLK010000192.1:0-5870 GCA_035570215.1 Acidobacteriaceae bacterium
CTCGCCGCGGTTCAATCCGAATGATTCGCGCCACATGGACCCCGATGCGCTGACGAACCTTGCGGTGAGCGATATCTATGAGCCGGGATCGACCTTCAAGCTGGTCACGTACTCCGCCGCGATCGACGCGGCGGGCGTGCAGCCGACTGACATTGTGGACTGCCAGGGTGGTGCGATGACGATGTACGGCCGCACGCTGCATGACGACAAGTCCGACCGCTTCGGACGGGTGACGGTGCAGTACGCGCTCGAACACTCGAGCGATGTGGGCGCGGCGAAGATGGCGCTGAAGGTGGGACCGGACAAGTTCTACCAGTACATGAAGGCCTTTGGCTTCGGCGATCGCTCCGGCATTGAGCTGCCCAGCGAGACGCGCGGTCTGCTGCGTTCGCCGCACAGCTGGGACGCAACCAGCATCCTCTCGCTGGCGATAGGGCAGGAGGTGGGAGTGACGCCGGTGCAGCTGGCGGCCATGGTGAGCACCATCGCCAATGGCGGTGAGTATATGCCTCCGCATATTCTGCTGCAGTCGACGGACGAGCAAAAGGGCGTGACCTATCCGGACGGCGGCCTGCGGCCAGAGGCGTTTCATCCGGAGAACGAATTGCCATCGCCGTTGCCAGACGGATCGCGCCGCGTGATCAGCGAGATGACGGCGGCAAAGATGCGCGAGATGATGGAAGGCATCGTGACCGAAGGTACAGGCACAGAGGCTGCACTGAACGGCTACAGCGCAGGCGGCAAGACGGGTACGGCGCAGAAGATCGACGTGGTGACGCACACCTACTCCAAAACGAAGTACGTGGCCAGTTTTGCGGGCATGGCGCCAGTGAGCAATCCGGCGATCACGGTGGCGGTGGTGATCGATTCACCAACAGTGGGTTCGTACTATGGCGCAGAGGTCTCGGCCCCGGTCTTTCAACAGGTGGCGCAACAGGTGCTGGAGTATCTCGGCGTACCGCATGATCAGCCGGTGAAGACGCAGAAGCAGCTGCTCGCGGCCACGACAACCGCGCCGAAGGACGGGTTCGACGATGCACCGCCGGAGGAGACGGGCGATCTGAACGCGATGTTCGCGCAGGCCAACGAACTGCCCGCCGACGATCCGCTGCGTATTGCCATGAGCGCGGGGCAGCCTGCACCTGCGGCTGTACAACCGGTTGCGCCAACACCTGCGCCTGCGGCCTCAACCGCTCCGGAGAAGAAGAGCACAGGGATCGCAGCGCTGCTGCCGGCGAAGATGGTGGCTGCGTTCAAGGCCAAGGATGCGGCGCCGGAGACACCTGCGCCCACACCCGCGGCAGCGGTAGTAACGCCGCCTTCCAGCAATGCCGTGGTGATGAATGCGGGCCGCCCGGTGGCTGTGCCGTCGTTTGCCGGGGAGTCTCTGCGGCAAGTGGTGGAGAGCGCGAACGGTGCCGGACTACGCGTGCAGACGGTGGGTTCGGGGCTGGCGCGCGATCAGGCGCCGGCGGCGGGAACCACGGTTCCGGCAGGAACAGAGGTCGTGGTGCGGTTCACGCGCTAGCTTTCGCGGGAACTGCAGGAGTGCGCGGGAACTGGGCGAGCGGGGGCTAGAATTCCTTAGGACAAGATCATAATGCTTTGGAACGATGCACTCACGGATGTAACGGCGGTGGCGGATGCGTTCTTTGATGCGCCGGTGCAGGTGAGCGGCGTGGAGTATGACTCGCGGCGCGTGCTGCCGGGCACGATCTTTGTGGCGATGCGCGGCGAGACTGCGGACGGCAACAACTATATCGACGCGGTCGTGGCGCAGGGCGCCGCGGCGATCGTTACCGACTCGCGCGAGGCGTTCACCGCGGTGCAGATGCGCTATCCGCGCATGCCCGTGGTGCAGGTGGAGCATGGGCGGCGCTCGCTCGCCGGCATCAGCGCGAACCTCTTCGGGCATCCGGAGAAACAGCTTGCCGTGAGCGCGGTGACCGGCACGAACGGCAAAACGACCACCGCCTATTTATTGGAAGCGATGCTGCGCAGCGCCGGGCGCAGGTGCGTGCTGGTGGGGACGATCGAGTACCGCGTAGGCGATGCGGTGCGGCCTTCGCCGCACACTACGCCGGAGTCGCGCGACCTGCTGGAGATATTTCGCGATGGCGTGGCCGCGGGGGCGAGTGAGGCGGTGATGGAGATGTCGTCGCACGCGCTGGAGCAGGAGCGCGCGTGGGGCGTGCCCGTGGACACCGCCATCTTCACCAACCTGACGCAGGACCACCTGGACTATCACCGCACCATGGAGGATTACTTTGCGGCGAAGCGGCGTCTCTTCGAGGGCGTGGGTGCGGCGGTTCCGCGCGTGGCTGTGCTGAACGCAGACGATGCCTACGGGCGGGCGCTCGTAGAGTTTGCGCGCGCCGGAGGGAGTGAAGTCGCCACCTATGGTATCGACAGCGGCGATTTTCGCGCTGAGCAAATGGTGCTGCGCGCGGGTAAGACTGCATTCACGATGCAGACGCCGTTCGGGTCGGTAAAGATCGATTCGCATCTGACCGGACGGGTGAACGCCTACAACCTGCTTGCGGCAGCTGCGGCGGCGCATGCGCGTGGACTCTCGCTGGAACAGATTGCTACAGGCGCGGAGGCGCTGCAGCATGTGCCGGGACGGTTCCAGGTGGTGCGCGCGATGTTCGCGGGAAAAGCAAAAGAGTTTACGGTAGTAGTCGACTACGCGCATACACCGGATGCGCTGATCAACCTGACCGCGCTCGCGCGCGAACTTGCAGGCGGCAAACGCGTGATCACACTCTTCGGCTGCGGCGGAGACCGCGACCGTGCGAAGCGTCCGCTGATGGGGCGCGCGGCGGGCGAGGGAAGCGATCTGGTGGTGCTGACGAGCGACAATCCACGGTCGGAAGACCCGCAGGCGATCATGGATGACGTACTTGCCGGCCTCCGCGAGACGAAGACTGAATATATTGCCGAGGCTGAGCGCGCAAAGGCGATTGCGTTGGCCATCCATAGCGCGAAGCCCGGTGACATTGTGCTGCTCGCGGGCAAAGGGCACGAGACGACGCAGATCCTGCGCGAGGGCGCGGTGCCGTTCAGCGATGCGGCCGTGGCAGCGTGCATGCTGGAGGGGATGGCATGAGGCTGACACTCGAGCAGGCAGCGGAGTGGATGTCTGCGACAGGAATCTTCGACGGAGCCGCGCTTGCGACCGGCTACTCCATCGACTCGCGCACGATTCAGCCGGGTGAGCTCTTCTTCGCCGTGATCGGAGAGCGCCTGGATGGGCACGATTATGTTGCGGCTGCGTTGGAGCGCGGCGCAATTGCGGCAGTGGTGCGCGCGGATTGGAGTGCGCCTGCCGATATCGATGAGGAGCAGCTGCTGCGCGTGGAGGGTGATGTACTGTCTGCAATGCAGCAGCTGGCGACGGCTGTGCGGCGAATCTGGGACAAGCGCGTCATTGGCGTCACTGGTTCTGCGGGAAAGACGACGACGAAGGAGTTTGTGGGGCAGGTGCTGAGCGCGCAGTTTAAAGTTCTGAAGTCGGCGGGAAATCTGAACAACAACTTCGGAGTGCCTCTGCAACTGCTGCGCCTGGAGCCGGAGCACGATGTCGCGGTCATCGAGATGGGCATGAACCACGCGGGCGAGATCGCTCTGCTGGCGAAGATCGCCGAGCCGGAGTGGGCGGTGGTCTCGAACGTGGCGCCAGTACACCTGGAACACTTTGCTGACGGCATTGCGGGCATCGCACGCGCCAAGTATGAGCTAGTTGCCGCGCTGCCGGCAGACGGCGTGGCCATTCTGAACGGCGATGACGCCTACGTGAGCCAGTTCGGCCGCGGCATGGACGAAAACGGAAAGACGGGGCGCGCGGTGTACTACGGTATGAACGCGACCGCCGACGTACGTGCGGAAGAGGTTGTGGAGGCAGGCATCGAAGGCGTTCGCTTCACCGCCGTTGTGGGCAACGTGCGAGAGCCGGTACACCTTGTGCTGATGGGGCGGCACAACGTCTACAACGCGCTGGCCGGGATCGCCGTGGGTCTGCGCAGCGGCCTGTCGCTGGCGGCCTGTGCGCGGGCTGTAGAGGCCATGCAGCCTGCCGACAAGCGCGGACAGGTCATCGAGTGGCATGGCGCACGCATCGTGAACGACAGCTACAACTCCAACCCGCGTGCGCTGGACGCGATGGCGGATGCTCTGCTGGCGGTGAAGGCCACGCGGCACATCGTGGTGGCGGGCGAGATGCTGGAGCTTGGGCCTGAGGCAGCGGCGCTGCACGCGGCATGCGGCAGCAGGATGGCCGAGCAGGGTGTGCAGATCGTCGTCGGCGTACGCGGCATGGCGAAGGATCTGGTTGAGGCGGCACAGGCCGGGGGCGCAGAGGCGATCTTCGTCGAAACGCCGGCCGAGGCAGGCTCCTGGCTGCGGGCGAATCTGCATGCAGGCGATGCGGTGCTGCTCAAGGCATCGCGCGGGGTGAGGTTGGAAGATGCACTGAAGGAGCTGGAGAAGTAAGCAAAGTAATCTGCGCTGAGTCCGGTGTGATTTTCACATCGTACGACGTGGTGTTTGGCTGTTAAGATGGGCGAGATGGTAGCAAACGTGAGCTTGGTGAGATTCTTCCCCTTCGCTATGCTCAGGGTCAGAATGACAATCGGAAATATGTGCGCGTAACGAGAAGGCGGAAAACTTGCTCTACTGGCTGCTCTACCAAAAACTCTTTCCGTACTTCCGGATGTTCCGCATCTTCCGTTACCTGACCTTTCGCACCGTCTTCGCGAGCGTGACGGCGCTGGCTATCGGCCTGCTGATCGGGCCGTTCGTCATCGAGAAGCTGCGCGAGTTCCAGATCGGTCAGTACATCCGCGAAGAGGGGCCGAAGGGCCACCAGAAAAAATCCGGCACTCCCACGATGGGCGGCGTACTGATCTGCATCTCGATCCTGGTGCCGACGTTGCTCTGGTCGGATCTGACGAATCCGCTGGTGTGGATCGTAATGTTCGCCACGGTGAGCTTCGGCGCCATCGGCTTCGCGGACGATTACATCAAGGTGATCCACCGCAGAAATCTCGGACTGACGGCGCGCGTGAAGCTCGGCCTGCAGATGCTGGCGAGCACGATCATTGGTGTGGCCTTGATCGCGATGCAGCGGCAGGGAAGCTACTCCACGCGGCTGGTGGTCCCGTTCGCCAAGCGCTTCCGTCCGGACCTGGTGATGGGCTGGCTGCTGCATGCGCCGCATCCGTGGAGCGTGCTGGCTCCGCTGGCCTTTGCGCCGTTTCTGATCTTCGTGGTGCTGGTGATCAGCTTCTCGTCGAACGCGGTGAATCTAACGGACGGGCTCGACGGGCTCGCCATCGGCTGCACCATCATCGCGGCCGGCGCGCTCACGGTGCTGACGTACGTGAGCGGTCACGTGGTCTTCTCCGACTATCTCGAACTGCAGCGCATGCCCATGGTGAGCGAGCTGACGATCTTCTGCGGCGCGATGGTGGGCGCGAGCATCTGCTTCCTCTGGTACAACGCGCACCCGGCGGAGATCTTTATGGGCGACGTGGGTTCGCTGGCGCTCGGCGGCGCGATCGGCACGGTGGCGGTGATCATCAAGCAGGAGCTTCTGCTGCCGTTCATCGGCGGCATCTTCGTGCTGGAGGCGGTGAGCGTGATCCTGCAGGTGGGCAGCTACAAGCTGCGCAACGGCAAACGCATCTTCAAGATGGCTCCGCTGCACCACCACTTCGAGCTGATGGGCTGGTCGGAGTCTAAAGTTATAGTCCGTTTCTGGATCGGCGCGCTGGTCTTTGCGCTGCTTGCGCTGACCACGCTGAAGTTGCGGTAAAGCGATGGAGTTCACAAACAAAAAAGCGCTGGTAGTTGGGCTGGGGAGATCCGGC
>DATMLK010000193.1:0-7883 GCA_035570215.1 Acidobacteriaceae bacterium
CGCGGCGTGTGGCCGTCGGCGCGCACTACAAAGACGCCCTGCACTGGCGCGATATGCGTTGGCAGCACGAAGTCGGAGCCCGGCTTGCCCTTGTGATCAGCGTAGATCTGCTCAATGGCGGGGTCGCGCGAGACCAGCGCCTGGATGGGAATGGTCAGAGCGCCGGGCTTCTCGGCGGTCGTGATCTTCGCGGTGGCGGAGAGGCCCGGGCGCAGATCGTCGGAGGGAACCAGCAGGGTGATGACGACCTTGAAGTCCTTCGCCTCCTCGGTGCCGGTCGTGCTCTGGCTAGTGGCGACGCCGGTGGTGCGCAGCAGCGCCTGGTCGCCGACCTCGGTGACGTAGCCCTTGAAGATGCGGCCGGGCAGGGCATCCACGGTGACGTCCGCGCTCTGGCCGAGCTGCACGTTGACGATGTCGGTCTCGTCGACCTTCACCTCGGCGGTGATGACGGACATGTCGGCCAGCGTCATCAGCGTGGAGCCTTCGGCGTTCTGAATGCCGAGCACGACGGTCTCGCCCTCGCGCACGGGAACGTTGGTCACCAGACCGTCAAAGGGCGCGCGGCTCTGCGTAAGGCCGAGGTTGTAGTCATTGCCACGCAGCGTGGCGACGGCCTGATCGACGTGTCCGCGCTGCGATGCGGTCTGCGATACGGCCTGCGCGTACTCGGCCTGTCGCTGGGCCAGAGTGGCAACGGAGACATCGTAGGCGGCTTTCTTGGCGTCGAAGTCCTGCTTGGCGATCAGCTCGTCTTCGTAGAGCGCCTTGGCGCGGGTGTAGTCGAAGCTCTTCTGCTCCAGGTCGGCCCTGGCCTCATCCACGGCGGCCTGCGCGGTGTTTTCGGCGGCGATGTTGGCCTGCACGTCGGTCTTCGCCGCGGCGATGGTGGCCTTCTGCGCATCGACCGCGGAGGCGGGCTCCTCACTCTCGACGGTGGCGACGAGCTGGCCCTGCTTCACATGGTCGCCTTCTTTCACGTAGAGGTGGGTGATGCGCCCAAAGGCGGTGGCGCCAATGTTGACGTAGGTCTTGGGCTTGATCTGACCGGAGCCGCTGACGGAGGCGACCAGATCCTCGCGCGCAGCCCTGGCGGTATTGACCTTGATGACGCCGGAGCGCATCCACACGGCAAGACCGATGATCAGAAGGAGGGCAAGGGCACCGCCGGCGCCGGAGATCCAGATATTTTTTCGACTCATGCCTAAACTTTCATGCCCGGCGGCGTATGCGACACCGGTGCGGTGCTCACAGCGAAACAGAACGGCTCTTCATGCGTCGAAAATACGACAGGCGCGGTAACGGCATGCAGGCCGGATGGTTTCTTGAAGTTGATGATATCAAGCGGGGCGGCATCCGTATGCACAGAGTCAGACGGATCGGCTCCGGACCACGCCAGCGGCTTGTATCCGCCCCCTGCACGGCCTACAATGGAGGGTAGTCTTTTGGAGAGAACAGACCCGTATATGCAGAGATTTCGCCTCATCGTTGCCGGCATGTGCCTGGCTGTTTTTGCCGGTATTTTACCTCGCAGTGCAGCAGCACAACAGACGCAGGCCGCTCCTGCAGCCACGACTTCTGCAGCGCCAGCTACGGGAACCGCAACGGCCAGCCCGGCAGCCCAGCCCAGCCCATCGGACCAGTCCAGTCCGGACGGCGTGGTGAAGGGGCCGCCGACGGTGGAACAGCCCGACCCGCTGAAGCGCCAGCTGAGCGATGCTGAAAAGATCAGGCAGAACAAAGCGCTCCATCAGGAGCTCTCCGTCGAAGACAAGAAGTGGCTCAATGAGGATGTCGTATACATCATCACCGATGATGAAGAGAAGGCCTTCAAGTCGCTTTCGAACGAGGAAGAGCGCGAAAACTTCAAGGAGCAGTTCTGGCTGCGCCGCAATCCGGACCCGGATTCTCCTGACAATGAGTACCGCGATGAGCACTACGCGCGCATCGCCTATGCGAACGAGCACTTTGCCGCGGGCGTACCCGGCTGGCGTACCGATCGCGGACACATGTACATCGCCTACGGCAAACCGGACAGTATCGACTCGCACCCCAGCGGCGGACAGTACGAGCGTCCGCTGGAAGAGGGCGGCGGCAACACCTCCACCTTCCCGTTTGAGATATGGCACTACCGCTATATCGAAGGCATCGGCGAGAACATCGACATCGAGTTCGTCGACAGCTGCCAGTGCGGCGACTATCACATGACCCTGGACCGCTCGGAGAAGGACGCACTGAAGCATGTTCCCGGCGCGGGCGCCACTCTCTACGAAGAGGAGGGCAAATCGACCAAGGCGGATCGCTTCAGTGGCGGCGGCCTGGAACAGCTGGGCGACGGGCCGCTGGCGCCCTCAGAGAATAACAAGCAGTTTGACCGGCTGGAGCAGTACGCCAAGTTGAATGCGCCGCCGGCCATCAAGTTCAAGGACCTGGACGCCTACATCAGCGATCACAAGATACTGACCGGGCCGCCGTTTCCATTCGACGTTCGCACCGACTTTGTGAAGGTGACCAACGACACCGTCCTGGTGCCGCTGACGATCCAGATCAACAACCGCGAGATCACCTTCAACAGCAAGGACGGAGCCTCGATCGGCACGGTGAATATCCTGGGCCGGGTGACGAGCATCTCCGGACGCGTCGCGCAGACGTTTGAGGACACGGTAACGGTCTCGTCGCCGGACGATCTGCTGGAGCAGAAGCGCAGCAGCGCATCGCTCTACTGGAAGGCGCTACCGCTGCGTCCCGGCCGCTACAAGGTGGATATCGTGATCAAGGATGTGAATAATACCGACAAGGTCGGTTACTGGTCGCGCGGCATGGAGGTTCCGAAGTATGACGACGACCGTCTCTCGGCCTCTTCGCTCATACTTGCGAACCGGATGGAGCGCGTGCCATCCAAACAGATCGGCGCGGGCAACTTTGTCATCGGCAATACGTTCATCTGGCCGAGCGTTTCACCCAATACGATCACGCCGGTCACCTTCACCCGCAGTCAGAACCTCAACTTCTGGATGCAGATCTACAACCTTGGCATCGATGACAAGAGCAAACAGAACGGGGCCACGATCCAGTACGTGATCACGAACACGGCAACGAATGCGTCCGTTCTGAGCCTTACCGAGCTGACCAACAAACTGAATCCGAATGCGGACCAGGTGACGCTGGAGAAGAGCATGCCGCTGGCCAGTCTGCAGCCGGGCAAGTACCAGGTGAGCATCACGGTGAATGACGGCGTCAGCAATCAACAGATCGCCGAATCGGCAGATTTCGTCGTAGAGTAGAAGCAGCAGGGGCGCGCAGCACTGCACGGCCGCGAGGATCGAATGCGCGACGGCTGGCGGGCGCAGCCTCACTTTCTGAAGCAGGCCAGACGCACAGGGTGACTTGTGCTGCCGTGAACCGGAATAGAATCCAATCCGCAGAGCTGATAACGGCGCTGCTGCTTTTGGCGCTGGCACTACCCCTGTGCGCGCAACGGGCTGCAGCCCCAAGTTCCAACGACATCCTGAGCGGTGTGGTGCGCGACAACCTGCGTCTGGCGGCCGGCACCCGCACGGTATTGAATATGACGCTGAGCACACTCTTTACCCCTTCGGAGTGGCTGCCTGCCGAGCGCCGCCCCGCCAACGAACCGGCGGATGACTGGCAGTGGACGCTGCGTTCCACGATGAGCCGGCCGCTGCTACGGTAGCTACGGATGCGGACGGTCAGGTGATCTACTTTGCGCAGGCAGAGCGCGCGATCGAAGGCGGGCTATCTTTTACCTTTTAGCTTCGCTGGCGTTCACGTTTTAGCCCGGTTTGCAGGCGATTGGGGCCGCGAAATCCACACCATTTGCTGTGATATATTTAGCTCTGTGAGTGCGGATTTTCGTGCTCACTCCCACCAAGCAGATGGCCGGTGTAACGGTCGACTCTGCACACCAACTTTCCAGCCCACAGCCGGAAGTTCAAAGTTGGACGCGTAGCTCAGTTGGTAGAGCATTCGACTCTTAATCGACTGGTCGTAGGTTCGATCCCTACCGCGTCCACCATTCATTTTTTACGCGCGCGGAATTCCGCGCGCATTTTTCGTTAAACTACTCGTGTGGCGCAGATATTGACTTCCGCCTGCGCCTCGGATAACTTTCATTCTCCGGCTGATTTTGCGGGCTTTATCGGCAGGGTCATAATAAAGTGAGCAGGGTCGGGCATGCGGAACCACGCGCATGCCTTCTATTGTTTTAACGCCGGAATTTTCAGCGCGGCGCGGAGGTCTCGTACTTGGCAACGCAGGCTAAATTTACAGAGCATCCTGAGGTGGCGCGGCGGTTTCCGGACCTGCATCCGGCCTTTGCGCCGCAGCAGGCGACCGTGGAGGCGAACCGCTGCCTGAACTGCTTTGACGCGCCGTGCACCGCGGCCTGTCCGACGCACATCGACGTGCCGAAGTTCATCAAGAAGATCGCGTCGGGGAATCTGCGCGGCTCCGCGGCGACGATCCTGGAGTCGAATGTGCTGGCCGACAGCTGTTCGCGCGTATGCCCGGTGGAGGTGTTGTGCGAGGGCTCGTGCGTGATGCATCGCTACAACAAGCAGCCGATCGAGATAGGCCGCCTGCAACGCTATGCGATAGAGACTTTTTATGACTCCGGCGCGCAGATACCGAAGCGCAACTCGCCGGCGCGCAAGGAGAAGATCGCCTGTATCGGCGGCGGTCCAGCTTCGCTTTCGTGCGCGGCGGAGCTGGTACAGCAGGGCTTCAAGGTCGTGGTCTACGACAAACGTCCGCTGCCCGGCGGTTTGAATACTTACGGTGTGGCCGAGTACAAGCTGCGCACCGCCGACAGCCTGCGCGAGATCGCCATGATCGAAAAGCTCGGCGTGGAGTTCCGCACTGAAGAGATCGCTGATGAGGCCGCGCTGGCAGGTCTCGAAAAAGAGTACGACGTGATCTTCCTCGGTCTCGGGCTGGGCAAGATGCACAAGCTCGGCGTACATGGTGACGACACCGGCGGCGTGATCGATGCGCTGGAGTTCATCGCCGACATCAAGACCGGAGCGAAGCTGGATGTGGGGAAGAATGTGGTCGTCGTGGGCGCGGGCAATACGGCGATCGACGCGGCTGTGGCCGCGGTGCGGCTGGGTGCGGGGAATGTGCACATCGTCTATCGCCGCGATGAGAAGAGCATCTCGGCGTTTGATTTTGAGTTCGAGCATGCGAAGCAGGAGGGCGTGAAGTTCCTGTGGGGCACGCTGCCGGTCGCGGTGCACTCGGACAATGGCCATGCCAAGACGCTGGAGTGCGTGCAGGTGAAGGTGGATGAGTTCGGCAAGTTCTCGCAGGTGCCGGGCTCGAACTTCCATATGGAGTGCGACATGGTGATCCCAGCCATCGGGCAGTCGCCTCTGCTGGAGTTCCTGGGCAAGTTCCATGATCTGAAGTTGGAGAAGGGACGCATCGTCGCCGACCGCGCGACGGGCGCGACCAGCAACCCGAAGTACTTTGCCGGCGGCGACTGCATCAACGGCGGCCGCGAGGTGGTAGACGCCGTGGCAGACGGCAAGCGCGCGGCGCTGGGTATTTCCGCGAAGCTGGGGGTGAAGTAATGGCGGATCTCAAGACAAACTTTGCGGGCATTCAATGTCCGAACCCCTTCTGGCTGGCTTCTGCGCCGCCGACGAACTGCGGCGAGCAGATCATGCGAGCGTTTGACGCGGGCTGGGGCGGCGCGGTGTGGAAGACCATCGGCGAGCCGATCACCAACGTCAGTTCGCGCTACTCCTCCATCGACTGGGCGGGGCAGCGGATGATGGGGCTGAACAATATCGAGCTCATCAGCGACCGTCCCATCGAAGTGAACCTGCGCGAGATCACCGAGGTGAAGAAGCGATATCCGGCGCACGCTGTGATCGCATCGCTGATGGTGGAGAGCAAGCGCGAGGTGTGGCACGAGATGGTGAAGCGGGCTGAAGGTGCAGGAGCGGACGGTCTGGAGCTGAACTTCGGCTGTCCGCACGGCATGAGCGAACGCGGCATGGGTTCTGCAGTGGGGCAGGACCCGATCTACGCCCAGATGATCACCGAGTGGGTGAAGGAGGTCGCGAAGACCCCGGTCATCGTGAAGCTGACGCCGAACATCACCGACATTCGCGTGGTGGCGCGCGCGGCGAAGGCCGCGAAGGCTGATGCCGTCTCTGCCATCAACACCATCAACTCCATCACCGGCATCGATCTTGATACGTTCGAGGCGCGGCCCAACGTGGGCGGCAAGAGCTCGCACGGCGGCTACTGCGGCCCGGCGGTGAAGCCGATCGCCATGAACATGATCCAGTCCGTAATGGCCGATCCGACGGCGGCGCTGCCGATGTCCGGCATTGGCGGCATCTCGAACTGGCAGGATGCGGCGGAGTTCATTCTGCTCGGCTGCGGAACGGTGCAGGTCTGCACGGCAGCGATGCACTACGGCTACCGCATCGTGGAGGACATGGTCGACGGTCTCTCGAACTGGATGGACTCCAAGGGATTCAAGACGATCGAGGAGTTCCGCGGGCTCACCATTCACAAGATCACGGACTGGAAGCATCTCGATCTGAACTACAAGATCGTGGCGTCGATCAACGAGAGTCTCTGCATCGGCTGCGATCTCTGCCACATTGCCTGCTGGGATGGAGCGCACCAGTGCATCCACATGGATCGCGTGGCTGGACCGAAGGATGGGCCGGTGGAGATCCACGAGAGGCCGGCGGAGTTCGAGAAGCGTTCGCGCGCCAGCATTGCGGTAACGCCGATCCCGAAGCTGGATCATGTGACGATGGAGGCGCATGGGCCGTACGCCACGCCGCTGGCGCGCATTCCGCGTGTGGATGAGACGGAGTGCGTGGGCTGCAATCTCTGCTCGCTCGTCTGCCCGGTCAATAACTGCATCACGATGGTGGAGCGGCCGACGGGTCTGCCGCCGGAGACGTGGAACGAACGCACCAAGGGAACCGGGCGTCCGATCGCCGGCATGCCGACGGGGCATCACTAGATTGTTCGGGCCGGGGCTAAAGCCCCAATCCTTGTACGATTCATTCGTGGGGCTGAAGCCCCACGCTTAATCCCAAAGACAACGAACCGGGATTAAGCAGTGGGCTTTAGCCCGCTGGATAATCTTCAACCGCAACGGGCTTTAGCCACGGAGAGCCGCAATGGGAATACTGATCAAAAACGGCAAGGTCGTTAATGCGACGGGCAGCGTCGACGCGGATGTGTTGATCGAAGGCAGCAGGGTCAAGGAAGTGCGCGCCGGCATCGATGCGAAGGGCCACACGGTTGTGGATGCGAAGGGTCTGCATGTGATGCCGGGCGGCATCGACGTCCACACGCATCTGGATATGCCGTTCGGCGGGACTGTCTCCGCGGACGATTACAAGACGGGCACACAGGCTGCTGCAGTGGGTGGAACGACGGCTCTGATCGATTTCGCACTCCAGTCCAAGGGCCACACGATGCGCGAGGCGCTGACGACCTGGCTGGCGAAGTCTGCGGGCAAGGCATGCATCGACTACGCGCTGCACATGGCGATCACGGACCTCTCGCCGAGCGGTGGCTCGGATGACGAGGGGCTCGAGGAGATGGATGCGATGGTGCGTGAGGGCATCTCGAGCTTCAAGCTCTTCATGGCGTATCCGAATGTGCTGATGATCGACGACGGGCTGATGTTCAAGGTGATGCAGAGGGCGGCGAAGCTGAATGCGCTGTGCTGCATCCACGCGGAGAACGGCAGTGCGATCGATATCGTCGTCGCGCAGATGATCGCAGAGGGGAAGACGGCGCCGCACTATCATGCGCTCTCACGTTCGACGAAGGCGGAGGCGGAGGCGACGCATCGTGCGATCGCGCTGGCGGATATGGCAGGG